>NZ_JADEWX010000317.1 GCF_015207395.1 Nodosilinea sp. LEGE 07088
GGTTTAGGGTTTGAGGGGGAGGCGGGGCATACAGTAAGCGATTTGCGGGAGGAAGGAGAAACGGTTTACAACCGCTCACCGCTCACCGCTTCCCGTTCACCGTTTCCCGCTCACCGCTCACCGCTCAACACCCTCGCCACCTCCTTAGCGAAGTAGGTCAAAATCACGTCCGCTCCGGCGCGTTTGATGCTGGTCAGGGTTTCAAGCATGACGGTCTGCTCATCGATCCAGCCCTGGGCGGCGGCGGCTTTGACCATGGCGTATTCGCCGCTGACGTTATAGGCGGCAACGGGCAGATTGGTGTACTGCTTGATGCGGTGAATGATGTCCAGGTAGGCGAGGGCGGGTTTGACCATGACAATGTCGGCCCCTTCGGCAATGTCGAGATCAACTTCCTTTAGGGCTTCGGCGGCGTTGGCGGGGTCCATTTGGTAGGTCTTTTTGTCGCCAAACTTGGGAGCGCTTTCTAAAGCGTCGCGGAAGGGGCCGTAGTAGGCAGAGGCGTACTTGGCCGAGTAGGCGAGAATGCCGACGTTGATCCAGCCTTCGGCATCGAGAGCTTGGCGGATGGCCCCAATCCGGCCGTCCATCATGTCGGAGGGGGCAACCATGTCGGCTCCGGCTTCGGCGTGGGCCAGGGCTTGCTTGACCAGCACCGCCACGGTTTCGTCATTGAGAATTTCGCCGTCTTCCACAATGCCGTCGTGGCCCATGCTGCTGTAGGGGTCAAGGGCGACATCGGTAATTACCAGCAGCTGAGGGAAGGCCTGCTTGATGGCGCGTACAGCTTGGGGAATCAGCCCGGTGGGATTGTAGCTTTCGGTGCCCGCATTGTCTTTTTGGGCGTCGGGGATGAGGGGAAAGAGGGCGATCGCGCCAATTCCCAGCCCTACTACCTCCCGAATCTCTTCTAGCAGCAGATCTAGCGAATAGCGATAGCAGCCCGGCATGGAAGGCACTTCCTGCCGCTGACCTCTCCCCTCCATCACAAACATGGGGTAGATCAGGTCAGCGACCGTGAGCACCGTTTCGCGCACCATGCGCCGTAGCCCCTCGGTGCGGCGTAGGCGGCGGGGACGATGCGCCAGGGGCAGCACCGCAGATGAGGCTGGCGAGGGCTGGACAACTAAATCACCTGCGATTGCAGCCGCTTCAGAGGGGGAGGGAGACAGAACCATGGCAATGCAATATGATAATGATTATCATTCCAATGCATCCTACCCTATCTTGCTGTGGATCGCGACCATGAGTTTGAAAAAAGAGGCTGAAAATTTTGTTGAAGCCGCCTCAGGGGGGCCGCCAAAACCGCGCTTAACCGCAGGGCAGCAGTCGGTATTAGAGGCTCTGCAACGTCAGCCCCAGCCGTTGTCGGCCCAGGCGCTTTATGGCGTGATGCGCCGCCAGCAGCCCATCGGTTTAGCGACCATCTACCGCGCCTTAGATGCGCTGAAGCTGCTGGGGCTGGTGCAGCACCGGGTGACGCTGACGGGGGAAACGCTGTATAGCGCTGTATAGCATGATCACCATTACCTCACCTGCTTGCAGTGCGGCGTCTCAGTGCCCGTCGAGACCTGCCCGGCAAAGGCACTAGAGGCGCAGCTGCAAGAAACCAGGTCGTTTCGGATTTACTACCACACGCTGGAATTTTTTGGCGTCTGTGGGAGTTGTGAGACATGAGGGCAGGGCTAGACGCCAGGACCATGAGCCCAGGCAGACCTCTGGCTCCCCTCAGCGAATGGCGCATTAGATTCTCCGGTGATGCCTGTGCTCAGTTTGTCCACCCTGGCTTTGGCCTAGCTGGGTCTACTCCCAGGGCATGAAGCGATCGCGCCAAACCTCCTGCGGTAAGGGAACACTCCCCAGAGCCTGCTGCCATGCAGGCTCTGTTTTGTTTTGGACCTTCACCCTTAACCTGCATTATTCATGAGATGGCTGAAAGGCATGTCATTCCCGGGGCCACGGGAATGACAGCCACCCGCTCCCGGTTTTGTGAATGATCCGGGTTAAGTCAGGGGCAACCCTTAAGTTTGAATTAAGAACCCGTCGGCCTTGGGGTTTTCACAGTATCAAGGGGATATTGCTAATAACATTTTTTTTCATTAGTAGTTTTCGTTTAGCCCCTGGCCTAAACCGAGCGTTACACGCCCCCCCCCCAGACGCAGCACTCCCTGCCCGTGCCCAGAATCTAGATTAGCTCAGCCTAATACAGGCAGCTAGGATTCGTTGAGCGAACAAGATTGTAGCCCGATCCAAGCCACTTAATTAATTATCCAAGCCACTCAATTAAAAGATCGCCTTCTAGTGATCGAGTGATGCTATTTTTCCCAGATAAATGAGAAATATTCCTGATAAAGTGCTTCTCTTATCCGTGACACTGGAGCCCCTATGGACCTCAACCCGCTCAACACCGCCGCCCCACCCGCGACAGGGGAGACCGAGCCCCTAGACATTACCTTCGTAGGAGGCACCGCTGATTTAAGCGATCCCCCTGTCCCAGATAGCGATTTTACGCAGTCCCCCAATTTTGGGGAGACGCTATTGCCCCTGACGATGATGACCATCGGCGATCTCGTCTGGATCGTCAACATCAAGGGGGGCCACCGTATGATACGTCGCCTCACCGATCTGGGCCTCACCCAGGGCAGCGAGATCACCATCGTCAGCCGCATCGAAAGCGGCTCTATGATCATCGGCTTTCAGGGCTGCCGCATTGGCTTGGGCGCAGGTATAGCCCATCGAATTTTGGTAACGACAATGCCACGGGAGATATCGCCAACAGCGACCCAGCGGCCAGCACAGCCTGTAAATGGAGATTTGACGATGCCAGAACCCCTGCAACTAGGTGCCCTGGCGGTAGGCCAATCCGGCCATATCGTCGGCTACGAAAACGCGCATAGCGCCTATCGCGAGAAGTTGCTGTCGATGGGCCTCACCCCCGGCACCCATTTCACGGTCACCCGCCAAGCACCCATGGGCGACCCGATCGAAATTGAAGTGCGAGGCTACAAACTCAGCCTGAGAAAAGGTGAGGCAGCGGCGCTGAAGGTTGAGGGGAGTTAGGTGTCAGGTACCGGGTGTTAGGTGTCAGGTACCGGGTGTCAGGTGTCAGGTGCTAGGGACACCCAAAACCCAAGACCCAAGACCCAAAACCCAAAACCCAAGACCCAAGACCCAAAACCCAAAACCCAAAACCCGATACCTATCTACCCACCCC
>NZ_JADEWX010000318.1 GCF_015207395.1 Nodosilinea sp. LEGE 07088
GCCCCCACACTGCCCAGGGTAACTTCAGGTGTCCCAGCACACTGCCTCCGGCCCGCACCCAAGTCGCCACCCCAATCGCGAAAGCCACGGTAAACGCCATCGCCGTCAGCTGAAACGGGGGCACCGTGCCGCTTAGGTCAGTGAGCAAAGCCAGCGTCGCCCACATCAGCACGGCAGAGAACCCAATCACAGTGCTAATGCCCAAATGAGCTAAACATATCAGGGGCAGGGATATCTTGAAATATAGCCCCGCGCCTTTGAAAGTCGGTTTTATCGAGCTCAGTGAGATCTGAGTTATCCCAAAAGACTGCTCCGATCAGATTGGCCTTGCGAAGATTGACCCCTCGGAGGTTGACCCCTCGGAAGGTAGCTCCGTTGAGATTAGCTCGGCCTAGGTCGGTCCGACTCAGGTTGGCCCCGCTCAGGTTGGCCCCGCTGAGGTTAGCCCTGCGGAGATTGACCCCGCTGAGGTTGGCCACATTGAGATCGGCCCCGCTGAGGTTGGCCCTGTAGAGATCGACCCCGCTGAGATCGGCCCCGCTGAGGTTGGTTCTGCAGAGGTTAGCCATGCTGAGGTCGGCCTCTCGGAGATTGGCCACGCTGAGGTTGGCCCCCCGAAAGTTGGCCATGCTGAGGTCAGCCTCCCGAAGGTTCGCAACACTGAGGTTGGCCCCCAGAAGGGTGGCTACGCTGAGATTGGCCCTGCGGAGGTTTGCCCCGCTGAGGTCTGCCATGCCAAGATTGGCGCCGCTGAAGTTAGCCCTGCGGAGATTGGCTCTGCTGAGATTAGCCTTACGGAGATCGGCCCAGCTGAGGCTGACCTCAGTGAGGTCGGCCCCACAGAGATTGGCCCAGCTGAGGTCAAGCCCTTTTGGTACACCCATTTGTTCCACAGGAGTCGTGTCTTCGACCCTTAGACCTAAAATCTGGGTCACCTCACCACTACCTAGCAAGCTCCTGAGACGCTCTAAGGCCTCAGCCGAGCCTTGCAGTTCGACTTCAATGCTCTCTGCCCGCACTCCTTTTACTTCAACAGAAGGGTCTTGAGCCAGCTTTTGAAGCTCTGCCAGGAGGGCTCTAAGGCCATCAATGCCTAATTGGTTCAAGTCTCCCTCTAGTCGAACCTTGAACGTACTGAGATGTTGCCACTTGCTACCGTCAGCAGAGGCAGAACGGTGAAGTGGATCTATTTCCATCTCAGTCAGAACATCAAATAATGGTCCTAGATGCCCTGGCCAACTTGCTCCTTCCAGACACCCGATTAAGACACTGGTTCGCAGCCCAGGCTGGGCCTCAAGGTCTAGCCTGATCTCAGAAGGGAAGCCCAGAGCAGCCTCTATGATCAGTTGCTGGGTTAGGGGTAATCGGTTGAGGGTATCTATCATCCTCAAGCGTTCTGGCCAAGAGAGGCTTACTTTCTCATTAAACTTTGCGACTGTCATAGCCAGGGATATAACTAGTTAGGCCCATCATAGCCAGATTAAAGCGCATCGTCATGATCTCGCTTAGACTCAAAGCTCGACAGCGCTGGCGGGGTTGAGCTCCTCTGAGCAATAGCAATTGGTACCATTTCGATTCAAACTACTGGCAGACAACATTAATTTCGCCAACCATTCCGCAAACCCTGAACACCACAGACATCCATAAAAATCAGCCAAATCCACAGCCTTAATAACTCCTTAAAGGAAAATTAGGCTAAGGAGAGGTCTTTCTTAAACTAGATCCTTAACAATGCTTTTGATTAGCATCCTGAACGCTAACTAACCAGCGTTTAGCTATTTTTAGTGCCATTAAAACCTTTTTTGGCGCGGTTTTCGTTGGTCACAGGTATATTTCATGGAAGCACAGGTGTCTTTTACAGAGAGTTCGCACCGTCATATCGAGTCTGCTGCGACCGAGTCTGTTGCGGTGGAGGTAACCAGCTTAACCAAAACTTTCAAACATAAGTTAGCGCTCAGGGGTGTCTCGCTGTCGGTTAACGACGGCGAAATGGTCGCGCTAGTCGGTGCTTCAGGCTCGGGCAAATCTACCCTATTGAGAAATATCAACGGCTTGCAGCAGGCCGATAGGGGCCAGGTTGCTGTCTTCGGTTCCTTGCTTCAGTCTGATGGCCACTTGCACTCCAAGGTGCGCCAGCTCAGGAGTCAGATTGGATTTATTTTTCAGCAGTTCAACCTAGTTAATCGGCTATCTGTGCTCGATAACGTGTTGGCAGGCTACCTCTCTCAGGTGTCTACGGGGCGAGCCCTAGGTCGCTGGTTTAGCCAGGAAGAAAAGTTGCGGGCCCTCTCTGCTCTCGAACAGGTTGGAATTTTAGACCAGGCCTACAAGCGGGCCTCAACCCTATCGGGGGGGCAGCAGCAGCGGGTGGCGATCGCCCGTTGCCTGATGCAGGGAGCCAAGATCATTCTGGCCGATGAGCCCATTGCCTCCCTAGACCCCGAGTCGGCCCGGCGGGTAATGGAAATGCTCGTACAGCTCAACCGGGAGTGGGGCATTACGGTGATTACCTCGCTGCACCAGGTGCAGATGGTGCGCCACTATTTCGATCGCTCTGTAGCGCTACGGGATGGAGAAGTTCACTTTGACGGCCCCACCCTCCAGCTCGATGACCGTCGCCTAGATGACATTTACGGTGCAGCGGCTCAGGAATTGGTCGTCAGCGGTCACGGGGAGTCGCTGGTGCGTTAGGCTGCCACGCCAGGTTTTGTTGCTCACACATCCATCGGTCTAGTGAATTCAGTCGTTTATTAAAGCTCTTGAGGGAAACCATGTTGACTCGTTTTGCCCAAAAATCTACGGCCCTGTTAACGGCTGGTCTGCTGAGTGCAACGGCGGTAGTTGGCTGTAGCACCGACACCAGCAATCCCACCGCCGATGCTGGGTCTACCTCTGCGGCGGATGGCGAAGTTTGTGCGCCAGAGATTAGCGAAATCGATTTTGGTATCCTGTCCACCGAATCCCAAGAAGCGCTGCAGCCCAAGTGGGATCCTTTTGTGGCGGCCCTGGAAGAAAGCATTGGCCGTAAAGTCAATGCTTTCTACGCCAACGACTACGCAGGCGTGATCGAAGGCATGGCCGCCGGCCTTAACGGGTGACAAGGGTACTCAACGTCATGCGGTACAGGGCTTTGAGACAATAAAGGGGACAAAAAATAGGGAGCCTCAGTGCAGCTCCCCTAAACCAATATGTTTCCTGCATCCTACCAAACCA
>NZ_JADEWX010000319.1 GCF_015207395.1 Nodosilinea sp. LEGE 07088
GGGGAGAACTCAGGTGGGATGGGGGGAGGATTGCCACCAGGCTTGGCATCGCGCTAGGGCCTCGGGCTGGCTGCGGCACACCACGGGATAGTTGAGCTGGGGTCGATTCAATATCCGCAAAGAAATGCCAAGCTGCTGGGCGATCGCCCGTTTGGTGTCCTCGCCACCGGGGGCACCCGAGGCCTTGGTAATGACGCGGGTAATCTGCCACTGCTGCCAGAGGGCGGCCTCTAGCTCTGGGCCAACGGGAGGGCGCAGGGCAATCAGGCGATCGCTCGTAAACCCCGCCGATAGCGCGGCCTCTAGGGCTAGGGTTGAGGGCAGAATGCGAGCGAATAGCGTGGCCTGGCGTTGCCAGGGGGTAAAGTGATGCAGCCAGCGATAGCCGAGGGTGAGCAAAACCCGCTCTCCGGCCAAAACCTCTGGAGTTAAAACCGCCTCCAGGCCTGGCAGATATTGAATCAGTCCACTCCCCGAGGGGGTCTCTAGCTCAGGTCGCTCGTAGCGCCAGTAGGGGATATTGAGGCCTTGGGCAGCGGCGATCGCACCCCGCGAAATCTCCACCGCAAACGGGTGGGATGCATCCAGCACCGCGCCGACCCTCTGGGCGATGATAAATTCTCCCAGAGCAGAAGCATCCACCCTCCCCACCCTCACGGTTAAATCAGGCTGTTCCCCATAGGCTTGCCGGGCGGTGGTGGTGGTTATTGTTACTAGGCAAGCAATGCCTGACGACGCGAGCTGGTGGGCTAACGTCACCGCTTCCCCCGTTCCTCCAATCAGCCAGACGACGGTCTTGCCTGCGTTCATAGTTACTCTTCTGGATAGATATTATAGAGCGCAGGCACAGGGTAGAATGCCGTTGTCCTACCCTAGGCGGATCCTGCCGCCCTCCAAAAACCCCAATGAGGATCTAAATCGACTTGAGAGAGCACTCCTTTGGGTTTTATAGCATTGCTTTTTTAGGAATTATCCTGGGTCGCTATTTTCTGGTGGCGGGGGCCACCTATTGGTTCTTTTATTCGTCGATGAGTCAGTCGTTTATTAATCCTAGGATGCTCCATCAAGCTCCGTCCTGGACAACGATTCGCCACGACATTAAACTCTCTACCCTCTCGGCGTTGATATTCGCCCTAGCCGCCGCTTTTGTGCTCTGCGCCTACCGAGAGGGCATCATGCGTCTATACATCGACCCTAACGACTATGGGCTGTGGTATTTGGGGATCAGCTACGGTGCAGTATTAGTGCTGCAAGACACCTACTTTTACTTTACCCACCGACTGTTTCATCACCCGAGGTTATTTGGTTGCTTACACCGGGGTCACCATCGATCGCGCTACCCGACTCCCTGGACATCCTTTGCCTTTGACCCCCTAGAAGCTGTTGTCCAGGCAATCTTTTTAGTGGGCATTGTCTGTGTGCTGCCGCTGCATTTCATCACCGTGATTGCGGTACTCACCACCATGACGGTGTGGGCTGTCCTCAACCATTTGGGGCCAGATCGATTACCAGCTATCTTTCCTCACCACTGGCTCGGCTCCTGGTTGATTGGCCCGGCTCACCACTCTATCCATCACCTCAAGTACACCGTTCATTACGGGCTTTATTTTACCTTTTGGGATCGACTCCTCGGCACCCAAGACCCCACCTATAAGAGACTTCTAGGCGATCGCCTAGCCGACAACATCGACCGGGTCTGACCTCGATTGTCTGACTGGCCGATGGCCGTACTCGCTCACCCATCCGCCGCCTTACCCATCCACCGAATCAGAGACTCTGGTACGCTTTGCAACATATTGTTGCTGCTAGGTAGCGTTGCCCCTGCCATGAACCAACTGCTGCTGATTCCAATTGTCGCCTTTGCCAAGCTGCTGACCCTGGCCCTGCGGGCCTCTGGGCGAGGCTCCGGGACGGCGCTGCCAGGATATCTGGTCGGGCGCTACTTTCCCTTTGTATTAGAAGCCCTAGTGAGCCAAATTCCGACCGTCGTAGCGATCACCGGCACCAACGGCAAAACCACCAGCCAGACGATGCTGAGCGCCATCCTCGATCAGCTAGCGGGGGCCAAGGTGCTGCGCAACAAAGCCGGGGCCAACCTGAGCCAGGGGATTTTGTCAGAGTTGCTCAAGCAGAGCAGCCCCCTGGGCCGCCTCGACTTTACCCATGCGGTGCTTGAGGTTGAGGAGGCGACCCTACCCCGCATCGCCAGCTTGATTAAACCCACTGTTATTGCCGTCACCAATCTCTACCGCGACCAACTCGATGCCTACGGCGAAATTGATCACACTGAGAAGCTGATTCGCGATGGCATTGCCCAGTGCCCCACGGCTGCTGTCGTGGTCAACGGCGATGACCCCCGCACCGCCCGCCTCACCCAGGGGCTGGGCAACGCCACCTACTTTGTGTCGTTGGCCCCAGAGTACGCCCGTTTTTTGCCCTACGAGGGCAAGCTCAACCGGCGAGATATCCACAGCCAGGGGCTAGAGGCGATCGACATTCACATCAACCCAGACCTCACCACCGACTTTGCCATCCAGGGCCAAATTGAGGGTGAGGCGGTGCATATTCCCCAGGCCAAAACCGTTTCACCCGGATTCTTCCATGTTTACAACGCCCTCACCGCTATTGGCATTGCCAGCCTTTTGGGGATAGATGAGCATACCGCTGTGGCTGGGCTCAAGACCTTTAGGCCGGCCTTTGGCCGGGGCGAAATTCTGGCTCGGCACCAGGGCGACAAACAGGTCAACTACCGGCTGCTGCTGGTCAAGAACCCAGCCAGCTTTAGCCTCAGCCTGGAGCTGCTGCGCAATATTCCTGCTTTGAAGCTGATATTGGCGATCAACGACAATACCGCCGACAGTAGGGATGTCTCCTGGCTGTGGGATAGCGAGCTAGAGCGGCTCAACCAGGCCGACATCGACTGGGTGCTCTGCACCGGCATTCGCGCCAAGGATATGGCCGTGCGGCTGAAGTATGCCCTGGATAAATCTGCCAGCCCCATTCCGGCTGAGGAATCGATTCACCAAGCCATTGATCTATCCTTTGCCCAGGCCAAGTCTGGCGATACGGTGTTTGTGCTGCCGACTTACACCGCCATGCTGGAATTTCGCAAGCTAATGGGCAAAACCCTCGATATGGTGTGATTTCGCCGTTCAGCAATCCCTATCGCTGCTGACCAAGGTTGAAGCCGCCCCCTCGCCCCC
>NZ_JADEWX010000320.1 GCF_015207395.1 Nodosilinea sp. LEGE 07088
CTCCTCCTGGGAGGGGTCGGGGTGGGTCAGGGAGGAAAAGCCACCGATTTACGCCCCTCCTCCGGCAGATCTAGAAACACCCGATCGTGGGCCTCTAGCCCAGTTAAGACCTGGGTTTTGCTGTCCTGGGTCAGCCCCACGGTGACGGGCTTAAACACCGGATTGCCCTGGTCGTCGGCGACCTGTACCCCCAGTTGACCGGCCTGGGTGGCAATGGCGACGGTCGGCACCATCAGCGCGTTCGATATCGTTTCGCCGATGAAGGTGGCGTCCACCGTCATGCCCGACTTGAGCTGGTCGAGGCCGGTGAGCGGCGTGACCACCACCTGAAACACCGTCACGTTGTTTTCCACCACGGCCTCGGGGGCGATGCGCTTGACCCGGCCCGTAAACACCGCCTGTGGAAAGGCATCGGCGACGATCTCCACCGCCTGGCCAACCCTGACCTGGGCAATGTTGGCCTCAGAAACATCCACCTCCACCTCTAGCCCCGAGGAGATGGCCAAAATTGAGCTGGAGGTGGCGGAGGCCGTGGCTGACGCCGATGTGGTGGGGGTAACAATCGCGCCGACGGTGGCGTAGATTTGGGTAATCACCCCGGCAAAGGGGGCGCGGATGGTGGCTTCGTTAATTTGAGTTTCAATCGCGGCGACCTGGGCCTTGGCGGCATCCACGGCGGCGGCGGCGGCGGTAATCTCTTCAGGGCGAGAGCCGCTGGCGGTTTCTTCGAGCTGGGCCTGGGCCTGCTTCAAGCTGGCCTCGGCGCCACTGGCTTGGTTAACGTACTGGTCAAGGTCATTCTGGGAAATTGCCCCGCGGGCCGCCAGCTCCCGGTAGCGGGCTAGCTGCATAACGGTCAGGGTGACCTGGGATTTTGCCGAGGCCACCTCAGCTTCGGCCCGCCGAATCGCCTCAGCTCGGTTGCCCGCTACAACCCTGGCGTAGTCGGCGGCGGCCTGGGCCAGCTGGGCCTGGTTTTGCTTCAGCTCGTCGGTGAGGGTGCCTACTTCCATCTGGGCTAGCACCTGGCCGGCCTGCACCGGGTCGCCCTGTTCGCCGTATAAAATCTCCAGCCGTCCTGCGGTTTTGGGGCTGAGGTTGACGGTGTCTTTGGCCACCACGCTGCCGGTGCCCTCGACCCGCACCGTCAGCGCGGTAGTTTCAACGGGTTGGGTAAGGGCTGCTAACGATTGTTCGCGGGTGTCGCTGGGGGGCCGTAGCAGCCTGGGGCCGACCAGCACCCCTAGCCCCAGCAGCCCGATGCTGGCGATCGCCCAGGTCAGACCCCAGCGGCGACGAGGTTTTGGCCGCCCAGCCGCTGGCTGGGCTGGGGTCGCCCCGGCGCTCGGGCGGGATGGAGCCGAATAGTGATCGAGATCGATTTTCATATCAAAACCATCCAGGACGGTTGTGGCGGTGCGAAAAGAAGAAAGCCCCTCTCGATCCCATGGGTATGGCACCAAGAGGAGCGGTGTGGAGTGAAACTTAGGAAATAAGGTGAGTGAACCGCTGCAGATTACAGGCCAGGGAAGCCCAGCTGCTGCGCCTGCTCAAACTGCTCTGGCGACAAAACGGTCTTTAACTCTTCCGCCATGCTGGCCTGGATAGTCTCTAGCTGGCTTTGCTGATCGGCACTCAGGTTAAGCTGAGCCACCAAATCCGGAGGCGAGTCCGACGCGGGCTGATCGAGCTGGGCCGCCTGGAGATCCTCAAGCTGCTGCCGTTGGGATGAGGTCAAAATACCCTCCAGGCTAGATTGATAGCCCTGTACGATGCTGCGCAGCTGCCGCATCTGTGACCGGCTCAGGTTTAAGGAACGGATAGCCTCTCGGTTTGGGGCCCCAGCGGGCTGCCCCAGCGCCAATGGGGGGGTGGTGATCAGCAAGGTACCGACGCCGATGCTCACCAGCAGTAATCGAGACGCTGTTCGTATTACAACTTTAAGGGTCATTTGACATCTCCAAATATGAGGATGGAACGCAAACTCCATGGGTTCAGGGTGATGCTCAAGGGCTTGAACTGAACCCGTGGGATAGGCCCATCCTAGGGGGAGGATGGGCGGTAACACCTGAAGCAAACCTCTCAAACGCACTAGGGCAAATGTCGCTCTCTGGGGTGGGAGAATAGTCCTAATCTTCAGCCGTAGTGAAAAAAGCTTCCCTTGCCCTCGAGGTAGAGGCTAAGGAAAGCTAGGAGCGATAGTTAGGGAGTGAAAAGTAGTCAATGCACCCGAGGGTGCCATCCTAGAGGCTATCGATTAGCCAACAAATTGGGCATAACGCAATCTCTCCATAGTGATCAACAGTGGAACACACAACCAACCCGGTTGGGTATAGCCCGATCCTAGGGGCCAAGTCTCTGCTGGGGCCTGAAGCAAATCTCCTAAACTCAGCAGGTCAATTGTCGCCTTCTGGGCTGGGAGATTTGTCCTACTGGCCTTCGCCAATCGGCACGATGAGCCCCATGGTTTCGAGCTGCTGAAGCTGCTGGAGGGTCAAAATAGCCTCAAACTGGGCCATTAAAAGCGTGCGCAGGGCCGTAAGCTCGTCCTGTTGGGCAGGGCTGAGATGCAGTTGATCGATGGGATCTACGTCTGGGTTAAGGGTGGGTGCATCCTGATAGTTGGCCCGCAGAGCATTGAGCCGAGTTAGCTGGGCCGGGGTCAGCAAAGCCTCAAAACTGGCCTGATGGGCCTCAACGACATTTTCTAGGGCCTGCATCTGAGTAAAGCTGAGACTCAGGCTTTCTAACCCCGACGACTGGATAGTAGCAACGGGTTTTATGGGCTTGATTTGCGCTACGGCCAAACTACTCACCATCAGCGCTCCGGCACAGACGGTAAACAACGCTAAATAGGTAGAACAACGGCCTAGAACTTGATTGAGCATGGGCATATCTCCAGCAAAGTGTAGGGAGCACATACCCCTAGCCTGGAGACAAGCTCCAGGGGCAGGGGCAGCCTTAGCCTAGGGTTTGCCAACGAGGTGACGCCTGAAGCAAACCTCCTAACCCCGTTAGGGCAAAGGTCGCTAAGTAGGCAGTTGAGATTAAATGTAAGATAGCAGGGTAGCCAGAGTGCCCTCAAATGCCCGCCCCATTACGCATCATTTTGACCGAGGAAGAAGACCGCACGTTAAGTGAACTTCGGGAGGCTCAGACAGTTCCCTATCGGACGCGTGACCGAGCGCATAT
>NZ_JADEWX010000321.1 GCF_015207395.1 Nodosilinea sp. LEGE 07088
GGCGTCTGAGCATACTGGCAATGGCCGTGCACTCTTCCTCAAGATGTTCGTATTGAGCCGGGCTGAGGTAGCCAATTTCTCGGGCAATGATTCCTTGGGTCAGGACTTCGGCGGTTGAACCCTTGGCAATGTAAAAGTGCCTGATAGCTTGGGCATTGGTATTAAGTAACAGCGGTGGCGTTTCAGCCTCAGTCAACCCTGCTAGCCTCTGCTTCCGAGGATGGCTGGGTCTGTCTATGGCAAAAGGCTACCCAGGCAACCCAAATTCTTGAAGAGGCATCGAGTGGTTTTTCGACCCTCGCCTGGTCGCCCCAGGGCAAGTACCTGGCAGCGGGGGGCTGCGGGGGAGAATTGCTGGTGTGGGTGAAGGTGATGACGGGTAAGGGGTTTGGCGGCTAGGGAATTGATACCGGCGGACAGGGGCTAGGCCCAGGGGTGACCTGAGTACTGTTTGGCAAAAAGATGGTCACCCTGGCTGAGGGTGACCGGTGCTGGGTGTTAGGAACAGTTGGCCGACTGAGGCCGCAGAGTTGTTGGCGGGCAGGAACTTAACTGCACCGTGGTTGGTTGAGCAACCCATTCGTAACACTCCAGCTGGCTGAAATCGCAGCAGGTGCAGTCTGCACATTTTTCCGGCATCGGTAAAGCGCGAATGCGCCCTTTGCGGCTGAGTTTTACCAGCATGGGTCTGAGCGCCTGGCTGTCGGTGTGAAAATGCAGGGATAGATCGGCGATGGAGACCGTACCGTGGGCAGCTATATAGGTCTGGAGGGTAGTGAGCATGGGGAGTGGGGGAGTGGATGAGTGGGCGGGGAGTGGATGAGTGATATTTATAGATCCTTTACCCCATCACCCCTCCAGCAGCAGCGATCGCCTGCGCCGGGCCGGTCGGGAATAGCGCATCAGGAGAACAGTGGCGATCGCAACCCCCATCAGCCCAATTATCCAGGCGGTGGAACTAGCGGGATGGCGGGAGAAGGTCATCGCCTGGTAGTACATCACAGCGCTCCAGTAGGCGAGGGCTGTAGTCCAGAGGCCAACGAAGGCGGTCCAACCGGCGTTGGTTTCTCGGTAGACAGCTCCCATCGCTGCCACGCAGGGAAAGTACATCAGCACAAACAGCAGGTAGGCGAAAGCCCCCACCCGACCATCGAAGCGCAGCGCCATTTGGCCGAAGGTGGTGTGGGTGACGGCCTGCTCTTCGGCGGCGGCATCCAGGTCGCTGACATCACCGATGGAGAGGCCAAGGGGGTCGAGCAGAGTACCGGGGAGGGCAGCCAGGTTGGCGGGGATAGAAGCAAAGGCTGCACCGATGCTGCCGAAGAAGTCAAAGCCATCGTCGCCCAGGTCTACTCCGGCAGCCAGGGCTTCATCCCGAGCGAGCTGGCTATAGAGCGAGTCAAGGGTGCCAACGACAGCCTCTTTAGCAAATACCCCGGTAAAGATGCCGACGGTGGCGGGCCAGTTCTCCTGGCTGATACCCATGGGGGCGAAGACCGGTGTAATGCTTTGACTGACGGAGCTGAGAATAGAATTTTCGCTATCTTCGTTGCCGATGGAGCCATCGGTGCCGATGGAGTTGAGCAGACTCAGCACCATCACCATCACGACAATCACCCGCCCGGCTCGGATCACAAAGCTTTTGAGCCGTTCCCAGGTACGAATCAGTACCCCCTTGAGGGTGGGCAGGTGGTAGGTGGGTAGCTCCATCACAAAGGGAGCGGCTTCTCCCTTGAGCAGGGTGTACTTCATGATCAGGCCGGTGACGATCGCCATGCCCATGCCCACCAGGTACAGCAAAAACACGATGTTTTGCCCAGCCCTGGGGAAGAAGGCGGCGGCGAACAGGGCATAAACCGGCAACCGCGCCCCGCAGGACATGAAGGGGTTCATCAGAATGGTGAGGATGCGATCGCGGCGACTCTCCAGGGTGCGGGTGGCCATGATCGCCGGTACGTTGCAGCCAAACCCCACCAGCATGGGCACAAAGGATTTGCCGGGTAGTCCCACAAACCGCATAAAGCGATCCATCACAAAGGCGGCGCGGGCCATATAGCCGCTGTCTTCCAGAACCGCCATGAACAAGAACAGACAGGCGATCACTGGAATGAAGGTGGCCACGGTTTGAATGCCGCCGCCCATGCCATTGGCCAGCACCACCGTGACTAAATCCGGCAGGCCGATGGCGGTTAGAACGTGGCCTAAACCATCGACAAAAATGGTGCCAAACAGAATGTCGAAAAAGTCGATCAAGGCACCGCCCACGTTGATGGCAAACATAAACAGCAGATACATCACCCCCAAGAAAATGGGAATACCCAGCCAGCGGTTCAGCACAATCTGATCAATCTGGTCAGATTTGGTGACGCTGACCTGCCGGGGCCGATTGGCCACGTCGTTGACCAGGCGATGGGCGTAGCTGTAGCGGCTATCGGCCACGGCGATATCGATGTCTTCGCCCAAGACCTGGTGAATGCGATGGCGCTGTTCCGCCACCTGCTGCACCAGATCGCCCGAAAGTTGAGGACTGTGGCTGTCGTCGTACTCCAGCAATTTCAGGGCCGTCCAGCGATCGCGGGGGGTGGGATGGCTAGATCCTGCGATCGCGGGGGTCAGCACCGATAGGGATTCTTCAATCACCGTTGGGTAAACCACCTGGGTCCGAGGTCGATAGGGAGCCTGCAAAAACTCGTTCAAGCAAAGCTTTAGATCCTCAACCCCCTGTCCTTTGGCCGCGACCATGGCAACGACCGGGCAACCGAGTCGTTCTGACAGCAGCTTGGGGTTAACGTGAGTACCGTGCTCCTGGGCCACGTCGGTCATATTCAGGGCCACTACCAGGGGTAGCCCCATCTCTAAAACCTGGGTGGTGAGGTAGAGGTTGCGCTCCAGGTTTGAGGCGTCAACAATATCCACCACCACCTGGGCAGCACCTGACAGCAAATAGTCGCGGGCGATCGCCTCGTCAACACTGCCCTCTGCTTCCGCATCCAGGGCATAGATACCGGGTAAATCGACGACGGTAACCGTCTGCTCACCATGGCGATAGCGGCCCTCCTTGCGATCGACGGTGACGCCGGGCCAGTTGCCTACCTGCTGATGGGCTCCGGTGAGAGCATTAAACAGGGTTGTTTTGCCGCAGTTGGGGTTGCCCAGGAGGGCAATAGTGGGGGAGTTCATAGGGGTGATG
>NZ_JADEWX010000004.1 GCF_015207395.1 Nodosilinea sp. LEGE 07088
ATAGGGGGATGGGGGGATGCTGTGGCATGATTTAGGGCGTGCCACGTTACCCGGAGGGGTGTTTGGTGATGACGTTGCCTTTTGATGCGGCCCCCAGCCAGGCGCGGATTGAACAGTTTTGGCGGCTCCCGGCCAGCTTTGGCATGGAGCGCAACGCCTACCACAACTATTTGAATGAGCTGGTCAGCGATCGCTACGCGCTGATCAAAGGTCTGCAATTGCTGCGCGACGAGCTGCAATTTGCTGGGGCCAGCCCTACGGATATGGGAGCCTGCGGGGCCGATATGAGTTTGCCCAGCGCCGTGACCACCCTGGCCTATACCAACTGTGGCGATCGCATTCACCAAGGCGAGGCTACCAAGCGCTACCGCGATGTCGTCGCCTCCCGATTTGCCACTCTGTCAGAGATTGGTGAACTCAAGCTGGAGGCGTTTTTCCCCGCCGGGGGCGGCACCGACAATGGCGCTACTCTGGCCCACGTCACCGTCGCCCACGAGCTGGACGAAACGCTGAAGCAGCGGATCTACACCGGCAACCCCCAGTCGATTTCCCTGGTGGCGATCGACCTCAAGACCCATGTGGGCCGCATTCAAGAAGACGGCAAGCAGGTCTACGGCAAAACCCGCGAGTCGCCCTGGCGCGAACCTCGGGCGGCCTGCGGTGCGATCGTGGGGGCGCTGAGCCACTTTCAGTCCGAGAATCTGATCCACCGCCGCATTCGCAGTGACCTGGGCGAGCGCAACTTTCAGTTTTTGTCGAACCAGCGCATCTTGACCGACGAGGGCGTGGATATCACCATGGCGGTGGCGGCGGCGATCGTGGCAATTCGCGGCATTCGCAATACGGCCATGGCCCTGGCCCAGGAGATGGATGAGCGTGGTCTGGGCCACCTCACCGCCAGCACCACGGTAAATCGGCCCTCCCGAGATGACCTGGTGATCTATCTGGCCCGAGCCACGGTGTTTAACGGCACCATCCGCATTCAAGGCCTGGGCACCGAGGCCAAACACTACAGCGGTCAGCTGGTGGGATACGCCGGGGAGAAGCGCCTCCAGCTCCGCTACGCCGACTGGGATAGCGAGCAGCTCCCGATCGAAGAGATCCCCTACAAAGTCAGGCTGTCGGGGCTGTGACCCATGGGGGCCAAAGACCTATCTAAAGCTAGAGCGCTGGAGCGCAGTCGAATGCTAGGAATAGGCTGAACTCTCCAGGGTTGTAACTAGAGATGGCTCAGTGGCGTCAGTTTTTTCAGCAGCGACCCTTTCTAAAGGTTTTGGCCCGCCTGCGGCGGCAGAAGCGCAAGCTGTGGCTCAGCAACAGCGGCGATTGGCATTGGCTGCACCGCAAACCAGCCACGGTGGCCAGCCTCAATCGACTGCTGTGGCGTGAATCGGTGCCGTCGTTCAGCTTCTTTGTGATGCTGACGCTATCGGGGGTAATTTCGACCCTGGGACTCCTGGCGGGCAGCACTGCAACCGTGATCGGGGCGATGATTATTGCACCGCTGATGGGGCCAATTATTGGCATTGCCTATGCGATCGCCGTTTCAAATCGGCGCCTGATGAAGCGAGCGGGCCTGACCTTGCTCTGGGGTACCTTCGCCACTATCTTAAGCGCGGCGGTGATAACAAAGGTGATTGGCCTCCAGGTTTTGACCGACGAAATTTTGGCGCGGACTGAGCCCACCCTCCTCGATCTGATGGTGGCGATGGCGGCGGGGGCTGCCGGAGCCTATGCAAAATCGCGTAGGCACATTGCCGATGCCTTTCCGGGAGTGGCGATCGCAGTGGCATTGGTGCCGCCCCTGAGCGTCATCGGCATTGGCCTGGCCCAATTCAATTCATCGGTTTTTTGGGGTGCTAGCCTGCTGTTTATCACCAACCTGATCGGGATTGTCTTCAGCGGCATTTTAGTCTTTTTGGGACAGCGCTACGGCACCCTAGAGCGGGCTCAGGGCGGCATTGTGGTGTCGGCGCTGATGATGGTGGTAATTGGCATTCCCCTGGGACTTTCGCTCAATCAGCTGTTGGTGCAGTCTAACTCCCGCGAGCGGGTCAGCTATCTGGTGCGAAATGAGCTGCCCCTCCCTGAGGAGGCCAGACTACAAACGTTTAACCTTGTAGAGTCTGATGGTGTGCTTACTATTAACCTCGAATTGGTGGCTCCAGCCAACTCAATTACTCCGGCGGTGGTCAGACAGTCTCAAGCCCTTTTAGAGGAAGAACTCAAACAACCCGTTGAGCTCAATCTGCGAGTGATACCGATGGCAGAGTTTTCAGCCCCGGCCACTCCTTGACGGTCGAGCACCATGGGTGGGTGTGGCCAACCGCAGCAAGCTTTGTCAGGCCGCAAAACGCTTGAGCGGCATCGCCAAACAATAAACAATGCGGATGGCGAGACTCGAACTCGCACAGCATAAGCCACACGCCCCTCAAGCGTGCGTGTCTACCAATTCCACCACATCCGCTGGTGATAGTCTGAACCGTACAAATGGGCAAACCTGAGGAAACTGTCAGCCCGAGCACCGGCTCAGATATATAAGAGTAAACCATAACGGCCCGCTTGTAAGAACCACCCCGGCAATATTTCTCCCCCCATCCCCGTGATAGGATCAGCAACCGTCGTATGATGCTGGTTATGGCTGGTTGCGGCAGTGGGCTGGGGTTGTCTAGCTAAGCTGCGCCCCCAAACTCCAATGGTCTGTTGCTATTTGCCCTACGTACATGCGCTTTTCTAAGATTCTGATTGCTAACCGAGGAGAAATTGCGCTGCGCATCCTCCGCACCTGCGAAGAAATGGGCATAGCCACCGTTGCGGTGCATTCCACGGTCGATCGTCATGCGCTGCACGTACAGCTCGCCGACGAAGCCGTGTGCATTGGCGAAGCCCCCAGCCAAAAGAGCTACCTCAACATTCCCAACATCATCGCCGCCGCCCTCACCCGCAACGCCAGTGCCATTCACCCCGGCTACGGGTTCCTGGCCGAAAACGCCCGCTTTGCCGAAATCTGCGCCGATCACCAGATTGTCTTTGTGGGCCCTGCTCCCGACTCCATTCGCAAAATGGGCGATAAATCGACGGCTAAGGCCACCATGCAGCAGGTCGGGGTACCCACGGTACCGGGCAGCGGCGGCTTACTCACCGACGAGGCCGAAGCCTACGCCACCGCCACCGCCATTGGCTACCCGATTATGATCAAAGCCACGGCAGGGGGTGGCGGTCGCGGCATGCGCCTGGTCAACAACGAAACTGAGCTGATTAAGGCCTTTATGGCCGCCCAGAGCGAGGCCCAGGCGGCCTTTGGCAACGCTGGTGTCTACATGGAGAAGTTTATCGATCGCCCCCGCCACATTGAGTTTCAAATTTTGGCCGACAGCCACGGCAATGTCGTGCACCTGGGTGAACGCGATTGCTCTATTCAGCGTCGCCACCAAAAACTGCTGGAAGAAGCGCCCAGCCCCCGGCTGACCGCAGAGCAGCGCCAGAAAATGGGCGAGGCCGCTGTTCTGGCAGCCAAATCGATCAACTACGTCGGGGCTGGTACCGTCGAATTTTTGGTCGATAGCCAGGGCAATTTCTACTTTATGGAGATGAACACCCGCATTCAGGTCGAGCATCCGGTTACCGAAATGATCACGGGTATCGACTTGATTGCCGCTCAGCTTCACATTGCCCAGGGCGAAAAACTACCCTTTACCCAGGCCGATATTCAGATTCGCGGCCATGCGATCGAGTGTCGCATCAACGCCGAAGACCCCGACCACAACTTTCGCCCCAACCCCGGTCGCATCAGCGGCTATCTGGCTCCCGGCGGCATGGGCGTGCGGATGGATTCCCACGTCTATACCGACTACGAAATTCCACCCTACTACGACTCACTGGTGGGCAAGCTGATCGTTTGGGGGCCCGATCGCCCCACCGCCATCAGGCGCATGCGCCGTGCCCTGCGGGAGTGCGCCATTACCGGACTGCCTACTACCATCGGCTTTCACCAAAAAGTGCTGGAAAACGACAATTTTCTCAAGGGCGATGTCTACACCAATTTTGTCGCCGAAATGATGGCGACGCCCTGAAAACTTCTAGACTAAAAGCGAGCACCGCTGCATTGCCATGGGTTTTAGCCGCATTCTGACAAATATCGGCTCACCCTGGAGTGACGCAGAACGCTAGCCCAGCATCCGCAACAATCCCTGCTGCCCCACTAAAATCTCGCGCAGTAGGGTAACGATACCCACCCAAATTACCGGGGCAATATCGACGCCGCCAATGGGGGGTACCAGCTTGCGCATGGGCACCAGCAGCGGCTCGGTGGGCCAGGCCACCAGCGAAAACGGCAGCGTTGACAGATCGGCCTGGGGATACCAGGTCAGCACAATGCGGAAAATAAACAGCAGGGTCATCAGCCCCAGCAGCAGACCCACGCCCAGGTTCAGTACTTGTGTGGCAGCCACGGGTTACCCTCCCACGTCAACAATTGCTCTAGGTTGATTCTAAAGCTTTCCTGGGTTAATTCTCTAGGTACAGGCCGCGTTACTGTCGAGTCACAGCCGCGGACTAGACCATTAGACCATTGGCGCTGCCTAAAACCCTATGTTGGCTAGAACTCCCCAGGTTTTACAGGACGGCGTTATTCTACACACTGACCCCCAGCAAGCCGAGCCATGTCTTCTAAATTGGTCACTGAGCCCGCGATTGAGACCAAAATTCGCAAGATGCAGCAACGGGTGCGGTGGCAGCATCCCGAAGTGAGCGATCGCGGCATTGATCAAACCCGCCTGGTGCTTGACGATGGCGGCGCAGAGGATGAGGCCTTTTCGTTCTTGGTGCTGGGCGACAGCGGTACCGGGCGGCACCGCACCAGCAGCCCCCAGCGCCAGGTGGCGGAGCAGCTGTTGGCCCAGGGGGACGCACCTCGGTTTACCCTTCACACCGGGGATGTGGTGTACCTGGTGGGGTCAAGGCAGCAGTACCGCTCTAACTTTATTAAGCCTTACCGGGAGTGGCTGGTGGGGGGCGATCGCTACCGTGATATCCGCTACGATCGCATGGTTTTCAAGCGCCCCTTTTTGCCGGTGCTGGGCAACCACGACTACTACGATCTGCCCTTTTGGGTAGGCTTGGCGGCGGGCCTTACGACCCCTCTGCGCTACTTACTGCGCTCCATTCTCGACCTCGACGTCGGCTGGCATGGTTCTTACCAGGGCGATGCCTATGCCAGGGCCTTTTTAGACTATCTACGAGCCGTACCCGAAGCCCAGATGGGTGAGTATCTAGAGACCCACTATCCTCACTGCCCCGACGGTGGCCCTCGGGCTCTGGCCTACCGCCCTGGTCAGTTTACGCGGCTACCCAACCGCTACTACAGCTTTCGCTACGGCGGCATCGATTTTTTTGCCCTCGACTCAAATACCTTTAATCAGCCGTTGCCCATGGCTTTGACCCAGCTCGGTCGTCAAGCGCTCCGGCAGCAGCGGCAGCAGCTCGACCGGCAAAAGGCTGACCTGATGCGCCAGGCGGGTCTCAGCGCGTTTAACCCGGCTGCCGATGAGCAAGAAGATCTGACCGAGAAAATGGAGGCCATTGACGAGCAGCGCTACGACATCGAAAAACAGCTCAACAGCGATCGGTCGCCAACGGTAGATACCGAGCAGTTGGATTGGTTGCGCGATCGCCTGATTGCCTCCTGGCAAGACCCCACGGCGCGGGGGCGAATTCTCTTCTTTCATCACCCGCCCTACGTCACCGAAGCCACCAAATGGGCCCAGGGGCAAACCCTCGCCGTGCGCCATCACCTGCGCCAGGTGCTCGATGCGGTCTTTTCGGCGGTGCAGGCCCAGGCCCAGGGGAGACCCCTGATCGACCTCGTGCTCAACGGCCATGCCCACTGCCTCGACTACCTGCGCACTGGGGCCACCGGCCACGGCGATGCCCACATTCCCTGGGTGATCTGTGGCGGCAGCGGCTATAGCCTGCGGCGGCAGCGGCCCGAGGGCTCTGTGCTGACAGAAAACCACCTCGGCATTCCCCGAGCGATCGCCAAATCACACCTGTACCTGGGCCGCAGCGGCAGCGGTAGCCAGCTTAAACGCCCGTATTCTGGCCTGCGGGTGGAGGTGACTCCGGGCAAACCGCCTAAATTGACGGTGACGCCTTTGGTCGCAGAGAAGTTTAAGGGGGAATGGCAGCGGTATGAGATGGCGGGGTTTGAGCCGTGAGGGAGTGGATGGGGGGATGGGTGAGCTTTATTCATCTACCCATCTACCCTGTTCCCCAACACCTTTACATCCACGGCATAGCCCGCTACCACCAGATACACCGCGTCAGCCACGGTACCTACCTGGCGGGTGAGATAGCCGAGGCGATCGCGAAACAGTCGCCCGATCGGGTAGGCGGGCACAATGCCCCAGCCGGTTTCTTCGGAGACCAAAATTACGGTACTGGGGGTCTGCCGCAGGCTTTCGACTAGGGACTGCACGGTGGTCTGCCAGGTGGCGTCGTCTTGCTCTAGCAGGTTGGCCAGCCAGGTGCCAAGGGAGTCGATCAGCAGGCAGTCTTGCTCGGTGGCGGAGAGAATGGCTGCGGGGAGGGCGATGGGGATTTCTTGGAGCTGCCAGTGATCGGGGCGGCGATCGCGGTGCAGGGTCACCCGCTTTTGCCAGTCCACATCCTCAGGGTCAACCTGGGAGGTGGCAATGTAGGTAACCAATTGCCCAGAATGAGCTGCCAGGGCTTCGGCCCACTCGCTCTTGCCCGATCGCGCCGGGCCGGTGACTAGAGAAATGCGGTAATTCGCTGCCAAGATATAGCCATCGCCAGAAAGGTCAGATTATTCAGGAATGTCTAGAACGCTGCGTCAGCTCTAGGAGTTGCTGCAAGGCTTCTCGACCCAAGGTATAGAGCCGTTGACCGATAGTTTGCTCGTGCTCTTGAGCAAAGTCAAACCGTTCGGATGATTGCCCCGAGGCCGGTGTGGCTTGGAGTAGCGACTGCGCCACGCAACTCAGACAGAAGTGACGTTTAACCGCTTCCTCCTGGCGTAGCTGAGCCAACTCAAAACCGACGACTTGCTTGGCAAACTCATGAAAGGTCTCAATCGGCCAGCGATAACTCCAAGCTGAAAGCGCGATCGCCGGGCGGCTGCGATCGCCGCCTGGTCAATGGCAGCGTTGCCGCTGGAGGGTGCGGCGGCTACCCCTACGTCGTCGGGCGGGTGATGGCGGTGATGGATGAGCTGCGAGAGATTGAAGGGGCCACCCTGGGAATTGCAACCCAGCAGCCAGAATAAATGGCACAGGCATTGACCAAGGTTTAAGATCAGTCCGCTGTTGCTTTAACACATCTATGAAAGACCTTAACACCCAAGCTACCACTGAGCTGCTCAACCAAATTATGGAATTTGAGCTGGCCGGAGTCGTGCGCTATACCCACTATTCGCTGATGGTGACTGGGCCAAACCGAATTCCCATTGTGGATTTTTTCAAGGCCCAGGCCAGCGAGTCGCTGCTCCACGCCCAGGAAGCGGGGGAAATCATCACGGGTCTAGAGGGGCACCCCAGCCAGCGCATCGCCCCGATTGAGGAAAACAATCGCCACGGCGTTAGGGATCTGCTGCAAGAAAGCCTGAACCACGAGCAAAAGGCCCTGGATATGTACAAGCAGCTCCTGGGCGTGGTCGAAAACGCCAGCATTTACCTGGAGGAATATGCCCGCACCAAGATTGGCCAAGAAGAGCTGCACAACCTGGAGATCAAGAAAATGCTGCGGGATTTTAGCTAGCGTCGAGTTGCTCTTCGCCGCGATCGCAGCTCACCGCCTGGCAGCACAATATCCCTCCCTAGGACCAGCTCCAGCCCACCGGCCTCAAGCCCATCTTTGCGGTAGACGACTATGTCTTGATCTGCTAGCGAGCCTCCAGCACGCTGCTAAAGTTAGAAGCGACGATGCGCGGTTGGCCATCCTGCATCTGCACCGTGAAGGTGCGCTCCTCTCGCTGGGTAGAGCCATCGGGGTAGAAATACGTGTTCTCACCCACAAACTCAACCGAGTCGGCGGTTTGCCCGGTGACCCGCAGGTTCTCGACCGAAACGCGATCGAACTGAGCGAAAAAGCCGGAGTCAAACTGCTGCGCTAGGGGCCCACTAAACTGCGATCGCGCCGCCGCCCAGTTTTGGTTAGACACATTGCTATACAGAGCCGCTACCGTCGACTGTGCCGCCTCTGGAGTCAGCTCGCCGTCGGCTGCTGACGGATCAGGCGCTGAATTTGGGGTATTTTCTTCGACGGGCTCATCAGGCGGACTGGTCACCTCAGGTTCAGAATCAGCAGGTTCTGCAGAATTTTCAGGCGCTATGACAGCAGGTTCGTCGGTGTCGGGCAGGGGGGTTGCCTGAGCCTCAGGCTCAGTATCTGTGGCATCTAGGTCCGGGGGTGATGTCTCTACTACCGCCGTCTCAGGCTCTGAGGTAGACGGCGATCGCCAGACCCAAATACCGAGCAGGCCCGCGATCGCCGTCACCACCAAAGCCCCGGCCAGCAGCGGTAGCCAGGGTTTAGACGACGACGAGGGTGGTCTGCGCCGTTGGGCAGAAGTAGGGGCAGGAGCAGGGGCAGAAGTTGCTACCGTCGGCTCATAGCGACGCCCCACCGCCACGGTTGGGGCCGCCTGGGTAGCGGGCGGCGGCTGAGTTGGGGGAGCATTCGGGGCCGGAATGTACTGACTGAGCTGATGCGGCAGGTTGTTGAGCGCCGCCAGGGCCTCGGCGGCGTTGGCGTAGCGGGTGCGAAAGTCGTAGCGCACCATTGTATCCAGCACCTCTAATAGCTGAGGGTTGGTCTGGGGGGCGCAGTGCCGCCAGGCCAGCTCACCGCTGCGGGGGTCAACCTCCAGCTCGGTGGGGGCATACCCGGTCAGAGCCTGAATCCCCAGCACCCCAATGGCATAGACATCGCTGCTAAACTGGGGCCGCCCTGCCACCTGCTCACTCGGCATGTAGCCCTCAGTACCGATAGAAATCGTGTGGCTCAAGCCCGAGCGCTGTAGGGCCGCCCGGTTGCTCGCCTGCTTGACCGCGCCAAAATCAATCAGCACGATGCGGTTATCGCCCGCGCGACGAATTAGATTCGAGGGCTTGATGTCGCGATGGATGACGTCGCGGGAGTGCACAAAGGCCAAGGTCCCCAGCAGGTCGCCTACCAAGGCGGTGACCTGGGCCTCAGTCCAGGGGCTGCCCAGCTCATCAGCTAGAGAATGGCCCTCGATAAACTCCTGGGCCAGATAGAATTCCTGGTTTTCTTCAAAGTGGGCCAGCAGCCTGGGAATCTGCGGATATGCGCCCATCTTGTAGAGGGTCTGGGCTTCGGTATCAAACAGCCGCCGGGCCACCTGCATCTGGTCAGCGGTGGTAACCTGGGGCCGTAGCTGCTTGATGACGCACAGGGGCTGCCCCGGCAGGTGCAAATCTTGGGCCTTGAAGGTTTGGCCAAAGCCTCCTGACCCCAGGGGCTGAATCAGCCGGTAACGGCCCCCGAGCGGTTTAGACTCTGACTGAAAGTTGGGAGAAGTCACGGCAACAGGCGATAGGGGTTAGTGCCCCTGGGAATCGTTACCCCAGGACAGCACCCAGCATCATAACCGCAAACAAGCCAACTCGACCCGTACCACGACTCATGAGATGAGTCTGGTGTTAATCTAGCCTTGACTCGGTTGAATGCCCGCTCTGCGAGAGGTAGTCGGGCCCATGGAAAACGTCCTCAAAAGCGGGGTAAGAATGTTTCCATTATCGGAGCGATAGGCCTAAAGGGAGTTGTGGCTAGCGCAAATATTATGGGAGCCGTTGATGGTTTAACAAAGGTCAAGTCTATACTGCGTTCACTCGAAGCAAGAACCTATTCTGACTTGGGAAAAGCACTTCAAAGAAGCGTTTGAACAAGTTTCCTTAGAAGACATCGAAAACTGGTTTGCTAATTGCTGCTATTGTACCTCACCAGATTGAGAAAGGCTGTAAGACTAATCCTCGAACTGGCTTGATTTGAATACCAGCATCAATCCAACAATTGGACGATCGCTTTGATTGGTTAGAACGTGAACGATTCCGATTTACTGACGGGGCAACCGCTGCGGTTGCGGCCCGGTGTGCAGCTCCAGGTTTGTCACCAGGCCGGGTCTCAGCCTGCGATCGCATTTCTCCACGGCGGCCTCGGCAATCGGTATAACCTCCGGTCGCAGTACGAGTTTGCGGTGCAGCAGGGGTGGGAAGCGATCGCCTACGACCTGGCAGGCCACGGTCAGTCTAGCCCCTACCCGCGCTATTCCATCGGTCGTCACTGCCGCGACTTGACTCGACTCCTGAGACAGTTCCACATTCACTGCCCGATTATTTTTGCCCACAGCTACGGCGTACCTCTGGCCTTGGAATGGTGCCAGCGCCACCCTGTGGCCGGGCTAGTGCTGGTGGCTGGCGGTACCCACGACCTCGACCCCTGGTGGGAAGTGCCGCTAATGCAAAGCCTGACCTGGGGCGGACGCCATTTGTTTCGGCTGCCGTGGGTGCAGCAGTTTGCAGCGCAAGTCTCCAGCCGTCATGACCACCCCACTATCGACCAGTTTGTTGCTGAAAGTCCCGTGCCAGTGCATTCCGACCCTTACGAGGCCTTGCGAATTTTCTGGGGGTATAACTTTTTCACCCGACGTTCTGGCACCTGGCGTCTTAACCTCCCGGCGTTGGTGATCACGGGCGGCCAAGACCCGATGTTTACCGATGAAATGGGTGCGACGCTGGCCCAGCATTTTTCCCAAGGGCACCATTTGCACCTAGAAAATGCTGGGCATCTGGTAATGGCTGAGTATCCCGAAGAAATTAACCAGGCGCTGGCTCAATTTAGGCAAAATTCCATCAGCCTGACACTGAATTGACACAGCCATCTCCTATATTGCTAACTGTGAAGTCAATATTTAGAAGAGGAGGTCACGAAAGTAAAACCACAGTCTATTCAGGTTCCAAAAATATAGTCGTTTTAGATTTTTCTCTCGCACCAACGGCCAGGAGCATTTCTGGCCGTTTTCTTGCCTGAAATATAGCGCTGGCAAGCTAGTACTGAAAGGCAGAAGGCAGAAGGCAGAAGGCAGAAGGCAGAAGGCAGAAGGCAGAAGGCAGAAGGCAGAACAGGAATACCAGATCCTACAAGGGTTTCCAAGTTAGTAAACAGATAGGTTATTTCCGCCTCAGAGTACTAGCGTCCTCAAACCTATAGACAGATATAATGGAGGTAATTTCATTGAAACGGCGATCGCTCATTTCCCTAGGGCTAGGTGGCCTTGCGTTAGCAGTGGGTCGGGGTTGTTTACCCACCTGGAGCCAGCAGTCTACTCCTCTATCTCCTATCTCCACAGTAGGCCTGGTTGAAACTGAAGAGCCGCTTAGATTTATGGCGATCGGCGATGTGGGAACAGGTAGCCCAGAGCAGTATGCCGTTGCCCAGGCTATGATGCAGCGCCAGCAAATAGCCCCTTCTCCATTCGCCTTACTGGCGGGCGACAACATCTATGACCGTGGAGAAATTGGGAAAATTCACCAGGTTTTTGAACAACCCTATGCTGAACTACTGACGCAGGGGGTCAAGTTTTATGCTGCCTTAGGTAACCACGATGTCGGCACTAACAACGGTGAGGATGAGGTGGCCTATCCGGGCTACAACATGTCGGGGCGATATTACACTTTTACCCAGCAGTCGGTGCAGTTTTTTGCTCTAGATACCAATCAAGCGATTACCAGAGGGGCAGAATCCCTTTGGGCGGAGCAGCTTCAGTGGCTGCGGACAGAGCTTCAGCGATCGCGCCAGCTGTGGAAGGTGGTGTTTGCTCACCATCCAGTCTATTCATCGGGGCAACATGGTTCTACGGCTATATTGATTGAGGATTTGCCCCCTATTTTTGCGGACTATGACGTACGGCTGTACATCAATGGCCATGACCACAATTACGAAAGAACAGTCCCCATCGATGGCACTACCTATATCACCACGGGAAATGGAGCCCTGTTACGCCCGGTAGGAAGCTCCGACTGGACTGCCTATGCCAGTTCGCAGCTAGGGTATACGGCGTTTGAAGTATATTCGGATCGGTTTGTAATACAGGCTATTGACAGTAATAATCAAATTTATGATGAAGCGTCTATTGTCAGCGCTTGATAGTTAGCTCGTGGTTTTCCCACGAGTTGGCGCAACCACTTAAGCTCAACATCAAATATCTTCCAGAACCATTTCTCTGGTAGGTAGCCGATCTGTTAAAACGCGTTTCAAAGATCCAGCTAAAGGAACAGCCAAAATCAACCCTAAAACACCTCCAGATTGAGCTCCCAGGAGCAGAGAAATCAAAATCCAGGCTGGATTAAGTCCAATTAGATTGCCGAGAATTTTGGGAGCGATCGCATTATCAACGATCTGATCGGTTAGAAGGGCTATGGCAATGATTTCTCCACCCAGAAAAAACTCTTAAAGCTAACAATGACTCCCGCGATTAAGATGCCTAGGGTGTCACCAAATGGAAACAGCGCCAACAGGCCAATACCAACACCAAAGACCAGCCAATAGGGAATTTTGAAAAGAAAAAAGAGCGTGGTTAACGCCACTGCCATAATCAGGGCAATGGTCGCCTGGCCGACAAAATAATTGCGAAATTGTTCTTGAAACGCCGAGCGAATCGAGGCAGATAGGTCTCCTGGCAACCAACTCACTAGCCCATGCCAAAATTCGTCACCGTGGAGAATGAGGTAAAGGGTCAAAACACCTGTAATCAGCACCTCTGCCAAGCGATCGGCAAAACTCAGCAAAATTTCTAGCGCCTGATCGGGGATTTGCACCAGCTCATTGGGCAGGGCCTGCGCCACTTTCTCAGCTAAAGCCGTCACGTTGAGGGGAATCTGTTTAGTTGCTAGCCAGGCATCGACTACCTGAAATTGTTGACTGCCTGACTCCAACCAGTCAGGCAACCGTGTCGCTAAATCTCCCAGCTGTTGTAGCAAAATTGGGAGGAGCACAATACCGGCTCCGCCGATCAGGGCGATCGCCCCCAGCCCAATCAATACCAGCCAACGGGGTAGTTTGTTGAAGGGTTCAATCATGGACTTGGGCCACTCTATAGTTTCTTCTTAGGGATATGGGAGGTATTACTGGGAAACAGCCAGGCCAAAAACACCACGCTCGACAGCAATAACAAGGCCAACAGTAATGCCCCGACAGGAATGGAGAGAATAGCCATAATGCGACATCTCAGAGACAGTAATGCTTACTCTAGGGACTACAAATGCTTAAACTGTGGCTAACCTGTGTCAATCTGACTTGAGCTGGCTGGGCCGACTCAGGCTTTGGGCAGAGAAAATCGAAAGGTGCTGCCCTGGCCTATCACACTTTCAACCTCGATACGGCCTCCCTGTAGTTCGACCAGCCGCTTAGTGATGGCAAGACCAATGCCAGTACCCGCAGAGAACTGGTTTTGCGTCTGAGATGACCGCCAGAATCGCTCAAAGACGTGGGGCAGTTCATCGGACGTCATGCCACTTCCCGTATCCTGCACCGCCACCCAGACCTGATCTCCTGCTTCCCAAGCCGTCAGGGCGATCTGCCCCTGGCGGGTATGCTTGATGGCGTTGCCCAACAGGTTCACCAAGATCTGCTCCAGGCGATCGCGATCGGCCAGCACAGGCGCCAGCCCGTCATCGCACTGCCAGCCCAGCTGGGGGCCAGCTTCAGCGATCTGGCTTTCAAAGCGCAACAGGAGTTTGTCGAAGAGTGAGGGGAGCGCGATCGCCCCTAAACGCAAGGGCAATTGCCCTGCCTCAGCCTTAGAGAGTTCCTGCAAATCATTCACCAACCGCTCCAGGCGCCGAGTTTCGCGCACTAACAGATGAGTGGTATCTGGGGAGAGCGCTGTTGCATCGGCTAACGACTGCTCTAAATAACCCCGCACAATCGTCAACGGGGTTCTCAATTCGTGAGTCAGATCGCCAATTAGATCCCGCCGTCGCTCTTCGACATCTTGCAGACTCAGGGCCAGCCGATTAAAGCTGCTGCTCAGTCTGGCCAGTTCGGGAATGTTGCTGCGGGGAACTGGCTCAGCCCAGTTGCCCGCAGCAAACTTGTGGGTAATCCGATCCATTTCCATCAAGGGCTGAGTAATGCGACTCGCAACCCAGTAGCTCAGGATCACCGCCGTCAGCCCGCCGATGACAATTGCCCAGGCGGTACTCCCACTCCAGGCGGTGTCAAAGCCAAAGAGCAGCTCTTCTCGAATTTCGTGAACCGCATAGCCAACGCTAGCCATCTGGTTTAAGTGACTCGAAAACAGATGCACAGATGCGGCACGACTGATAACGATAAAGCTGATCAAGCCCACTAACATCACAACCACATGGGAGAAAAACAGTCGCCCATGGAGTCCAACCCGCATTAGCCTTCATCCGCAAACTTATAGCCCATGCCCACCACCGTTTTGATGAACTGAGGCTGACTGGGGTCGAGCTCAATTTTTTTCCGCAGCCGCGCCACATGGGTATCCACCACCCGCTCTTCGCCAAAGAAGTCATTGCCCCAAAGTTTTTCTACCAAATAGGCCCGGCTCCAGGCTCGTCCGGGATGGCTGAGAAAGGTGGCAAGCAGGTCAAACTCAGTGGTCGTGAGGTCCAGGTCTTCAGTGGTGTTATGGATCTGCTGGGTAGCCACATGACGATCTAGATCTACCGTGAAGTGCAGGGTGCGGTAGACCTGACTCTGAGCCTCCTGCCGCAAACTGCGTCGCAGTAAGGCCCGTACCCGCGCCACCAACTCCATGGGGCTAAAGGGCTTCACCAGGTAGTCGTCGGCTCCAGTCGAGAGGCCAATCACCCGGTCAAACTCTTCGCCTTTAGCCGTCAGCATCAAAATATAGGGGTCATGGGTGCCTGCTAGCTTGCGAATGCGGGTGCAAGCCTCTAGCCCATCGATTCCCGGCAGCATCCAGTCCAGAATAATCAGGCTCGGCTGATGAACCTGAGACTGCCGCACGGCATCTAGCCCGTCGCGACTGTGCAGGCAGGCAAAGCCTTCTTTTTCTAGAAGCTGTTGAGTAAAGCGAGCGATCTCCGCGTCGTCTTCCACGATGAGAATGGTTTGCGGCATGGCTAAAACCAAGAACGTGATCTAACTGTATTGCATCATATTCGGTCGTTCTTGAGTTGATTTGACCCACTCCTGGAGCAGTTTTGCCATAACTGACCAAATTTCAGCCTAGAGAAGAAGTCGTGAGAACAAGATTTGGCTCTGATGGCTTTTTAAGTAACCTATTTTTATCATAAGTCTAAGCCAGGAAACTCACCCTAGGCAAATTAAAAAATAGCGCCCGAAGCCTGACCTCGGGCGCTGGCACATTACTTCACCTAGCTACATAAATGACATCACTCTGGTTGTAGGGTCAGGGCAGAATAGGCCACTGGCTTTGATTGGCTAGGTGACGTGACCACTACCGTATATTCTCCGGGTTCTAGGGTCTCTATAAGGGTTTCTTCATGGCCTGGTTTGATGGGGTTATCACGGAGTTCTGAAAGTACTTCAACACCCGCTTGGGTTCTGTCAACCTTTCCTTCCCTAACCACAATCTCGGTGGGCTCAAGATTAGTCTTAACTACCGCCATGTGTAGCGGTTCGGTAGTATCGTTACGAACGTCGAATTCTAGATGCCCGGCATTGACTCGTGATTCAGACAGTTCAACCTTGCCATCGGATAATTTAACCTCAATGCTTGAGAGCAACTCAGGATCAATCGCTTCACCAGAGGGAGTTTTGTGCGCTTCTGATGTCATCTCGGTCGAAGTTGCTCCTGAATTTTCAGCAGGAGTAGATTTCTTGCCAACACCAGCACTACACCCGGCCAGCAGGGCTACTAAACCCGCGCCAATTAAACCTTTTTGAAGAGTGTTCATGGTATTCTCCTTTTTCTACCTTTTGGTTCACAACTTCTGAACTGCTTTAACTATAAAAACAACCTATTGCAAAGCTGTGTCAACTCAGTGTTATTTTGACTCCATAGTCTAGGGCTTTAAGTATTAATGTGGAGAGCTAAAGCTTGGCATCTAACGGACACAGCTCTGGCACGGTTATGACATGCCGGGCTGTCATTTTATGAGGTGTAGTGCGATCGCAACTGCTCTCTTTAAAGCCCGATAGCTCCCCCTACAGGCTGTTTTGAGATTTCAAGTGCCCATAGACCCACTCCCTTGAGCAAATCTATCTAGGAATAAGATTATGGATATCCCCATTGGAGCTAAGGTTAAATGTACCGACGGCTACTGCGGCGAGTCTAGCCATGTCCTGATTAATCCGATTACTCAAGACGTCACTCATATAGTGATTGGCGACAACTATTGGGAAACGAGCCGGATTGTAACGTTCGGGCAAATTCTAGAGACCACACCCGATACTATTCAGCTGCGTTGCTCTCGCACTGATATCTTTGCAATGAATAAGTTTGTCAAGACTCATTACATTGAGAACCCCCTCTATGACCCCAATTTCGTCGGTCTTGATCGGCCCATTTCATCTCGGGAGCTCTGGCTAGAAGATCCCGAGGCTTACATGCTCTGGCCCTATGTCACACCCGATGTTGAGTCTCCTTATATACCCGTTGAAGAGGAACAAATTCCCCCGGGCGAGATGGCGGTGTGTCGAGGCGCTGAGGTCCACACGACTGATGGAGTCGTCGGGCAGGTGGATGAATTTATGGTGGATCCCACCAGCGGGCACATTACCCATTTGGTGCTGAAAAAGGGACAGTTCTGGGGACGGCAGGATATCACGGTACCTGTTTCCGCCATCCACCACATGCATGAGTACATGGTCGAACTCAACCTCGACAAGCAGGCGATCGCGGCGCTTCCGAAGATTCCGGTCCGCCGCTTTCACCAAGTGGCTCACTGAAATAATCTCCAACTTAGTGGTGCCAATGTCTATCGTAGTAACACCAATGTCCCAGTTAGGATCAACCCTGTGCCCAGGCAGGCTTTGACAGTCAGCGGTTCCCCTAAAAACAAAACTGACAGCAGCAGAATCAAGCCAAGGCTCGACTTGTCAAGTGGGGCGACCAGCGATGCTGGCCCCAGCTGTAGTGCCCGAAAGTAACAGAGCCAAGAGAGTCCGGTGGCTAATCCAGATAGTCCTAAAAATAGGATGGTTTTTTGAGGAATTGCCGATAGGGGTTGAAACTCCCCTTTAGCCCAGACGATACCCCAAGCCATGACCAAAATGACCAGGGTACGAATGGCCGTTGCCAAATTGGAGTTAACCGACTCGACTCCAACCTTGGCAAAAATTGTAGTGAGGGCCGCAAAAAACGCGGACAAAAGTGCAAACAGCCACCAGCTTTGACCATTGTTCATTGTGTACCTATCTTGACCACTTCAATAAGACTGCCATTGGCCTCACCATGCCCCAACGCCAACGACTCCCAACCCGTTTTCTAGCGCCTCTGATGGGTCTAGTTTTACTGACGATCGCAGCGGTTGTGGTCAGCCATCAGCTCCGAGATTATCAGGTGCAGGATATTGTCGATGGCTTGCGATCGCTGCCCCCCGCCCAGGTCGGGCGAGCGGTCACTTTTGCGGGGCTGGGCTATGTGGCCATGACGGGGTACGATACCCTGGGCTTCCTCTATCTGCGGCAGCCGCTCGGTTATCCAAAAATTGCCCTGGCTACGTTTATTAGCTGTGCCTTTAGCAATACCATTGGTTTTGCCCTGCTGACGGGCAGCGCTATTCGCTATCGGTTCTACAGCGCTTGGGGGATATCGGCGATCGCGATCGCCCAGGTGATTACCTTCGCTAACCTCAGCTTTTGGCTGGGACTTTTGGCCGTGGGTGGCGGCGCGTTTCTGCTGGCTCCGTTTGAGATTCCGGCCCAGCTGCATCTGCCCTTTCGCTCCACTGCTGGTCTGGGGTTGGTCTTGCTCGCGTTAATCGCCGTCTATCTCATCGGCAGCACTGCGCTGCGAAAGGGGTTAACGATTCGCCAGCAGCGGCTACAGTTCCCCTGCCCGGGCATTGCCCTGGCCCAAATTTTGGTCTCTAGCCTCGACTGGAGTCTGGCTGCAGCGACCCTCTACAGTCTGCTGCCCCAGGTCACAGGGTTAACCTATCTGGGCTTTTTGAAGATCTACCTGCTGGCGATGGCGGCGGGGGTGTTGAGCAATGTGCCCGGTGGCTTAGGGGTGTTTGAGACGGTGGTAATTTTACTGCTGTCAAATCAGCTTTCTCCCGCTGCGGTGCTGGCGTCGCTGTTGGCCTATCGGGGAGTGTATTACTTTTTGCCGCTGGCGATTGCTATAGCGCTGTTTGGCGGCTATGAAATTCGGCAACATTGTCGTTAATTGAAAGGCCACCGTCAGCCAAACATATTCCCAAACAGGCGATCGCCAATCCAGAGAATTTAAGCATAAATGCCCGTTGACTCAACGATGTCAACAGGCATTTTTTAATTCTCAAGGAGTTCAGCAGATCAAAACAGTTAGTCAGAAAAAACTAGTGCTGAGGGGCTCTAGACACAAAATTTTGACGGTGAGATCGTTCCAATGGCCGATAAGCCTCACCGTCGAACGGCTGAATACCTATAGAGGGGTATGAATCATGGTTGGGGCTAAAAACTTCAAGAGCAGCTTCAGTGATATACCCAATTCCGTTTACCAGGCTAGCCAGAAAATTCATAACGCATGACCTTTTTTGAAACATGCGGTTACTGTAGAGAGCACATGTGTCAAACCTGTGCCAAACCTGTGGGAATTTGCTTGTCGCTGGCTGATTCACCGTTCTCTATTGGCACTGATGCTGCCATAGGGAAGATTGACGCCGATCTGACACGGGTTGGTGGCTCGCTTATCTCAACCACTGCTTGATTAGCACAGCCACTCCAATACCCAGCTGTGAGATTAGAAACGGTCTAATCCAACTTGTTGACCGTCACTTACCAGAGCTGGCGGCAAAAGAAACTGGATCGCAGAGCCCTGAGTGAGCTTCCAAGGTAAGCCAACATAGCCCGGCGTAGTGCTTTGCATCGGGTGGGATGTTGGATTGGCGTCATTCCGCCTGATTTTTTGACTGATGTTGTCTTGACACCAGTCTGACACAGACCTGTCATTGGCCTCTGTAACAGTAAACGTATTCTTTCGTAACATTCATCCCATGACCAATGCAACAACGGCTAAAACCCTCCGACAGACTCACCGCTTTCTAGCACCTATTATGCTGCTGCCGATTGTGTTGACGGTGATTACAGGCTCGCTTTATCAGCTGGTAGACATGGCCGGTAAAGAAGATGCCTTTGATTGGCTGTTAGATTTACACAAGGGCAACTTTGGCGTCATCGACTTGCAGGGTATCTATCCGTTTCTCAACTCGTTTGGGCTGCTGGTACTGGTCGTGACCGGCGTCATCATGTGGCTACAGCCCAAGCGTCGCTTTCAAAAAAAGATGAACTCATAGGCTGGCTACCGATTTTCAGGCTGAAGCCGCCCCATGGGCGGCTTCGTGCGTTTAATTGAGATCTTCCATGTCGTTGTGACTACCCGCTATGACTGTTACCACCCCAAAAACTCCCCTACGGGCGAATGTGAGTCGAGAAGAATATCAGCTGCTGCAAGACCTGAGGCAGCGGAGTCCGGCCCAGCAACCGCTCCGGCCAAAGCTTACAATGGGCGATCGCATTTCTGACAAAGTGGCTGCCGTTATGGGGTCGTGGCCCTTCATCATCATCCAGAGTATCTTGCTGGCCTTTTGGGTGAGTCTCAACGTGGTCGCGTTTATCAAACACTGGGACCCGTACCCCTTCATTCTGCTCAACCTGATGCTGTCGTTTCAGGCCGCCTACGCGGCCCCCATCATCATGATGAGTCAGAATCGGCAGGCGTCCATCGATCGCCAGGATGCTCAGCACGACTACGAAATCAACATGAAAGCCGAGCTCGAAATTGAGCTACTGCACGACAAGATGAACCTTTTACGTGAAGGAGAGGTTGCAACCCTGCTTGAAATGCTCAAAGAGCAGCAACAACAGCTACAGCACCTGGAAGCACTCCTTCAGGAACAGCGTTCAACCACTAATCCCGAAGTCGATGCCACATCGTAGCTCGTAGTAACAAAGATTACGTTTCTTTAGGCCCTCTGACATCGCCCTGACGCAGGATTGGCATACACCTTTCCTAAATTAAGGAATCGATGGGATCAGCCCAAACACCCTGGTCGGAAGTACGGCTGATTCCAGGTCTTTAGAGAGGGAAGACACCATGAAACTCAAGCCCTACGGCATTGCCCAGGTGTTGCAGCAGCTCTACGCCACCGATCAACTGCCCCCCTCGATTGTGGTGATGCCCGACGGCAACGATAACCGAGGCTCCAGCTATCTATGGGATCCGCAATATTTCAACGGCCCCAACGGTAACCTCGATACCCTAATTGGTTCAGAACTGGTGCAGCAGATTACTCAAGCCTCGGCAGGATAAGAGTTATGCGGCCAGGCTTTAGCGTCCTACGGTAGCTCGATAAACTTGGAATCATTTCTCTTTACTGAGGCAAACAATGTGTTGAGTCAGCGATCGCCCCAGGGATTGGCCATGCCTACACAAATTGGGGTATGGGCAACGGCCCTATTAACGGCGCTGTTAGGCCTGGTTAACCTCTGGTCAGCGGTTACCCCTGGTTGCCCCACCGGGTCGCCTGGTTAGGGGAATTCTTACCAGTCGAAGTTCGCATTGGGGCGCATTTATTTGCCGCCCTGAGCGGCTTTTTTCTGCTGCTGCTGGCGGCGAATCTACTGCGGCGCAAGCGGGTCGCCTGGTGGTTGACCCTGGGGCTGGTCGTGATCTCCATTGTCAGCCACCTGCTCAAGGGACTGGACTACGAAGAAGGCCTGCTGTCCCTGGTGCTGTTGCTCCAGCTGCTGTGGCTGCGGCCAGTATTCACCGCCCAGAGCGATCGCCCCTCGATCATTCAGGGACTGCGAGTTTTAGTGGGCGCTTTGCTGTTCACTCTGGCCTATGGCACCCTTGGCTTCTGGCTGCTCGATACCCACTACGCCACTCCGTTTAGCCTAACCGAGGCCTTGGGCCAAACCCTGGCCATGTTCTTCACCGCTGACAACGGCGGCTTCCAGCCCACAACTCGCTTTGGGAAACACTTTGCCGATTCGATCTATGTGGTCGGCACGGTGACGCTGCTCTATGCGGCGTGGATGCTGTTTCGCCCGGTAATTTTTCGCGGCGCAGCCAGTGAGGCAGAGCGGCAGCGGGCGCAGGCGATTGTGGAGCAGCATGGGCAGTCTTCCCTGGCCCGGTTTGCGCTGCTCGATGACAAGTCCTACTATTTCAGCCCGTCGGGGCAGACGGTGATTGCCTACGTGGCCAAGGGGCGGGAGGCGATCGCCCTGGGCGACCCTATCGGGCCAAGTACCGACAGGCGAGAAGCGATTGTTGGGTTTCGGACATTTTGCGATCGCAACGACTGGCACCCGGCTTTTTACCAAACCCTGCCGGACGACTTAGCGCTTTACGAGGCTCTCGGGTTTCAGACTCTCAACATTGGTGAAGAAGCGACGGTGGATTTGCACCAGTTCACCCTGGAGGGCAAGGCCGGACGCCACCTGCGCACGGCGACCAATAAATTCACCAAGCAGGGCTACCGAGTGCAGTACTATGCGCCCCCCGTTACCGACGACCTGCTGGCGGAGCTGCGGACGATCAGCGACGACTGGCTAGAGGCCATGGAAGGGGCCGAGAAGAAATTTTCCCTCGGCTGGTTTGACCCCGACTATTTGCGAGACTGTGAAATTGCTGTGGTGGAAGATGCCCAGGGCATCCCCATCGCCTTTGCCAACCTGGTGCCCGAATACCAGCTCAACGAGGCTACCCTCGACCTGATGCGCCATCGCCGCGAGGTGGAACACGGCGCGATGGACTTCTTGTTTGTCTCGCTGATGCAGCACAGCCAAGCCCAAGGCTACGACAGCTTTAACCTGGGGCTGGTGGCCCTTGCGGGGGTAGGCGATTTGCCCCAGGCTACCCCCATCGAAAAGGGGATGCACTATCTCTACGAGCACCTCAACTCGATCTACAACTTTCAAGGGCTGCGGGCCTACAAAGACAAGTTTCACCCCCGCTGGGAGCCGCGCTATTTTGTGTATCCTCGTCTGGCCGATTTGCCAGCGGTGGTGGTGGCTCTGGTGCGGGCCGATTCGGATGATCGCCTGCAAGACTACTTTGGTGCTCAGTTTTTTAGCACCGCCCTCACCTATAGCCTCAAGCGCCTCTTCCAGGTAATGCCGATTGTGCTTAGCCTGGGCCTCTTTGCCCTGTCGATCTGGGCGATCTCGAGTGAACTCCGCAACTATCAGCCCCAGGACATTTTTAATGGCATTGGGGCAATTCCGACTAAGGCCTTGCTGTTGTCAGTTGTCTTGATGGTGGTCAACTATGTCGTTCTCACTGGCTACGATACCCTAGCGACTCGATTTGTAAGGCAGCCTTTACCTTATAGTAGAACCGCCCTAGTGGCCGTTATTAGCTATGCCATCAGCGACAACGTCGGCTTTGCCTTACTCAGTGGTGGTGCCATTCGCTACCGACTTTACACCGCATGGGGGCTTAGCCCTGGCAAAATTGCCCAGATTATGGCTTTTTGCAATGTTAGCTTTTGGCTGGGTCTATTTGCGGTGGGCGGATTGGTGTTTACCCTAGAACCGCTCTCGGTTCCGGGCATCCTGCATTTGCCCTTTAAAACAGTGCATCCTCTAGGAATTCTTTTCCTGGTCATTCTTGCTGCCTACCTAGTATTTAGCAGCATCAGTCGCCGTTCTTTCAAAATCAAAGGCTGGGTGCTGCCCTACCTGCCTCTTAAGCTATCCTTGGCCCAGATTGTAGTGGCTGCCTGTGACTGGGCCTTGGCGGCAGCAGTGCTCTATATTTTACTGCCCGCCCACCCCGACCTTAACTTTTTCATCTTCTTTGGCAGCTACCTACTGGCCCAAATTGCGGGGATTATCAGCAACGTTCCTGGCGGGCTAGGCGTGTTTGAGACGGTGCTGATTTTGCTGATTTCACCGCCCATGGCCTCGGATCAACTATTGGGAGCACTGCTGGTGTATCGGGTGGTCTATTACTTTTTGCCGCTGGGGGTAGGGGTGGGGCTACTGGCATTTTATGAGTTGCAACAGCGCCGTCTCCAGAACGCAAAAGTGAATACTTAGTACTACACGGTAACTGAACTGGAACCTGGGCACTGGTCTCTCAACAGGAGATAAAACTCTACAATTCTTACCCCGAAAGGGTTGTAGTCAAGACGAGCATCCCGTTCGCTACGAATAACGCTCTTGAGCCGCTCAATTACCCCGGTTTTGGCCGGTGCAGTTGGGGGGTAGAATCCTCGAAAGCCCTCACCCTAGCTCTCTCCCGAGGGGAGAGGGAACCGGAAAAGTGGATTGGCTCCCCTTCTCCTTCGGAGACGCTCCACGAACGCCCTCTGGGAGAGGGGTTGGAGGTGAGGGGCGGATAACTTTTGTCAGTCAACTAGGGTGTCTGATCGGGCCGATACCAGTGGCTTAAGTCTCTGTCGATGAGCAGTTCAAGGCGCTGGAGCTCGGGAGTAAAGTCTTCTATCAGCTGAGCCTTAAGCGGGGCATCCAGCGGTGAGCGGGTCGCTTTTTGGGTATTGATCTGTTTAAGGTATGACTTGGTGTTTTCCAATATGGTGCGCCGCCAGGTTTGCGGTATTGGCAGCAGATATTTTCCCAGTTCAAGCATTCTGTTGGGAGGATATTTTATGAGGGACTGAAGACGAGTATTGCGGACTTTTTTATTGGAATTGATGGGCTGCAAATCGGTTTCAAAATCAGGAGCTACGCTGAGGAACTCAAGGGTCTCTCGAAACACCTTTTCGGTATGGCTCTTGAAATCGTCAAAGAGAACGATCTTGACCTGATGGCGGCCAAAGCGTTGGAGGTATCGTTCGACTTGATCTGAGAATTTGGCGAACTCTCTATAGAACAAAATCTGGGGCTCAGTGCACCGAGGGGGAATATGCTGACCGAGCTTGCGTTCTGGTTCTAGGGCTAGGGCCGTGGCAAAATCGGGCACGGTTTCGCTGGAGCCATTGTAGAGATGCTGGGAGTGAAAGGCATACATCATGGCTACAGGCTCACGCAGCATGATAATGATTTTGGCCTGGGGATTAAAGGCATATATTTCTTCCGCGGCGGTTTTGGAGTAGAGGTAGGTGGGGCTGCCTTCCCCGCAGACTTTTTCGGCTCCGGCCTCAAACAGCGCCAGGTAGTCGGGCAGGGAGTTGGCCTGCTTTTTAGTGTTGAGATCGGTGTCGAAGTAGTGGAGTTCTTTAAACTCAGGGATAAAAATATCGGGATGGCGGTTGAGGTATTTGCACAGGGCCGTAGTGCCGCACTTGGGGGCACCGACGATAAAAAAACTGGGCTGAATCATAGCTGAGACCATAGAAATTAAACAGCCTGGGTGATCCTGAATTTACCCCCAGAATTTACCCAGTGAGCGCAACTGACCCCACAAACGCCAATTGCGATCCAGCGGGTTATGCAGACTGTTCTACCCGATCTGGCGATGGCTGTAGGAATGCTATAGTGCTGACTTTGAAGCATTGGGCAGGGCCAATTTAACGGCATGGAGTTTCAGGCGATCGCGCAATCTCTAGTGGAGGCAGGGGGCTTTTTAGCCGCCCAGGGCTGGGCACCGGCCACCAGCGGCAACTACTCGGCTCGTCTGGCCGATGGCACCGTCGCCATTACGGCATCGGGACGCGACAAAGGCCAACTCACCCCCGACGACATTATGGTGGTCGATGCCGCAGGTAAACCGCTCCAGACTGGCCAGCGATCGTCGGCGGAGACCTTGCTACACACCAGCCTGTACCAGGCCTACCCAGCCCTGGGGGCAGTGCTGCACACCCACTCGATCGACGGCGTCAGTCTTTCGCGCTGGCTGCTGGCTCGGGGCCAAGCCAGTCTGGTGTTAACAAACTATGAATTGCTGAAGGCATTCCCCGGCATTACCACCCATGATAGAGAGGTTGAGATTCCCCTCGTGGCCAACAGCCAGGATATGGTGGCCCTGAGCCAGGGGGTGCTAGACCGGCTGGCAGCCCTCTCAATGCCCGTGGGCTATATCATCGCCGGGCACGGGCTCTACAGCTGGGGAACGACGGTGGCCGAGGCCCGCCGCACCACCGAAGCCCTGGAGGTGCTGGTGAGCTGTGCCCTCAAGGCGGCGTTGCTCGGCCCGACATCGGTTTAGTTGATCTCGAACCCCAGGATTTTTTGCTCAGAGGAAATAGCTCTATGACCCTACTGCGAATTTTTAGCGACCAGGATGGCACCACCTGGCTGGATGAGTACCGCGATGCCGATGCGATCGCAGCCGTCCTGGCCAGGGCCGGGATTCACTTCGAGCAGTGGCAAACCCCGGCTCCCCTGGCCCAGGATGCCGACCCCGACACCATTCTCACTACCTACGCCAAGGATATCGACCGCCTCAAACAGGAGGGGGGCTACGTCACCGCCGACGTCATTCGCATGCACCCCGAGCACCCCCAAAAGACCGAGCTACGGCAAAAATTTCTCGCTGAGCACATCCATAGAGAAGACGAGGTACGCTTTTTTGTCGAGGGGCAGGCGGTATTTTATCTACACCTGGGCGACAAGGTCTACGCCGCCCTTTGCACCGCAGGCGATCTGATCGACGTGCCCGCCAACACCCCCCACTGGTTTGACATGGGCGAGGCCCCGCAGTTTGCCGCCATTCGCCTGTTTTGCGAGCCGGAGGGCTGGGTGGCCCACTTCACCGGTAGCCCCATCGCCAAAGGATTTCCCGACTACCATGCTTTTGCTTGACGGACAGCCCCTGGAGGCGATCGTGCTGGATATTGAGGGCACCACCACTGACATTGCCTTCGTCAAAAATACGCTTTTCCCCTACGCCGAGGCGCGGCTGGAGGCGTTTATGGCCGAGTTTGCCGCCGCCGAGGGGCAGGCTGTTTTGGCCCAGGTACGCAACGAAGTCGGCAACCCAAACCTATCCCAGGATGGCTGCATTGCCCAACTGCTGGCCTGGGCCCAGGCCGACCAAAAGGTGACCCCGCTCAAAGCCGTGCAGGGAATGATCTGGGAGGAGGGCTACCGCGACAAAGCCTACTACAGCCATGTGTACGAAGACGCCGCCGCCTACATTCAAGAGTGGCATCGGCGCGGGGTGCCCCTCTATATCTATTCATCTGGTTCAATTGCGGCGCAGAAGCTGCTGTTTGCCCATACCATTGTGGGCGATCTGACCCCCTGCCTTGGCGGCTATTTCGACACCACCACCGGGCCGAAGGTCGAGGCGACCTCCTACGACAAGATTGCCGCCAGTCTGGGTATTGCCGCTGAGAGGCTGTTGTTTTTGTCCGATCATCTGGGGGAGCTAGCAGCGGCACAGCAGGCGGGTTGGCAAGTAGTCGCGGTGCAGCGCCCCGGCACCGCTAATTTTGGTTCAGAGTGTCGTGTCGTCAGCGACTTTAGCGAGTTACCCCTGACCTTTGATTAGCCTGGGTTACGCGATCGCCAACCAAAGCTATATCGGAGCACACCCGCGATCGCGCTATAGTTTGGGCGATTCAGCAGCGGCGGTGGCATGTTAGAAAGCATTATTTTAATCTTGCTGGGAGGCTTCGCCGCCGGACAGATCGCCGGGCGGCTCAAGGCTCCAGCCCTGGTCGGTATGGTGCTAGCGGGCATTGCCCTGGGGCCCCAGGGGCAGAATTTAATCAGCCCTGGGGTGATCGACTCTGCCAATGGCCTGCGCACCATCGCCGTGATGGTGATTTTGATGAAGGCGGGGCTCGGCCTCGATCGCGACAAGCTGGCGCAGCAGGGGAGTGTAGCGCTGCGGCTGGGGTTCTTGCCCGCTGCCTGTGAAGCGGTGGTGGTGGCTCTGGCGGCGATTGGGCTGCTGGGGTTTGACCCGGCCACCGGGCTGCTGCTGGGCTGCATTGTGGGGGCCGAGTCGCCTGCGGTGATTGTGCCCGCCATGCTGCGGCTCAAGAGTTTGGGCTGGGGGGTGGTCAAGGGCATCCCCGACGCGATCTTGACCGGCAGCGCCCTGTCGGATGTGCTGCTGCTGCTGGTGTTTAGCCTGTTGCTAGCGTTTTTGAGCCAGGGGGCAGCAGGGGGCCTTGTCCTCGGCTCTTGGACCCTCGCCCCCTGGCAGCTGTTGCCCTTTCAAATCGTGCTGCAAATTGGCTTAGGGATTGTCCTGGGCTGGCTGCTAGCCAGACTATTGGTAATGTTGCTGGCCCGCCAAAGCTGGACTCAAAATGCGGGGCAGGATACCTTGGTGGCAGCCAGTCTGGCCCTATTGCTGGTGGTACTGGCGGAGGCCGTGCCGGTGTTTTCGGGCTATTTGGCGGTGATGGCGACGGGCTTTTTTTTGATTGAGCTAAACGCCCCCCTGGCTCGACGGCTGCGGGGCGGCTTCGACAGCCTGTGGGTGGTAGCGCAGATTGTGCTGTTTGTGCTGCTGGGGGCCAGCATTCCCCTGGCGGTGCTGGGGAATACGATCGCCGTAGGGCTGCTGATTTTGGCCCTGGGTACTCTGCTCGGGCGCGGATTGGGCTGGTACCTCGCCACCCTCGGCAGCAACTGGACCTGGAAGGAGCGGCTGTTTTTGCTGCCGGGCAACTCGGCTAAAGCCACGGTGCAGGCGGCGATCGGGGCGATCCCGCTGGCCCAGGGGATTGCCGGGGGAGAGGAGATCCTGGCGATCGCCGCCCTCTCCATTCTGGTCACCGCGCCCCTGGGGGCCTGGGCGATACCCACCTTTGCGCCCCGCCTGCTGGAGCGGGGGGAAGTTGACCCCACTAAGGTGACGGTGGCCCAGCACATTGTGCTGCTGGCGGCGGTGGATACCTCGGCGGTGGCGGCACGGGTGCTCACTAAGGCGGCAGACCTAGCCCGCCGTAGCGATGGCGAGGTGATTGTGCTGCACGTGGTGCAGGTGGAAGATGCTGACGCGATCGAGAGCTTGCGAACCCTGGCGAAGACGCTGCTGGCCGATATTCGCCACCAGATTGTAGTGCAGCCGGGGGTGGTGCCAGAGGCGATCGTGGCGGTGGCCCAGGCCCACAAGGTGACCGAAATTGTAGTGGGTAAGCACAGCGGCACCCCGTTGGGGAACCTGCTGCTGGGCTCGGTGTCGCGATCGGTGCTAGAAACCAGCCCGCTGCCGGTGCTGGTAGTCGGCGATGTCTAAACACCATCTGACAGGGAGCAATCATTGTGGAGCAATATTGAAGTTGTTACTTATCAAAGAAATTAGTTAACCTGTAGTAGTAAATACAGAAAAATAATGGCGTTCATTAAATGTGCTCGTTGGGTCGTTAATGTAACCCCGTCGAAGAGCCCCCTCTCTCGAAGGAACGCGCTTTTCTTTTCTTTACCTTGGGAGGCGAATGGATGATGAACCCTGCTCTTGTGACCGGTCTCGAAGTGATTGCTGTTGTCAGCGTGATGACCGTGGTAATTTGCCCAATGCTGCTGTGGGTGCTGCCCAATCGCAGCCATCCTGTAGGTTAACTGACTTAGGGATCAGAAGCCTATCGGCGGGTGTCAGCTAGAACGCCGGTACAGAAACCCGGTTTCTCGGCCAGAATGCCAGTCATGCCGTTAGGGCAGTGACAAAGAAACCGGGTTTTTAGCCATACTGTACCGATGCTCTAGGCCCCCGACCCCTTTAGCGTTTAACCCTAAAAAAAGAAAAAAAGGGGGATGGAGCGTTTATGCTCCATCCCCCTTTTTGCATCAGACTCTAGCTACCCGGCTGTTGCAGGTATACCCCGAGGGCATCGGCCATGACTTGAGCCATGGGTCGCCCCTCTTTGTCGGCGGTAGCTTTGAGGGTCATAAACAGGTCGTGGGAAACACTCAGCCGGTGGCGGCCTTCCTTCGTATGGCGAGGGGTGTATTGGTCGGGATGGTAGGTGTCTGAAAACTGCCGCAGGGCCTCAAAGCCAACGCGATCGCAGAAGTCGCCGAAACTCTCGCCCTTCTTGCGCCCGTCGCGGAAGAATACAAACAACGGCTCCAGAGTCGTTTCGAGATCGTTGTCGTGCAGGCGCTCCATATAGGGGCGGGCCAGTCGGGTCTGGTGGGGTGAGCCCCCCAGCCACACCTGGTATGACTCCGGGGCACTGCCCACAAACCCCAGCTCGGCCATATAGGGGCGAGCGCAGCCGTTGGGGCAGCCGGTCATGCGCACCACAAAGTGCTCATTTTCTAAACCCAGCTTAGTCAATAGCGCGCGCAGGCGACCCAGCACCGTAGGCATAATCCGCTCGCTCTCGGTCACCGCCAGGCCGCACAGGGGCAGGGCCGGGCAGGCCATGGCGTAGCGCACCAGCGGGTCGAGGTCAGTTTCTTTGACCACGCCGCAGCGGGTGAGAATGGCCTGAATCTCGGCTTTGTCGGCGGGCTTGACCTCATAGAACAGCACGCTCTGGTTAGGGGTCACCAGCATGGGCAGATGGAACCGCTCGACGATTTCCTTCAGCGCGGTTTTGAGCTGTAGACCGTCGCGGTTGAGCACTCGGCCATTTTCGACGGGGACACCCACAAACAGGTTGCCGTCGCCCTGCTCATGCCAGCCCAGGTAGTCGTAAAAGGTCCACCTGGGCAGCTTTTTGAACGCCTTCAACGGCTTACCCAGGTAGGTCTCAACCTGCTGGCGAAAGCGCTCGACCCCCCAGTCGTTGATCAGATACTTCATGCGGGCGTGGCGGCGATTCTGGCGATCGCCGTAGTCGCGCTGGGTGGCCACGATCGCCTTCATCAGGTCGTAGACATCGGCCTTGTCGACATAGCCAATCTCGTCGGCCACGCGGGCAAAGGTCTCTTCTTTATTGTGGGTGCGGCCTAGGCCACCGCCAGCCAGCACGTTGAACCCCTTTAGCTGCCCCGATTTATCGGTAATGACGACCAGGGTGACATCGTGGGTGTAGGCATCGATGGAGTTGTCGCCGGGCACCGTCACCGCGCACTTAAACTTGCGCGGCATGTAGTGGGTGCCGTAGATCGGCTCCGGGCTGTTGGGCACAACGGTGCCATTGCCGTTGCGCTGGCGGGCCGCCACCACGTCGGGGTGCTCCTCAGCCGAGAGAAACTTTTCGCCATCCAGCCAGATCTCGTAGTAAGCCTCGGTTTGAGGCCGCAGCAGGTCGGCAATGTTGTTGGCGTATTCCTGGGCCAGCTGATACTCGGGCCGGTTTTTGTAGGGGGCCGGGGGAGACATCACGTTGCGGTTGAGGTCGCCGCAGGCCCCTAGGGTAGAGCCCAGGCTGCGCACGATCGCCCCGATGGTGGCCTTGAGGTTTTGCTTGAGGATGCCGTGCAGCTGAATGCCCTGGCGAGTGGTGGCGCGCAGGGTGCCGTTGCCGTACTCATCGGAGAGGCGATCGAGGGTGAGATAGAGCTCCGGAGCAATGTACCCGCCGGGGTTGCGGGTGCGCAGCATCATCTGATAGTCCTTCTCCTGGCCCTTGGCCCGGTTATCCCGGTTGTCTTGCTGATAAGACCCGTGAAATTTGAGAATTTGAATAGCCGGTTCAGAAAAGTGGGTCGTATCTTGCAGCAGCTCACTGGCCACTGGCTCGCGGAGAAAGTGACTATTTTCTTTAATGATCTCCACCTTTGAGGGCTTGAACCCAGGGGCGGCGGCAGGGGTTGATTTGATCGGAGTCTGAACCATAGCGGCAGGCAAGTAACCGTTTAAACAAAAAGCTCCAGGCGGCAGTAACGTGTGAGTGGTCTGCTTCCTGAAGGCGTAGACAGCGGCATTCTCCATAATCACCGGTAACTCGGTCGGGATTTAGGTGAATGCCCAACTTATCCTACCACCGGATCCAAAAAAACCGCTAGCATTAACCACGGAAGTTCACAGTTCTCAGCGTGGCTGCTCTTAGAGCATAGGATCGAGTGGGAGGACTCGATTAAATTACCAGAGACCGCCACAAAAGGGCCTGTCGCTTTAGGATCAAACTAGGTTTTCTAGGAGCGCTGCCATGGCCGACGCCATCATGTACCAAGAGGATATGTTTGTTGTGCTGATGCCCGGCATAGCAGAGGAGTTTCTCACCCCAGAGGAGCTGCTAGAGCGGCTGACGGGCCTACTGGGCGATCGCCAGCATGACCTCCCCCGCGACCTGCAGCGCTTTGCCACCGTCGCCGACCAGGCCCAGCACCTGCGCGACACCACCTGCGAACTGGAACTCAGCCCTGGTGAAACCATGCAGTGGTATGTGGTGCGGCTAGAGAAATAGTTCTGGGACTCCCCTAACGTCACAGGGAGTCCGACCAGCGCCGAGCTCTCTGTCATGGTTACATTCTCAGCAAGCGTTCCTTAAACCGCGATTTTACCGCCGTCATCGCGGGTAATCACCACCGTAGCGGAACGGGGACGAGCATCGCCGCCATCGGGCCAGTGGCTGGTGAACTGGGTTGGATCGCTAGCCGAGCCGCTATTTTCACCGGGGTGCTGAATATTCACAAAGATCACCGTGCCGTCGGGCGACTCGGTGATACCGGTGATTTCACAGTCAACTGGCCCCACCAAAAACCGACGTAATATCGTGGGGCTAGCCGATTTACCCAGATAGGTCTTCACCTGCTGGTCGGCGTCGGCGTTGGTGGGCACGGCCTTGTTCATCACCAGCTTGGCCTCGCCATCGCCGACGGTTCCCGGCAGGGCCGCCAGCATCATGCAGTTGGTGGTGTCAGTGTAGTAGCTGTCATCGGTCTGTAGCCATAGCAAACCGGGTACCGCGTCGCTAAACCAGAGGCCATCGGGGCTGGAGAAGTCATTCTCATCGGTGAGGCCCGACAGGTTGACATCGGCCTCGGCACTGGCTTTAGCGCCAAACAGGTAGACATCCCAGTTAAAGGTTGTGGCCCCGTGGCTGCCGTCGGCCTCGCGCCAGCGAATAATGTGGCCATTGACATTGCCCTGGCTGACTTTTTCACCCTTGGCGTCGGCGTAGTAGCGGGGGTTAGCGGCATTGAGAGAGGTCTTGACCCCGCGCCCACTGCTGCTCGAAACGCTATTGGTTAGCGTTACGTAGACATCGCCATTCACCGGGTTGACGCCGCCCCACTCGGGGCGATCCATTTTGGTGGCGCCTGCCGCATCGGCGGCAATGCGGGCGTTAATCAGCACGTCGGCTTCGTCGACAAAGGCATAGTCGGCGTAGTTGGCGATGTCGGGGTTGCTGAGGCTGAGGAGTAGCCAATCGCCAGTGCCATCGTCGTTAAATTTAGCGGCGTACAGCGTCCCCGCATTCAGGTATTTGTCTCCAGCGGCCATACCCCCGGTAGCATCCTCAGGGGCCCACTTGGCTGCTGAGACAAACTTATAAATGTACTCGTTGCGCGAATCATCGCCGGAGTAAAACACCAGGGGCTGCCCGGCCACCGCTGGGGCAGGCCAACAGCCCTCGTGGGCAAAGCGGCCAATGGCGGTGCGCTTTTGGGGCATGGCCTCGGGGTTGAAGGGGTCGATTTCAACCACCCAGCCAAAGGTATTGGCCACGTTGCGGTAGTCAGCGCTGGGGCTGCTACCTGTTTTGCTGGTATCCCAGCGTTGGTAGAAGTCGGCATCTTGGGCCGCCTCGGCCCGCGACCAGTTATAGCGACCTGAGGTTTCGCTACCAATGCCGTAGCGCTTAAAGGCGGTGGCTTCTTTCTCGGTTCGTACCGCGTCGTCTTCGCGGCGGTTGAAGTAGCCGGCCCAGTTTTCTTCGCAGGTGAGGTAGGTGCCCCAGGGGGTATGGCCGTTGGCACAGTTGTTGAGGGTGCCGCGAGTCTGTTCGCCACTGGGGGAATAGGTAGTAGCCAGCATGGCGCTGCCACGAACCGGGCCGCTGATCTGGCAGGGGGTGGCGGCGGTAATGCGGCGGTTGTAGGGCGAATTGAGGTTGAGGTCGTAGGTTGAACCCTGCTTGACCACCTCAACAATGGTCACCCCGTGGGCGGCGACTTCTTTGTCGATTTCGATCGCAGGCCGAGCATCGGTGCTCTCAGGGCCGTAGTTAGTAGGGCCGTTGGGGTGAACAAAGCCCAGGTCTTCGCAGACTTCGTTATTGATGCAGAGGAGGGCGCGATCGCGGCCACTGGGGTCCCAACCTGTGCCGGCTTGGTTGAGGCCAAAGTAGTGCATGGCGTCGTTGTGGTCGCCAGCCCGCAGGTCAAAGTCGTTGTCGGTGCCGTCATTCTTATAGGGGGTAGCGCTGCTGCTGATCGGGTCACCCGTAGCCAACAGCACTCGGGCAGTGTAGCCCTCGGGTACCACTAGGGCATCGGCAACGCTCTTGGCCACGGGGCTAAAGCTCAGGCCAAGACCAGCCGCTTGGGCGGTTTGCCCGGTTTGATTGGCAGAGTCAGCCAAAAACGCCAGCCCCATGCCCAGCATTGACGCTGCGGCCAAAGACGAACTGCCCTTCAGAAAACCTCGCCGTCCCATGCGGGCGCGGGCTAAAACGTGGTCAAAGGAGTCGTTGCTAGAGGTGTTGTAGCACCTATCCTCACCATTGATGACTCGCTTGATAGCCGTGCGGAAATCTTGCTTCTTTGCCATAGCGGGGCCAGTTTCACGAATTTTTAACTGTCGATAAAATAGTACGGGGCTGCCGCCCAAAAAGCTTTAACGATTGTTTAGCGCTGATTTAAGGATGCATGAAGGCGCGATCGCTCAGGCCGCACTCCCCCACGGCTTCAGACCGGCGTATACTCAGGGCAGTCACCGACTCAGGATGGGCCGCAAATTTTGGGGGGCCTTGAACCTAGCAATCTGAAGCGAAAATAACCAGCTGTTGACTAACGTGGCAACCCTTATGAGACCTGGAATTCCCGTTTTGCCTTCTGCCTTTCAGTACTAGTACTCGAAGGCTGAAATATGTCCACCGTTCCAGATCGCTTGGCTCCCTAGCTCCCCTGCTCCCTAGCCCTAAGGAATAGTATCTAAACTTGCGCCGTGGAGTACTAGGGCGTTACCCCATCTATAACCCTACTTTTCATGCGGCAACGCCCTCAATGGCATGGTCTGATTTGTAATGCATCTCTCAATTATCACCATCAGCAAAGATGATCCAAACGGCTTAAGTGATACGCTCACCTCTACTCAAGACATTGGTTCCATCGAGCAAATTGTGGTATTGGGTGGCGATCATTCTCGGATTTCTGTAGACATTGCCAAGCCCTTTAATTGCACCTCTATACAACAGCTAGATCAGGGAATATCCGCTGCCTTTAATCTGGGTTTGGCCCAGGCCACAGGGCTGGGGGTTATGTTTCTCAACGGGGGCGATATTTTACTTGAACCAGCGCTGATTTCCCATGCGCTCGATTGGTTAGATCAGCATCCAGACATCGATATTTTGCTGTACGATGCCATTTTTGACGATGCCTTAACGGGGCCCTATCGCTATCGGGCCCAGGGCTTTTATGGCCCTCGACTCAATCGCATTGGGTTGGGTATGCCTGGTTCCCACCAGGCGATGGTTGTGCGGCGCAGCAGTTTTGCCCAGGTCGGGGCGTTTAACCCAGAGTATCAGGTGGCTATGGACTATGACTGGCTTTGCCGCTGGCATAAAATCTCGGTTTCAACCCGTTGTGTTTACTCGGTAGACTTCCCGCCAGTGGTGCAGGTAGATGGAAAAGGTATTTCCATATCTCGTGAACCGCTTTGCCTATACGAGTGCTTTTGGGTACTCCGCAGAAATGGCCTATTTAAGGGCCGGTATGCTGTGGATTATTTAAACCGTTTGTTGCGGTTTTGTACCCGCTATACCATGATGAAACTTAGGCTCAATTCGCTGGTAGCTAAGATAAAACAATGGAAACACCAATAGAGTTATCTATTGTTGTGCCCGCCTACAATGCCGATGCCTTTTTAGATCGGTTATTCACGTCGTTTCTAACCATGGCGGGTGACGTTACCCGTTGCGAGCTGATCGTCGTCAACGATGGCTCAACCGATGCGACTCCCGCGCTTATCAACCAGTGGATGGCCCGTGGACAGATGCCTCTGAGGCTGGTGAATACCCCTGGGCTGGGGCCGGGGCAGGCCCGAGAAGCCGGGGCTCTCCACGCCCAGGCACCCTGGGTGGCCCTGGTGGATGCGGATGAATACTTTAGCCCGGGTTGGCTGCGGGCCGCCCTAGACTTTGTGGATGCCCCTGGCAATGCCGTGGGGTGTGAGGGCGTGGTCGAAATCTGCGATCGCAACACCATCTCCCTATTTACTCACCAGACCCAGTCCCTCACCCCAGGGCGCTATCTCACCGCCAATTTAATCCTCAAGCGAGATAGAGTCAGGTTTTACAAAGGCTATGGCCGACGGTTCTACTTTCGAGAAGACAGCGACTTGGCCTTTCAGCTCTTGGCCGATGGCGAAACTATTGCCCACAGCCCTAACCTCCTGCTCTACCACCCCCCCCTACCGGCAGTTTGGTGGCAGCCCATTCGTCTGGCTCTCCGCTACCAGTACGATGCGCTGCTCGCCTATCGTTTTCCGCGCCGCTACTGGGTCGATGTGGATGTACACCTGCGCATTCCCCACCTGAGGCTGCTGCTGCTGCTGCTGTGCAGCCTGCTCCAGATCACCGGCCTCGTGCTCCTGGTTAAACATATCGCGATGGGTACCCCCCCGTGGCTGCCCCTGGGTCTACTGGCCGTCAGTCCGCTATTGTCGCTGGTGCCCGTTTTGCTCTACGTGCCGCCTCAACAAATCAGGCTCGCTCAGCTGCCCCCGGCATGGCTGGTTCATCAGGTGGTTCCCCTCCTGACCCTGGGCTCGTGGGTCTATGGGTTTTGGCAACATCGCGGCGAACCCCGCTATTGTCCCCATCCATAGAGCCCCATCCATAGAGCCTCATCCATAGAGCCCCATCCATAGAGCCATCACTGGGCGGCTGGGTTTGCCACCCTGCGACCTAGCGGGGTAGGGCTGGCACTAGCGTGATCCCATAGGCCATCGCTGTAGGCGGCGGGTCACAATACCCTGGCGGGGGCTAAACAGTAGCGCCAGCAAAAACCCCGCAAACACAGTCAACCCGATCGCAGGCCCGGATGGAATATCTAAATAGTAGCTGCCGTACATGCCCACGACCCCAAACAGCACCCCGAGGGCCGCCCCGAGCAGCATCATCCAGTGGAGTTCGGTGACCAGCAGGTAGGCGGTCGCAGCCGGGCCAATCATCAGGGCCACCACCAGAATGACGCCAACGGTTTTGATCCCCGCGATGATGGCCAGGGTAATGGCGGCCATCAGACCGATATTGATGCGATGGACGGGTAACCCCAAGGCCTCGGCCCCCAAGGGGTCGAAGGTGACAAACAACAGCTCTTTGTAAAACAGGCCCACCCCAATCAGCACCAGCGCGGCAATGGCGGCAATTTGCCAGACATCGGCGGCGTTGATGCTGAGAATGTCGCCAAAGAGCAGCTGCTCTAGGGAAACCCGGCTACCCAATAGGGTCAGCAGGGTAATTCCCAATGAGAAAAACGTGGAGAAGGTAATGGCCATGGCGGTGTCGGCCTTAATCCGCGACTGGGTGCGAATCCAGGTGATGACGAAGGTGCTGAAGAGGCCGCAGGTGAAGGCTCCAATGAGGATGGGGAGGTTGAAAAAGCTGGCGATCGCCAGCCCCGGCAGCACCCCGTGGGCCACCACGTCCCCCAGCATGGCCATGCGCTGCACGATCAGGTAGGTACCGATAACCGGGCAGAGCATGCCCACCAACAGGCTGGCCACCAGCGCCTGGCGCATGAAGTCGTAGCTGAGGGGGTCTAAAAGCCAATCCATCACAATTGCTCAGCATCTGCGGGCAGGGCAGCAACATCGATATCCGCAGAGTCACCCAGCGCCCTTTGCTCTTTCATGGTCTGGCGGCGATCGAGCAGTACCTGGGTAATGCCGGTAGCCAGAAGGGTGGCCACGACACCGTCGTCAATCCAGCCGACGATGGGAATCAAGTCAGGAGAAAAGTCGATCGGGCTAACCAGGTAGAGCAGCGAGGCCCCCATCACCACCCAGCGGTAGCGGGGATGCTTTAGAAGAGCATTGTAGAAACGGCTAAAAAATGGAATTTTCATAGGCCAGGGGGGATGATTGGGAGGCAGAGGTATCTTACGACTATTTTAGATTTTGGATTGGCGATTTTGGCCCTGTCCCCTGCCCTAGGCGCTTTCTGGAACGCTGTCTGAATGTCTATAATGCTGCCCAGCCTGGCTCCAATCAATCTCGAAACAATCAGCCTTGGGGGCCATAGATTGCTCAGCGAGGGGTTGCCCAGCGTATTCCCTGAACGTAGGTAAACCATAGAATCTTGAGAAAATTTTCAGCCCCTATTCCCAGGATTCGGCTTACTGATTCGGCTTACTGATATTGAGCGCTGTCGAGGGTGGCTCGAAAGAATTCTCCTTCTGACTCGAAGCGATCGCGCCGCGTCTCGGGCAGAGAATCGCCGCCAAAATACCACCCCACTCGAAACTGGGTGGGAATGGTGTAGCCGCCAAAGGTCGATTCTTGCTCCATATAGCCGCCAAAGGCGACGTAGCGATGCTCGGTATCGTCAGGGTTGCCCCAGCGATTAAAGCTGATGCTCTGTAGCCGCCCGGCAACATCCACCGTCAATATCAGGTTGGTGGTCTCTGCGCCATAGCTCACTGAGGCCTGGGTCTGGGTCTCGCTCAGGTCGCTCCAGATAACCCCAGGCTTTAGCAAAGCGGACGGTAGCCAGATCTGCTCCCCCAGCAGGCGGCCAATGGCGGAGCGGGTCATGTCGGGGCCATCGGCTACCATGACGGGCATCAATCCCAGCAGCTTCCACCGCATGGCTCCATCTCCATCGACCAGGCGATCGCTTCCTAGAATTGGCAACCCCTGCACCCAGGCCGTGGCCTGCCAGATCAGGCCTCGCTGGGGGTAAATTACCTGCTCGGCGCGGAAGGGTGACCAGGCCTTGAGCTTGATCTGCCCATGCATGCGCAGCCGAACGGCGGTGGCGAGGGGTGTATTGGGGGCAATCGCATGCTCCAGATATCGCCGTGCCACCGGGGGTAAGGGGGCGATCGCCGCTGCCTCAAACACCTGGTTCTGGCCTTGAACCGAGCGCCACAGCGCCTTGAGGGAAGTAGATGTCGCCGCAGTCATCGCTCTCTACTCGCTAAAGTTCCACATCACCGGGTCATCGGGCAGATAGTCAGTCACGGTGCGGCTGATGGCGTCGATTTCGACCAGATCGGCAGCAGATAGCGAAATCGCCCCGGCCTGAGCATTTTCCTTTGCCTGCTCAACGTTACGCGCGCCGACAATCGCCGTGGTCTGGGGCTGGGCGATCAGCCAGGCCAGGGCCAGGTTGCCCAGGGTGGTGTGGTGGCGATCGGCGATCGGTCGGAGTTGAGCTAAAGCAGCCTGGGCTCTGCCGTACAGCGGCGGCTGAAATAGCTTGTTTTTGCTGCGCACATCCTCCTTGGGGAACTGGTGGTCGGGGCCAAACTTACCGGTCAGCAGCCCTTGCGCCAGCGACGAATAGGCCAGAAGGGTCACCTCATTCTCTATGCAGTAGGGCAAAAGCTCGGCCTCGACCCCGCGCCAAAATAGGGAGTAGGGCGGCTGGAGACTGTCGATGCGGCCATAGGCCATGGTCTCGACCAGCTGCGCTGTGGAGAAGTTCGACACCCCGATCGCCCGAATCTTGCCCTGCTCCTTAAGCTGGTTCATTGCCCCCATGGTCTCAACCATGGGCACAATCTCGCTCTTGAACGCCCCCGATGGCCAGTGGATCTGGTACAGGTCGATCACATCGGTCTGCAGCCGCCTCAGGGAGTTTTCACAGGCCTCGATCACCTGGTCGGGCTTGAGGTGGTTGGCAAAGACTTTGGTGGCCAGGACGGTGCGATCGCGCCGCTCCCCCAGGGCTTTGCCGACGAGTTCCTCCGAATAGCCATTGCCGTAGACCTCCGCTGTGTCAAAGGTCGTTATCCCCGCATCCAGCGCCGCCCGCATGGCGTCAATCACATCCTGGTCTTCGATACCGACCCAGCCGCTCTTGCCCGCCTGCCAGGTACCAAAAATCAGCGGGGTAATCTCGATATCAGTTTTGCCCAGCTTGCGAGTTTCCATACCTAAGCGCCCTGATAAGACTGCAATTTATCCATAAAAGCCTGGTGTTCTGGAGATTGTAGCCCCTGCTGTACCATTGGCAGACAAGAAATTGAGATTACCCTCGTCTGATCTGACCGCAAAGACAGCATTGTCAACCCCTTGCCATAGAATCGCCACACCGGTTGCCTAGATTAGTGATTTAGCCCCAGCGGGTATGACCTACACCGCTAATTTCTTCAGGAAGATGCACTATGGCAACCCATTCACTCACTAATGATTACGACAAGTCTACGCCCCGATCGCCCTTGGCGAAGCAGCTCGGTGGGGCAGCGGCCCTGGTACTACTGGGCGCAGGGCTGGCCACAGGGGTAGGCTACGGCCTGGGGGTTGGCCGCGATCGCCCCGTTGTCGATAATCCAGCAGCTGAGCTGGCCCCGACCCCCAGCCGATCCAGCGCTCTACTGGTCGCCAGCACGGATGCCAACTTCATTGAAAACATCGTCAACCAGGTGGGCCCAGCGGTGGTGCGCATTGACGCCAGCCGCACCGTTGCGACCCAACTACCCGAGGCCTTCAACAACCCTATGTTGCGCCAGTTTTTTGGCAACCAAATGCCCAGCATGCCCAATGAGCACACTGAAAGTGGCGTCGGGTCAGGGTTCATCACCAGCGGCAGTCGCATCATTACCAACGCCCACGTCGTCGATGGTGCTGACACCGTAACCGTGACGCTCAAAGATGGCCGCAGCCTTGAAGGTCGGGTGCTGGGCGCAGATGCGGTCACCGATGTGGCCGTCATTCAGGTCGAGGCCAACGATCTGCCCACGGTCAATGTGGGCAACTCAGACCAGATCAACCCCGGCGAATGGGCGATCGCGATCGGCAACCCCCTGGGCCTCGATAACACCGTCACCGCTGGCATCGTCAGCGCCACCGGGCGATCGAGTGACCAGGTGGGCGTGCCCGACAAACGGGTCGATTTCATTCAAACCGATGCCGCCATTAACCCCGGCAACTCCGGTGGCCCGCTGCTCAACGCCGAGGGCCAGGTGATCGGCATGAACACCGCCATCATCCAAGGTGCCCAGAGCATTGGCTTTGCCATTCCCATCAACCGGGTGCAGCAGATCGCCGACCAATTGGCCACCGAGGGCAAGGTCGATCATGCCTACCTGGGCATTCAAATGGTAACGCTCAGCCCCGAGGTGAAGCAGCAGATCAACGATGACCCCAACAGCAGCCTCACCGTTGAGGACGAGCAGGGCGTGCTGATTGCCCGCGTTGTGCCCGATTCGCCCGCCGCCAAAGCCGGATTGCGGGCCGGAGACGTGATTCAACAGATCGATGGCCAGGCCATTACCGAGGCGGAGGCGGTGCAAAAACTCGTCGAGGGCACCCAGCTCAACAGCCGTCTAACCCTTGAGCTCAAGCGCAATGGCCAGACCGAAACGATCGCCGTACAGCCCGGGGCGCTGCCGACCCAGAATTAAGGATGAGGGCGAATGCCATAACGTCTCTGACACGGCTACGCCAACGCCCCTAGAGGCTGGTTATTATGGCCTCGGGAGAAGGGGTGCGGCTTTGATCTCAGCCCTGTTTTACCAGGGCCAAAGCGTTGATGCTGCGATGCGGCAGGGGTGGTACGGGCCGCCAAGGACAACACCAGCTTGGCCGTGGCCAGTGCCACCAGCCCCAGTTGCCAGCGCCGGGGCGTTTTGGTGGCGGCGACCACGATCAACCAACTGGCGATCGCCAACCAGAGGACGGTTCCCTGCCACAGCAGCAGCAGCCTGGGGCGCGATAGCACTGCCACAAACCCGTGGAAAGTGCCCACGAGCTGGGAAATTTCTGCTTGACTTAGAGTGCGCTCTAACTCCTAAGGTGCAGTTATGGAACAGCAACTCACCATTCAGCAGGTCGCTGCGGCCACCGGTCTGAGCGTGCATACCCTGCGCTACTACGAACGCTGCGACCTAATTGCCCCGGTTGGGCGCAGTCGCAACGGCCATCGTCGTTACTCAGCTCACGACCTGCGCTGGATCGAGTTTTTGAACCGGCTGCGGCTAACGGGTATGCCAATTCGTCAGATGCAGCAGTACGCGGAGCTGGTGCGATCGCATCCCGACTCCGGGTTCCACACCCGACGGCAAATTTTGATGGGCCACCGCGAAGCGGTTTTGGCCCAAATTCAACAGCTTCAAGACAACCTGGCCGTCATCGACTGGAAGATTCAGCACTACTCAGAGCTAGAGGCTAACCTCAATGACTCACTCAACCCATCAAACCCCAATGGCATAACTGCCGTGAAAGCAATTTTTCCAGAACCAGGAGTTTAACCATGAAAACCCGTAAATTAGGTCAATTAGACCTCTCCGCTATTGGTCTCGGCTGCATGGGCATGTCAGAGTTCTACGGTGGCCGCGATCAGGCAGAGGCGATCGCCACCTTGCACCGGGCCCTGGAGCTAGGGGTCAACTTTCTCGATACCGCCGACATGTACGGCCCCTTTACCAATGAGGAGCTGGTGGGGCGAGCCATTCGCGATCGCCGCGACCGAGTGGTGCTGGCCACCAAATTTGGCAACGTGCGCACCGCCGAGGGCGGCTGGGCGGGCGTTAACGGCAAACCTGAGTACGTAAAACAATGCTGTGACGCCTCGCTGAAGCGGCTGGGGGTTGACGTCATCGACCTCTACTATCAGCATCGGGTTGACCCCACCGTGCCCATCGAAGACACCATTGGGGCGATGGCCGAGCTGGTGCAGGCCGGCAAAGTTCGCTACCTGGGCATGTCGGAGGCCGCCCCAGACACCCTGCGCCGCGCCCACGCCGTACACCCGATCACCGCCCTGCAAACGGAATACTCCCTCTGGAGCCGCGAACCTGAGGACAAAATTTTGCCCACGGTGCGCGAGCTGGGCATTGGCTTTGTGTCCTACAGCCCTTTAGGGCGAGGCTTTTTGACCGGGGCTTTCCAGAGCCCCGACGACTTTGCCGACGACGACTATCGCCGCCATTCACCCCGCTTTCAGGGTGAGAACTTTGCCAAAAACCTGGATGTGGTGGAAAAGGTGAAAGCAATTGCCGCCGCAAAGAGTGTCACGCCAGCCCAACTGGCCCTGGTCTGGTTGCTGGCCCAGGGCGACGATATCGTCCCCATCCCAGGCACCAAGCGCCGCCGGTATTTGGAAGAAAATGTGGCGGCGGTGGAGATTACCCTCTCCCAGGCAGAGCTAGATCGCCTCAATGCGGTAGCCCCTCAGGGGGTGGCGGTGGGCGATCGCTATGCTGACATGAGCACCGTTAACCGCTAGCTCAATCAGCTGTTTTTTGAGTTCAGCCACTATTTTCTCAGCTCTACCTCCTAAGGCTAGAGCTGTTTTTTCGTCTCGATTTAATTAACTCTATCGAGACCGATAGGTCGGTCTTTGAAACGATTCAGAAATGACGTTGATTGGCTGTAGCGATCGCCCCTCCAGTACTTCTCCAGCCAGTTGAGCCATCGAGCTAATCCAGAGTTTTGATATTTTAGCTACTTTTTGGCCATGGGCATAATGCGATCGCCTCGATACCACAGGCGTATTTCTCAGTTTGTTATTTTCTCGATAGATCAAAATGGCATTCTGCCGTAGGATGAACTAGCCTTTGCTGAGCCTTAGTCTGGGAAAGGCTTTGGTACCGTGGCAAGGCCTCTCTGCCGGGGACTATAGGGCCGTCTTTCCGCGGCTCGCTGACGTGCCAGAGACCAGTCCAGGGTGCCTAACCGAGCCTTGCCGGATGGACACGTGAACCTTGTAGGGTGGAATTTATGACCGAGTCATCAGCCAAAATCATCTACACCTTGACCGATGAAGCGCCAGCCCTTGCCACCTATTCATTTTTGCCCATTGTTCAGGCCTTTGCCGGGGCCGCCAATGTCACGGTTGAAACCCAGGATATTTCCCTAGCGGGCCGGATCATCGCCAATTTCCCCGACTACCTTACGCCTGAGCAGCAACAGCCCGATGCCCTAGCGCTCTTGGGCGAGCTAACTCAAACACCCGACGCCAATATTATTAAGCTGCCTAACATTAGCGCTTCGATTCCCCAGCTAGATGCCGCCATCAAAGAGTTGCAGGCCAAGGGCTACCATGTGCCCGACTACCCGGCTGAGCCCAAGACGGCGACCGAAGCTGACATCAAGCAGCGCTACGCCAAAGTACTTGGCAGTGCGGTTAACCCCGTGCTGCGGGAAGGCAACTCCGATCGCCGCGTGGCGGCAGCCGTGAAACAGGACGCCCAAAAGCATCCCCACTCGGTTGGGGCTTGGTCTCCTGACTCTAAAACCCACGTCGCCCACATGGATAGCGACGATTTCTACGGCAGTGAACAATCGGTGGTGATTGAGGCCGATGGCGCGGTCAAAATCGAGCTGGTCGGGGCCGATGGCAGCACCACGGTGCTAAAAGAGAAGACCCCAGTCCTGACTGGAGAAGTGATCGATGCCGCCGTCATGAGCGTGGCGGCGCTGCGATCGTTTTATCGACGGGAGATAGAAGCGGCCACGGCGGCGGATATTTTGCTGTCGCTGCACGTCAAGGCCACGATGATGAAGGTGTCTGACCCGATTTTGTTTGGCCATGCCGTGACGGTGTATTTCGAGGATGTCTTCACGAAATATGCCGACACCTTCGCAGCATTGGGGGTGAACCCCAACCATGGCCTGGGCGATCTCTACGCCAAGATTCAAGCCCTGCCAGAGGCGCAGCGCAGCGCGATTGAAGCCGACATTCAAGCGACCTATGCCAAGCGGCCTAAGTTAGCCATGGTGAATTCCGATCAGGGCATCACCAATCTCCACGTCCCCAGCGACGTCATCATCGACGCATCCATGGCCGCCGCGATTCGCTCTTCGGGCCAAATGTGGGGGCCCGATGGGCAACTCCACGACATGAAGGCGATGATCCCCGATCGCTCCTATGCCACCATGTACCAGGCTTGCATCCAGTTTTGCCAGCAACACGGTGCCTTTGATGTGACCACCATGGGGAATGTCGCCAACGTGGGGTTAATGGCCCAAAAAGCCGAAGAATACGGCTCCCACGACAAAACCTTTGAAATTCCCGCTGCCGGAACGGTGCGAGTGGTGGATGGCACGGGCACGGCACTGATGGAGCATGCCGTCGAGAAGGGCGATATCTGGCGCCTGTGCCAGACCAAAGATGTGCCAATTCAAGACTGGGTAAAGCTGACGGTGAACCGGGCCAGGGCAACGGGGGCTCCCGCCGTGTTTTGGCTCGACCCAAACCGCGCCCACGATGCCAACCTGATTGCCAAGGTCAATCAATACCTGCCCCAGCACGATACGACAGGCTTAGACATTAAAATTTTGCCCCCGGTGGCGGCGATGACCTTTACCTGTGAACAGATCAAAGCCGGTAACGACGTGATTTCTGTAACCGGCAACGTGCTGCGAGACTACCTCACCGATTTGTTCCCCATTCTGGAGCTGGGCACTAGCGCCAAGATGCTCTCCATTGTGCCGTTATTAGCGGGTGGCGGTCTGTTTGAAACCGGCGCAGGCGGCTCGGCCCCCAAACATGTGCAGCAGTTTTTGCGCGAAGGCCATCTCCGCTGGGATTCCCTCGGCGAATTTTTAGCCCTGGCGGTGGCCTTAGAGGAGATTGGCCACAAGACCAACAACGCCAAGGCGATCGCCCTGGCAGCGGCTCTGGACGTAGCCAACAGCAAATATTTGGAGTCAGGCAAGGCTCCCTCGCGCAAAGTCAATGAGATTGATAATCGGGGTAGCCATTTCTACCTGGCGCTGTATTGGGCCCAAGCCTTAGCAGAACAGGATACCAACCCCGAACTGAAGGCCGCCTTTGCGCCCCTGGCCCAGCAGCTAGCTGAAAAAGAAGCGGCGATCGCCGCTGAGCTGACTGCCGCCCAAGGAGACCCCGTCGATATCGGGGGCTACTATTTCCCCGATTTTGAAAAGGCGAGTAAGGCCATGCGACCCAGCGCCACCTTAAATGCGTCACTGACCGTCAATGAACCATAACGCGGCTACTGCCGGGAGCAACGTTGAGCCTGACCAATTTAGCCTCGGCGGATGCCTTTGCTCAGCGTATTCGGGACTACTGGGGAGTCAAAAACATATCACTCTGAGCGGTGACCACCCCAAACTCGAAAAATTTAGCGCTGTTGGTCAGTGTTTGCACCACCTGATTTCCTTGCCCTTCCCCTGAAGGGTTGGGGTAAAGCAGGCTGGGCACATAGGCAGGGCTTGATCACGTTTGCCTCAGGAAGGGCACCAAGTGCATCATGTAATCCTTCTTGCCAATGGGGACACCCGCCATCCGGAGAATGTCGTAGGCGGTGACCAGATGAAAATAAAAGTTTGGCATCAGAAAGTCGTCCACATAGCGGCTACCCGACAGCTCAGCATAGAGGTTTTGAGCTAAGTCGATACGGGTAACGTCAGCTAGCTTTGCGTCTTCGGCGTTGATTTCTGAAAGAAGTTCCTTAGTGTTCGAGATGTGCTCGTAGGCCTGCGCCAGAGATTTGACTTCCGGATCCAGGTTATCCATCGGTTTGCCGTCACACCACAGAGCAAAGTTGCGTGGCTGATTGCAGGTAAACGCAATCTGGGTGCCGCAGGGCAGCATATCAGCCGCAATGCGCTTTTGCAGGAACGCCTCGCTACCGCTGAAATGAGTTTGAGCTGCCTTCAAGAGCTGCTCAAGCGTGGTCAAACGGCTCTGGAAGAGGGTTTGGATGGAATCGATCGTTCGATTTTGCATGGTGCACTCCATCAAGACTTATCTCATGCAGCATAGCTCTGAATGCCAGGCCGATTAGATGCTAAACAGCAAAATGGCCATACCTACCACCGCCAGACTGGGCCCCACCATCGATCGGCTCCCCTGCCACTGGGGATTGAGTAACAGACATGCACTTACCGCCAGTAACGGCACTACGCCCAATATTTGTCGAGTGACTAGGCGGTGAGCAATAAAAGTAAGGACTCAGGAAGGAATACCGAAGAGCTATAGAGCCTATTCCTGACCCTTAGAATCGAGTTGAACTGCCGCCGAGGTCGATGGAGTTTAAACCGCTAATTTAGGTGCTAACCCTAGGAATTTCATAGGAATTTCATAGGAAGTTTAGAGAAGGTGATGCTTAGCCTACTCCCTGGGTTTAAATTTTTTTGAGGATTCTTAGGCCCCGCTGGGGATCAGGCAAAAATCTAGCTACTTTCGCCAGCAGGATAAGCACCGTGACCGCAGAAGCCAACCGCCTAGCCGAGATCCGCGCCCAGATTGCCCCCTGGCAAAAGTGGGGGCCCTACCTGAGCGAGCGCCAGTGGGGCACCGTGCGCGAAGACTACAGCACCGACGGCAATGCCTGGGCCTACTTTCCCCACGACCAGGCGCGATCGCGAGCCTACCGCTGGGGCGAAGACGGCCTCGGCGGCGTCACCGACGACCACAACCTGCTGTGCTTTGCCCTGGCCCTGTGGAACGGTCAAGACCCCATTCTTAAAGAGCGGTTGTTTGGCCTCACCAACAGCGAGGGTAACCACGGCGAAGACGTGAAGGAGTACTACTTCTACCTAGACAGTACCCCCACCCACTCCTACATGAAGTACCTGTACAAGTATCCCCAGGCCGAGTTCCCCTACGCCGACCTGGTCAGCACCAATGCCAGCCGCAGCCGCTACGAGCCGGAATACGAGCTGCTCGATACGGGAATTTTTGACCGCGATCGCTACTTTGACGTGTTTGTGGAATACGCCAAGGCCGACGCCGAAGATCTGCTGATTCAAATCAGCATCGCCAACCGAGGAACCGAGGCCGCACCCCTACACCTGCTGCCTACCCTGTGGTTTCGCAATACCTGGTCCTGGCTAGAGACCGGGGATAAGCCCGAGCTCAAGGCCCTGGGCAACGGCACGGTGCAAGCCCACATTGCCAACCCGGCGCTGACCCAGTTTATGACCGACTACTACTTCTACTGCGATGCCGGCGTGCCGCTGCTATTTACCGACAACGAAACCAACGAGGAGCGGGTTTTTGGTACCCCTAACGCCAGCCCCTACGTCAAAGACGGCATCAACAACTGTGTGGTCGATGGCAAGACCGAACTGGTTAACCCCGACGGGGTGGGGACCAAAGTTGCTCCCCACTACCAGCTCACCGTGGGGGCAGGCGAAACCACGGTCATTAAGCTGCGCTTGACAAAACGCTCTCCCGACCAGGTCGGCGCCCCTCTGGGTGACTATTTTGACCAGCAGTTTGCCGCCCGCAAGCAGGAGGCCGATGATTTCTACGCCACGGTGATACCCGCCTCGGTGCGGGCAGATGCCGATCGCGCCAATGTCATGCGCCAGGCCCTGGCCGGCATGATGTGGACTAAGCAGTACTTTTACTACGACCTCGACCTGTGGCTGCGGGAGCGCGGCGTCACCCCCTGGACACCGGTGGCAGATAAGCAGCACGTGCGCAACAGCGAGTGGTTCCACATGCTCAACGACGACATTGTATCGATGCCCGACAAGTGGGAATACCCCTGGTATGCCGCCTGGGATCTGGCGTTTCACGTCATTCCCATCAGTCTGATCGACCCCGACTTTGCCAAAGACCAGCTGCTATTGATGCTGCGGGAAGACTACCTGCACCCCAATGGCCAGATCCCGGCCTACGAGTGGAACTTTGGCGATGTCAACCCGCCGGTCCACGCCTTTGCCACCTGGGAAATCTACGTGCGCGATCGCGAGCGCAATAACGGCCAGGGCGACATCGAATTCCTCAAATATGCCTTCTCGAAGCTGCTGATCAACTTCACCTGGTGGGTCAACCGCAAAGACGAGGGCGGCAACAATCTGTTTGAGGGCGGGTTCCTCGGCCTCGACAACATCGGCGTGTTTGACCGCAGCTCGCCGCTGCCCACCGGGGGCCGTCTGGAGCAGGCCGATGGTACGGCGTGGATGGTGTTCTTTAGCCAGCGCATGTTTCAGATTGCCATTGAGCTGGCCCTGCACGACTCCCTCTACGAAGACCTGGCAATCAAGTTCTTCGAGCACACCATGTGGATCGCTGGGGCCATGGATCGCATCGGCATTCACCAGGACGAGCTGTGGGATGAAGCCGACGGCTTTTTCTACGATGTGCTGCGCCTGCCCGACGGTAACTCGACCCGGCTCAAGGTGCGATCGCTGGTGGGGCTACTGTCGCTAATGGCCGTTGCCGTCTTCCCCCAGGAAGCCTTTGAGCAGCTGCCCCGGTTTCGCGATCGAGCCACCAAGTTTATTGAGCGCCACCCCGAACTGCTCGGTAACGTGCATCTGCCCACCCAGCTTGGCGTACGCGATCGCCGCATGCTGTCTATTCTCAACGAAGACAAGCTGCGCAAAGTGCTCAGCCGCATGCTCGACGAAAACGAGTTCCTCAGCGACTACGGCATTCGCTCCCTCTCCCGCTTTCACCAAGACAACCCCTACATCTTCTACCATTCTGGGCAGGAGTATAAAGTGGGCTACGTGCCCGGCGACTCGACCTCCGGCATGTTTGGCGGCAACTCCAACTGGCGCGGGCCCATCTGGATGCCGGTGAACCTGCTGCTGGTGCGGGCATTACTACTGCTCTATAGCTACTACGGCGACGACTTTACAATGGAGTACCCCACCGGTTCAGGCGAGCAAAAGACCCTGTTTGAGATCAGCAAATGCATCAGCGAGCGCATCGTCAGCATCTTCACCAAAGATGAGAACGGTCGCCGCCCGGTCTACGGCGGGGCCGAGAAGTTTCAAACCGACCCCCACTGGCAGGATCTCATTCTGTTCTATGAATACTTCCACGGTGACGATGGCTCGGGCATTGGGGCCAGCCATCAAACCGGCTGGACGGGCTGTGTGGCCCGCATCATTCAGGCGCTGGGCTACTTCACCCCCGACACCGTGCTCGACACCATGTCTTCTGGGGCCCTGGCCAAGTATTAGGGGTGAGCAGGTGGCTGGCCTAGGGATAAACTGACGTCATCCCTTGAGCGGGCGATCGCCCTGAACAATCAAGGCTTCCAGCGCAGCTTGAATATCGCTGGTCAGGGTCTCCACCGCCGCCTTAGCCGATCGCCGCGACTCCGCGTAATCGGGCCAGCGATCGCTGATATTCATCGGCTCGCCCAGGGTAATCACCGCCTGGCGAATGCCCAACTGAGGACGTTTAGGTACCCGCGTACCCTTAATCCGCTCCACCAGGTCAAACAGAATCAGAGTGGTTTCGGCAAAGCGTTCAAACGTAGGCTTCTCCGCCACGTACTCCCCCGAAACAGCCACAAAGCTTTCGACTAGGCGCATGTGCCGGGTGTGCAGCGACGCGGCCGCCGCCATCCAGTCGGCCAACCCCCGATCCACCGCCGCGATCTGGCTGAGGTCGGCAATGTCTTCGCGGTAGACATAGCTCCACTCGGCTTCTTCAAGGCGACGGCAGCGAGTGACTAGAGAGCCTGTACTAGACAGGTTAAAGAACTGCTCTCCCACCGCCAAGGAGGCGTCTAGCAATCGGCTCAGCCGCTGGGTCAGGGTCCCAGGGTGGTTGAGATCCCCGTCCTCATCGGCGGCGGGGGCCAGGCCGTAAAACCGCTGGTAAAACTGCTCCAGGCAGATCAGTAGGTGCTGCCCCAGGGCCAGCAGCCGGGGATAGTAGGCCTGGGTATCCATCGGGGCAGGGTGGCCCACTGACGGCACTGGCAGACCGCAGTCCAATTCTAGGCGGGCTAGCAGGCGGTGGAGAGCCGTCCAGTCGGGGCGGGGGTACAGGTAGCGCAGGCCTATGGGCAGCAGCAGTACCTGCTCTGGGCGATCGGCCTTTTTCAGATCCTCAACCGCCCAAAAGGCGAGCTGGGCAGTCCCCGGCTCCAGGTCGCTAATCACTTCGCCGTAGCCGTTGGTCGCGCCCTCAGGGGCAATGGTCACCGGCAGCGGAGCGGTCATGATCTGTTCGCGCACCGACTTGAGCGCCTTGAGGTCAAGTCGACGCCCCCGGTGGACGGGAATACCGCCGATGGCGGCAAAAAACCAGCTCAGCCAGCGCCCCGCCCACAGGGGCATGCCCCGGTCGTACATAAAAAAACTGTGCAGCGGCCGTTTGAGTTTAAAGCCGCGCTGCCTAGCCGCCCGGGGCACCAGCCGCGAAAACAAGTACGACAGACACATGGGGTCATCGACCTGGCTATGGCGAAAGGCCATAATCAGCCGAATCTCGCCCGCCTGAAACTGCCGATAACACTCCGCCAACACCTCAGGGTTAGCACAGGTGACTGGCCAAATACCTGCCGGTAGCCAGGGCCGCAGCCGCAGCCGCAGCATTAGGGGCAAAAGCATGTAGCCTATTTGTACGACCCAGGGTTTGTAGCTAGGGGGAATAAAACCCAGGGGCGGCTGGGCACGGTTAAGCTTAGCCAATGGGTTGCTCCGAAGCGCTGGCGATGGTGACCATAGCTCACTGTAGAGTAAATTGCAGAGGGGCGATCGCACCCTGCCAAAGAGCTAGCGCCTCAACCCCAGGGCCGACCACGCTGCATCTGCGATCGGGTTCGCTACTGTCACTCGCGTGCCGCCTTGGTCGCACTCTAGCCCACTGACCATCGTACCCCAAAAATAAAAAGTGCCTGACCCCTGAAAGCCCCCTGGGATCAGGCACCCTTAGCTGAAGAACGCTTTTCAAACAGACCAGGCCTCAGGTTCAAATGCCCCCAAGTGAGCCGCCGGCCTCAGCCCGCTTGCGTCTTTCAGAATTAAATCTATTGTCTTTTGTTTAGTCGCTAGCAACGTCGAGAGAAATACGGAACCTGGGCAATTTTCGATGGGGATGAGCCAGCCTAGATCGGTGGTATCACTCAGGCTGAGAGCACCCCTGGTTGGCAAAGTACGGCAGCTGGGTTTGGCGGTCAGGCCAGTTGTAGACCACGTAGCGCAGTACCCAGGGAGCCGACAGCAACAGACAGATCACCCCCAACCACCAGCTGGCGCGAAACTCTGCCAGGGTATTGGCCGTAGGGGCCGTGGGTGGAGCCCAAAGAAGGTCTAGGGCAGAGGCAATGGCGTTATTGATCGCATGGGCGGCAATGGGCACCAGCAGCGATCGCGTCGTCAGATAGAGCAATGACATCACTACTCCAAAGGCAAATAGGCCAATTAAATTAGAGTGCAACAGTCCAAACAGCACTGAGGTCAGCACAATAGCCGGGCGAATCCCCCACTTTATTGCCCAGCGGTGCAGCAGCACCCCCCGAAAAATAAACTCCTCGGCAATGGGGGCCACCACCAGTACTGAAATCAGCACCAGAGCATTGTATAAACCTGGAGAAGCGGCACCGGCAGATAGAGAAAGCGACTGCTGTAGAGCCCCTTCGACCCACTCTGGCACCACCCAAGACAACCCCAGATAAGACACCTGAAAAGCGCCCAGCGAAAATAAAAAGACGCCCACCACGAGCCACAGTAGCTGTACCCAGGCCAACCGTCTCGGCCACGGGCCAAATAAAGCACCCAGATCTAAGGGCGATCGTCGGGCTGTAATCAAAATAGTGGCGCACAGTCCCAAAAAAACCAGACTGTAGAGAATAGGGGCCAGGATCGGATCATCCCCTTGGAGGGGGAGCACTTCTAAAGCACCCAGGGTGCCAAAAACCAGGGCCAGGCCGATGGAAATCGCGAAAAAAGCTATTAAGATTAGTCGGCCCTTGAGAGCCAAAAACGGATTGTTACACGACGCCATAATCCTCAAACCTGTGCCCGGCAACAATGCGGCTAACTCTTTAACCTAACCTGGCAGGCCAGGTTCAGCCGAGTTTTTCCCGATTCAATCATGAAATGCTCAGAGAACGCTATAACTGAGGCAAGCTGCCTAACTGAGGGGAAATCCATATTCTTACCTGGCAGCGGATACGAATGAGATCATGCCTATCGGTAGGCTGACGCTCTAGGGTGCTTTGACGGCGACTGTTCTATGCCTCCGGGGCAGCGCTACGGTAAGGAGGCTGTCATTGTTTGCTCCAGGGTTTCATGACCAAACCTTCGCCAGATCTGGGCCTAATTTTAGTGGCACCAGTGGCCGACAGCTCCCTCGGACCGTTGGCAGAGTTAATCGGCCTGTTGCAAGCAGCGGGTTATCAGGTGATTCAGGTCAATGGTGAAGACAACACCATCGCCGCCGCTGAGACCAACCCTCCTGACTTAATCTTGCTGGCCATTGATCAGTTTGACACGGCGGCGATGCGATTGTGCCATCGCCTCAAAAAGCGCTCCCAAACTCGCCAGGTGGCGGTGGCCGTCGTTGGCCAAGACCAGGCTCTATCTAGACGGCTCAGGGCGTTTGAATTTGGGGTGGTTGACTATCTTGACCAGACTCTCTGGGCCGAAGAAGCGGCGGCCCGCATTCGGGCTCAGGTAGCCACCCATCGGCTCCAGCGACGACTGCGCCAACAGGCTCAGCGGGCCGTATCGGGGGGGAGTGCCACCAATCTATTGGCCGATCTGCAAAAGGCGCTGCGCCGTCAGGCGCAACTACTCCAGGCCAAAAATCGCCAGCTTCAGCAGGAAATGCAGGAACGTGAACAGGCCCAGCAGGCGCTCCGGCTAGAACAACAAAAGTCTGAGCAATTGCTGCTCAACATTTTGCCTCGGGCCGTGGTTGACCGCCTCAAGCAGCTGGAGGGGTCGCTGGCAGAGCGCTTTGACGATGTCACCATTTTGTTTGCTGATATCGTCAACTTTACCCCCCTGGCCGCTCAAATTAGTCCGCTAGAGTTGGTCAACTGGCTCAATCAAATCTTTTCGGCCTTTGACCGCCTAGCCGAACAACACCAGCTCGAAAAGATCAAAACCATTGGCGATGCCTACATGGTGGTCGGTGGCATGCCCCTGCCCTGCCCCGATCACGCTGAGGCGGTGATGGAAATGGCCCTGGCTATGCAGGAGGCCGCCACTCGCATTACCCGCAACGATGGTCAAGAATTTCAGCTGCGGATTGGCATTAACACCGGGCCAGTGGTGGCGGGCGTGATTGGCATCAAGAAATTTAGCTACGACCTCTGGGGCGATGCCGTCAATATCGCCAGCCGGATGGAATCTCAGGGCATACCGGGCAAAATTCAGATCACTGAGGCCACCTATCAACGGTTGCGGCATCGCTATACCTTTGAGCAAGCCGATCAGGTGCTGGTGAAGGGCCATGGCTATTTGACCACGTACCAATACGTCGGCCTCGGGCAAAAAGATTGATAAACTGATGAAGCTAAAAACTCGGGAGCAGGGCCAGTACCGCTCTAGGGGTATTGCTCGGCTGCTAGGGATCATCTACGGTTAATTCATATCTTTATCTATGGCGACATTTTTGCTGGAAGTTGGCACCGAAGAACTGCCCGCCAGTTTTGTAGACGATGCTCTCGACCAATGGCAAGCCCGCGTTGAGGCTGAGCTGACTGAGCTGACCTTGACCCCTGAGGCAGTGCGCTTCTACGGTACGCCTCGTCGTCTAGCGATGCTGCTGGACGGATTACCCCTCCGTCAGCCTGACCGTCAGGAGGAGGTGAAGGGCCCCCCCGCCCAAGCGGCGTTTAAGGCAGGCCAACCCACCCAGGCGGCGGTGGGCTTTGCGCGATCGCGTGGAGTAGAGCTATCTGCCCTGGAGGTGCGTGACACCGACAAGGGCGCCTTTGTCTTTGTCAACCAGTCGATTTTGGGGCGGCCCACTAGCCAGATTTTGGCTGAGCTAATTCCCCAGTGGATTTTGGGCCTGGAGGGCAAGCGGTTTATGCGCTGGGGCGATGGTGACCTGCGGTTTCCGCGCCCCATTCGCTGGCTGGTGGCGCTGCTCGATGGCGACGTGCTGCCGGTGACCCTGGAAAATGGGTCAACCCTGTGCCAGAGCGATCGCATTTCCCACGGGCATCGGGTCTTGCACCCGGCACCAGTGCCCCTGGGCCGAGCCCAAGACTATATTGAGGCTCTCCGTAGCGCCTATGTCGAAATCGACCCTGCGGCTCGTCGGTTGCTGATTCAGCGCCAGGTGGAAGCCGCCGCCAAACCCCTCGGCGGGGTGCCGATGATGTCGCCCGCCCTGCTGGATGAGGTCACCAACCTGGTGGAGTGGCCCACCGCCGTCGTGGGCAAATTTGACCCCGAGTTTCTCGAACTGCCGCCGGAGGTGGTGGTGATTGAGATGGAGAGCCACCAACGCTATTTTTCCCTCTGCCAGAGTGCCGACGACCTGGCGCTAATGCCCTACTTCATTACGATTTCCAACGGTGATCCCAGCAAAGATGCCATTATTGCCGAGGGCAATGCCCGGGTGATTCGGGCGCGGCTTTCTGACGGTAAGTTTTTCTTTGATGCTGACCGGGCACAGCCCTTAGATGCCTTTGTCGCCAAGCTCGAAACCGTCACCTTTGAGGAACGGCTCGGGTCCATGGCCGCCAAGGTCAAGCGCATTGCCATGGTCGCCGATCACCTCTGCGACCAGCTCAATTTGGGAGCTCAGCCCCGGCAGCACATTCGCCGGGCCGTTTATCTTTGCAAAGCCGACTTGGTGACCCAGATGGTGGGCGAATTTCCAGAGCTCCAGGGAGTGATGGGGCAAAAGTATGCCCTCCATAGCGGCGAGCCCGAAGCCGTGGCGACCGCCATTGCCGAGCACTACTTGCCTCGGGGTGCTCAGGATGTTCTACCCCAGACGCTGGTGGGGCAGGTGGTGGGCATCGCCGACCGGCTCGATACTCTGGTGGGCATTTTTAGCACCGGGCAGCTGCCGACCGGATCGTCTGACCCCTTTGCCCTGCGGCGGGCGGCTAACGCGATCTTAAATATCATCTGGGTCGCAGGATTGCCCCTCAACCTGGCCCGGCTGCTCGATACCGTAGTACAGGACTTTGCCCAGGACCCTAGCCTGGAGGTAGCCGATGCCGAGGGCCTCAAACAACAGCTCCACGACTTTTTCTTACAGCGGGTGCAGACGCTGCTACAGGATGAGCTGGCGATCGACTACGACCTGGTCAACGCGGTGCTGGGCGATCGCGTGCTCAGGGACCCGCTAGATGGTAAGGATCGGGCCCTGTTTTTGCAGGAGATGCGCCGCAGCGGCCGCATGGATGCCGTTTATGAGACCGTCAACCGCGCGACTCGCCTGGCCTCCCAGGGCAGCCTCGATACCGAGGTGCTTGACCCCGAGGGGGTGATTGCCCCTGCTGCCCTAGAGGCGCAGTCTGAGCGCGGCCTGCTGGCGGCACTCAAAACCCTGGTGCCCCAAACCCAGGCAGCTCAGGCCAGCCGCAACTACGATCAGCTAGTGGCGGGTCTAGAGCAGGTGGCACCAGTGGTCAGCGGCTTTTTTGATGGCCCTGATAGCGTTTTGGTGATGGCCGATCAGCCCGCTGTGCGGCAAAATCGCCTCAACCTGCTGGGCCTGCTGCGCAACCACGCCCTGGTACTAGGGGACTTTGGGGCGATCGTCAAAGGGTAGCAATGCCATGAAAAATGCCCACGTGATTGGTTTAGGGAAGTCTGGAGTAGCGGCAGCGCGGCTGCTGCACCGCCAGGGCTGGACGGTGATGCTCAGCGATCGCGGCACAACTCCCGCCCTGGCCGCCCAACAGAACAGCCTGCGTCAGGAAGGCATCACGGTGCTGCTCGACTACAGCTTTGTGCCCGACAGCCGCACCAATCTACTGGTGGTAAGCCCCGGCGTACCCTGGGATAGCCCCGCCCTGGTAACGGCTCGGGAGAATGGGCTCGAGGTCATCGGTGAAACCGAGCTGGCCTGGCGGTTTCTACAGGATCGTCCCTGGGTCGGCATTACCGGCACCAATGGTAAAACTACTACTACCGCACTTACCGCTGCCATTTTTCAGGCGGCTGGGCTCAATGCTCCTGCCTGCGGCAACATTGGCTACGCGGCCTGCGAACTGGCCCTAGAGCCCACGGTGCCCGACTGGGTGATCGCGGAGTTGAGCAGCTATCAAATCGAGGCATCCCCGACCCTGGCCCCCCAGATCGGCCTGTGGACAACCCTCACCCCCGACCATCTCCAGCGCCATCACACCGTCGAAAACTACGCCCAGATCAAGGCCAGCCTGATGCATCGCTCGGAGCTAGCGGTGCTCAACGGTGACGACCCCTATCTGCGTCGGCACCTGGCAGAGGATTTTCCGTCGGCCTACTGGACCAGCAGTGCCGGGAAAGGTGCCGTTGCCCCGCTGCGCCCCAGCACCTATATCGAAGATGGCTGGGTTAAATTTGAAGGGTTGCCCATTGTGCGGGCCGATGCCCTGGGCATGGTGGGGGAGCACAATCGACAAAACCTGCTGCTGGCGGTGACGGCGGCCTGCCTGGCTGACCTCGATACGGAGGCGATCGCAGCAGGCGTGACCGGCTTTGCTGGGGTACCCCACCGGCTAGAGCATATCTGCACCTGGCGGGGCATTGACTTTATCAATGATTCCAAGGCGACGAACTACGATGCCGCCGAAGTGGGGCTGCGATCGGTGGCCGCCCCGACGGTGCTGATTGCGGGGGGTGAAGCCAAAGAAGGCGACGACACAGCCTGGGTGCAACGCATTCAGGCCCAGGTCGCCAAGGTGTTACTCATCGGCGATGCCGCCCCTCAGTTTGCCCAGCGGCTAGAGACGGCAGGGTATGGCAACTACGAGATTGTGGAAACCATGGATCGGGCCGTGGAGCGTAGCGCTGAAATCGCTCCGACCCTCAACGCCAGGGTGGTGTTGCTATCTCCAGCCTGCGCCAGCTTTGATCAGTATCCCAATTTTGAGCAGCGGGGCGAACACTTTCGCCAGCTCTGCCACCAGCGATTTTTGTAAGCTGACTTCACCACGAAAAAATGGCGTTGCTGTTCTGAGGCATGAATTTGGATAGGGCAAACGGCCGTTTGCTCCTACGAGGGGCGTTGAATGTTTGATTCATACCGAATTCCATGGGGCTACACCCGGGTTGTAGGGGCATTGCAGTGCAATGCCCCTACAAGATCCCTGTTTGGAAGCGGGGTTGCCCAAGTAGGGTTTCGGTTCATCGCTAGGTTCAGCAATCCCGAAAAAATGAAGCTTGACGAAACAATAGCAGCACAAAAAAGCCCGTGGGCGAGGCTCACGGGCTGCGGAGGCAGATTTAAGGCCTACATCGCGGCGACCTTAATCGAGCGCCGGGGCCGCTTACGCTCAGATTTTTTCTTGTAGCCAATGGCCTGGGCTTCGTCGCTGTCAGACCCATAGACCCCGCGCACCAGTTCTTTCATAGCCAGAATGTTGTCGTGAAACTGCCACTCCGCCAGGCGGGCCTTATCGGCGGCAGCTTTGGCGCGCACCATGGTTTTGGTCTCTTCATCCTGGGCGGCCATCATGGCGGCGTAGCTGTTTTGCAGCCCTTTCAGGGTGGTTTCGGGACGGCCGGAGGCGTAGTCGGCAATGGTGCCCACCCCCCGGAGCGAATCGACATCTTGATCGAGGTAGATGGACCGCAGGCGACGGCTGGTATCGGTAGTAGACATGGTTGGAATGCTCCTAAATGGATTTGTGAGTTGGCGTTAGCGACGAGGCTGTAGGGGCTTACCTGGCGCTGGGCGTAATGTGCCCGCTGCCCCAGCTAGTCCGGAAAATAGGGCGAAGCTTTGCAAAAGCAATATGAACAGACGGTGCTGAATGAAGTGGCGATGAGGGTGAAGCAAGTACAGGGCTGTACTTGCTTATCGTCGGGGTGCGATTGATTGTCTCCGGGGCGCGATTGCTTATCACTGGGGTGCGATTGCTTATCGTCGGGGTACGATTGCCTATCGCAGGGCTGTACTTGCCTATCGCCCAGGCGCGATTGCCTATCACCGGGGTGCGATTCTCGTGCCCAGGCAGAGCTTGGGCACGAGGGAGAAGGAAGCATCGCCTCAAATGCATCTGCACATGAACTACGTCAAGTCCAAAAAACGAGTCGCCGACCACGGGGAGGTTTTCACCCCAGCGTGGATAGTTGAGGCAATGCTCGACCTGGTGAAGCATGAGACGGAGCGCATTAACCTGAATTAAGCTATGCATGAGACTGATCGCTCTGAGGGGGACGTATGACAGTTCAAGAGGTACTCGCCGCCGCCAGTCAGTTATCCCAAGAGGAGCGCTTACAGGTGGCCATCCGGTTACTCGAATCGCTTAGGGAATCTCATCCTATTCCGCGCATGGAAACAGAGCTTGAACCGATGTTGGCTTGGGAAGGGGATGTGCTGGTTTATCAAGGCAAAATTTCTCCAACTTTCGATCTTGTGGCAGCGGTGCAGGCGGCGCGTGAGGAGCGATCGTTTGGGTTATGAGGTGCTTTTTTGACACTTCTATTTTGGTGGCAGCCGTTTTGCCGGACCATGAATCCCATGCCGTTGCAGCGAGCTGGTTACAGCCAGCCTTGTAGGGTGGGCACTGCCCACCTTAAACCTGCGCTCACCACCCAATCGGGAATACTACATATATTCCTCCCGCCACTCCACAAATGCCTGACTATCGGCGCGCCTATACCCCTGGGGCTACCCTTTTTATCACTCTGGTAACCTTCAACCGCAGGCCCATCTTTGCAGATCCTATTAACATTGCTCGTCTTCGCCAAGCCACAGCCACTGTTAAAGCAGAAATGCCCTTCGAGGTCACAGCAGCAGTGGTAATCCCCGACCACATTCATTTTCTAACGAGAAAGTGACGTTTGGCAGCGACGATTTTGGGAGCACACCATTCGTGATGAGGCAGATTGGATAGATCATGTAAATTATGTGCACTACAACCCGGTGAAGCACGGGTTGGTAGATTGCCCACACCAATGGAAATTTTCAAGTTTTCGATGGTTTGTGGCAGAGGGGTTTTATGAGGAGGGTTAGGGATGTTGCTGTGGAGGCAAGAGAGCAGATGTGTTTGATGGAGAGGGGTTAGCGGCGGGTGAATGAGTAGATTGGTGGGCATTGCCCACCCTACTGCTGGACTCAACATTCCTCACCAAAATCCAAAATCGTAAATCCAAAATTAGCACTGTTGGGGTTAGCGGTGGGTGAATGAGTGGATTGGTGGGCATTGCCCACTCTACTGCTGCTGGAGGTACAGGACGCTCGCAGTCAGCCCAAAAACAGCTTGTAGGCGGGGTTTTGGTTTTCGTCCCAGTATTGATAGCCGAGGCTGTCGAGAAAGCCCTGCCACTGGGCCATTTCGTTGGGCGGCACCTGAATGCCAGCGACAATGCGACCATAGTCGGAGCCGTTGTTGCGGTAGTGAAACAGGCTGATGTTCCAGTCGGGGCTCATGGCGCTGACAAACTTCATCAGCGCGCCGGGGCGTTCAGGAAACTCGAAGCGGTACAGCAGCTCATCGTGGGCCAGGGGCGATTTGCCGCCGACCATGTGGCGCAAATGCATTTTGGAAAGTTCATCGTCGGTTAAATCCAGGGTTTTTAAGCCTTTGGCCTCAAAGAGCTGGGCCATATCAGCCGCATCGGCGCGACCCTGCACCTCTAACCCAACGAAAATATGGGCCTCGTGGTTGTCGGCAATGCGGTAGTTAAACTCGGTCAGGTTGCGGGTGCCGATGCATTCGCAAAACGCCTTGAGGCTGCCAGGGGTTTCGGGAATGGTAACAGCAAAGATGGCTTCGCGATGTTCGCCGATTTCGGCCCGCTCGGCCACAAACCGCAGGCGATCGAAGTTCATGTTGGCCCCGCAGGCCACGGCCACCAGGGTTTGGTCGGCAATGCCCTCGCGCTCAACATAGGCCTTGGCTCCGGCGATCGCCAGCGCCCCAGCCGGTTCTAAGATCGACCGGGTATCTTCAAACACGTCTTTGATGGCCGCGCAGGTGTCATCGGTGCTAACCAAAATGATGTCATCTAGGTACTGCTGGCAGAGGCGAAAGGTTTCTTCGCCCACCTGGCGCACCGCCACGCCGTCGGCAAACAAACCCACCTGGTTCAGCCGCACCCGCTCCCCTGCTTTTAGAGATTGAGACATGGCATCGGCTTCAAAGGGCTCTACGCCGATGATTTTGATATCGGGCCGCAGTCGTTTGACGTAGGCAGCGATGCCCGCAATTAAACCGCCGCCGCCAATGGCGACAAAAATGGCGTGGATCGGCTGGGGCTGCTGGCGCAAAATCTCCATACCAATGGTGCCCTGGCCCGCAATCACATCGGGGTCATCGAAAGGGTGCACAAAGGCCAGCCCCTTTTCGTCAGCAAGCTGGCGGGCGTGGGCATAGGCATCGTCGTAGGTTTCACCGTGGAGCACGACTTCACCCCCCTGCGCTTTGACCGCGCTGACCTTGACCGCTGGGGTAGTCGTGGGCATGACAATAATGGCGCGGGTGCCCAATTGCTTGGCGCCCAGCGCCACCCCCTGGGCGTGGTTGCCCGCCGACGATGCCACCACCCCCTGGGCCAGTTGCTCCGCCGACAGGTGGACCATTTTGTTGTAGGCTCCCCGCAGCTTGAACGAAAATACCGGCTGCATGTCTTCTCGCTTCAGCAGCAGCCGGTTTTGCAGCCGCGCCGATAGGTTGGGGGCCAACTCCAGGGGGGTTTCCTGCGCGACATCGTAGACCCGGGCGGTGAGAATGCGTTCGAGATAGTCGGTGGGCATTGCGGAGGGAGATGGCAAAGGATTAAACCTTCATTCTAGAGCGGTGGTGGCGGTGGCGTACTCGATTTTGGCAGTCGGGCCTGAGGTCAGCGATTGTCTGGTGAAGTAGCTCTACTTGAGGGCCAGCCGCAAAATTTGTCACCGATGAGGCTCTCATCGTGGGCAATCGGTGAAGAACCGCGCAGACAGGGGATCGCAATGGGACATCCTGCGCTAGAGTTGCAGGGGAAATTGGCGTACTGTCCATGCCGCTTCGACTATTTCTTCGCCCTAGGGCCCCTAAGGTCAATAGCCCTGGCCCTGTCCAGGTGTGGGTGGGTGGCCGCCCTAGCCGTCTCTGGCGCTGGTTAGGGCCACCGCTGGTGCTATGTGGGTTAGGGGGTGGCCTGGCGCTACTGGTACTGAGCTTTCGGCTGGGCCTGCGGCTCATGCTCGATCCCCAGGCTGTACCCCAGGGATGGGCTCGGTTACAGTCGCAGTCTGTGAGTTTACCCCCGGCTACGACTCTAGATGAGCTGCGACGGCAGGCGGCGGCAGAGCAGCAGCAACTGGGCGTGCCGCTGCCCGTGCAGGGAAAATCTGGCTGGCAAGTGCTGCCCCTGCTAGAGGCCGATACTGGGGCGATCGCCGCCCTGACCCTCTATCAAACCCAGCCTGGCCCTGGCGGCAGCGACGATGAATGGCGGGCGATCGCAACCCTTACGGTAGATCCCCTACCCCGAGCAACGGTGCTGGCTCCCTGGCACAGCAGCCCCCAGGCCCCTACCGCCTTACCGACCACCCTGCCTCTGACAAAGATAGCGCCGCTACCACCAGCCGCCTCGGCCTCGGGCACCTGGTTCACCCTAGAAGGTATCTGGCAAGAGCAGGGACTGGCCCTCCGCTACGGACACCTGCTCTACATCGATCCGCAGACCCCGCAGCTAGACCTGCTGGCCTCCTGGAGCAGCCCCACCAACCGTCCACCCCAGTGGGTCGATCTCGATGGCCAAGCACCCAGCGATCTCGTCGTTGATGAAACCGTAGGCCTAGACCCGGCCCTGCGAGGCATACAGGTGCTGGCCGGGACGACTCCGCGCCTGCAGCCAGTGTCGTGGCTGCGCATGCCCGTCGATGCCGGTGCCCAGGCCGTTGCCTATCAGCGGGCGCTGCGATCGGCGCGAGGCGGTCTGTGGCACCCGGCCAAAACCCAGCTCGCTGGGCTAAAAGCATCCCTTGGTCAAAACTGGACCCCAGCGGCTGAGGCCCAGCTCAGGTTGATGGAGCGCCATGCCGCGATTACGTCCCAGCAGGCTGGGCAAGACTGGTCGACACCAACCCAGCAGATGCTGGCGCTGGTGATCGATGGCCGTTGGGATGGGGCGTTAGCAATCCTAGAGGCCAACCCCGATCTATTGCCAGCGGTGATTAAACGCCTAGAGGCCGATCAGGGTCGGCTGTGGAATCGTATTAGCGCTGCGGCGGCTCTCCCCAACCCAGACCCAGCCGTATACGTTTGGGGAGGGCTGGCACTCAGGGCTCGGCCAGCCCAGCCTGACCGTCGGGATGGGGCCGATCAAGACTGGCTAAACCGACAGTCGGTGCCGACAGCGGCCCGGCAACGGTTGACCGCTGTGCTGGCCGCTTTGTCGAGGGCTGAGCAACCAGCGGTTGCTAGGGTCAAGACCGCTACTGAAGCGTCGACAACCGAGGCGTCGGAGGGTGGCGCTGCGATCGCTCTACCCCCCCTGAAGGCGATCATCGGCCAGGCCCGTCCGATCGCAGCGCCCAGCAGTGGCTACGCGGCGCCAGGTCAAGCCCTCGATGCTTCGTTAGGGCAGTGGTACGCCATCGAGCTACGAGCTATAAACCAGGGCAGAACCTGGCAATCGGGCGGTCTGGTAATCCCTAGTGGAGCCGCCCCAGCGGCGGTTTGGCCAGCGATTCAGCCCGTGGCCCAGGCCTCACCGCAGCTGTTGCAGTGGGTTAGCCCGACCACTGGGGTGGCGGCTCCCATCACCCTGCGAGGGCTACAGTTAACCGATGGGATCGCGACCCTGCTGGCTACCGGGCCACCGGCCAACGAGGCGGCGCTACCGCCTCTCATATTTTCCCAGGGAGCCCTGATGTGGTTGGCTGCTGGCCAGCGTCAGCAGCCGGAGTCGGCGGTGGTGGCAGCGGCAGTGGAGCTTGCTATCTTTGATCGTCAGCCTGCCCCAGCGAGCCTGATGGATGTCTTGGATGAGCTGTCGCAGCACAGCCTGGACTTGACCGGGGATGGCCAACCAGAACGAGTCTTGACCTGGAATCAGGCCGCTCTGAATCAACTTAAAACCTGGGGTGTCTCGGTAGACCAGAACAGTTCTAAAACCATTATTCTCAGCTCCAATGGCACGGTGCTCTACAGCGATATATTGGCCTCCCAAACCCTAGTCGCGTTGACGAGCCCGGCCCCAGGGAGCCCCGTGGAGTTGCTGGTGTATGGGTCTGGAGGTTACCAGCTATTATCCTGGGCGGCGGCGGCTCAACGGTTTGAGTGATCGCCGACTTAACGGTTTGAGTGAGCGGCGACTCGGGCCTGCCCTTGGCAAAGTACCCTAGGTGAGTTAGATCTTGCAGTTACGGTAGTGCCGCCCCACAACGCGATCGCGCCCTGGAACAACAGCTCGACGAGGCCCAAATTCAGACCGAAATTCTCAGGCTGGAGCAACAGCGCCAGGGGGAATTACTGCAAGACCAACAGCGTCAGGTGCAGCGAGCCCAGGCGCGCCTGGTCGAATCGCAATCACTGCTAGACCAGGGATTTATTGCCGAGGATGAGTACGATCGCGATCGCGACGCCCTGGAAACCGCCCAGTCAGACCTGCGCGGGGCTGAGGTTGACCTCCAGCAGTCGGCACTAGCGATTCGTCAGAACCAGGCTACGCTGGCCAACCTACGGGCCCGGATTGCCGACAACGCCATTGTCGCCCCCTTCGATGCGGTCGTGCTCAATGACGACAATGGCAAAGCCCAGCAGCGCCCCGTGACCACAGGGCTAGACATCTTAGAAGCGATCGAAATTCTCTCCGGGTTAGACGCAACCGACAATGTCATTCTGAACGCCCCGCCCGATCAGCCTCTAGCGGAGGGGATGGCAGTGGAAGCTAACCCATCTGCATTCCCCTAGGGCCGCCGCCTACTCTGCGGAAGGTGCCTAGCGGTTGGTCATCACCACCCCTGCAATCACCAGACAGCCCCCCAGCAGTAGCGACGAGGTTGGCGTTTCTTGCAACATCAGGGCCGCCAGGGCGATCGCCCAGACTGGCACCAGGTTAATAAACACCCCAGCCCGCGCTGGCCCCAGCTGACGCAGACCGTCGTAGTACCAGCTAAAGCCCACCGCCGACCCGAAAATGCCCAGGTAGACAATGCCGCCCCAGGTGGTGAGCGATGCGGTGGCGATCGCCAGCCCCAGCCCATCGGCCAGGGCTGGCCCCAGCAGCAGCAGCGCTCCGGTTACGCAGGCATAGGTGGTGGCTGCAAAGGGCGATAGCTCGGCCATGACTGCTTTGCCCAGCAGGCTGTAGCTCATCCAACTCACCACACAGCCCAGCATCAACAGCTCCCCCAAGCCCACATCCCCCCGCAGCAGTTTCAGCGGGGCACCATCGCTAATCACCACTGCCGCTCCCACCAGCGAGAGGCCAATGCCCAGCAGCTTGGTGCGGCTGAGTGGGTCTTTAAACACCAGGGCCGCCCCCAGGGCGATCGCCACCGGGTTGAGGGCAATGATCAGCGCGGCTCGCCCGGCCTCCACCGTTTTCAGCCCCGAGAAAAAGAACACGTTGTAGGCAAAAATGCCCGTCAACCCCAACAGTGCGATCGAGAGCCACAGCTTTTTGGGAGGCCAGGGCAACCCGCCCTCGATCGCATAGGTGAGTATCACCAGCGCAACCGAAGCCACTGCAAAACGACAAAAGGCCGCAGCAAAGGCCCCCATATCCTGTACCACCAGCCGTCCGGCGATGAAGGTGCCGCCCCAAAGGGCCATCGTGACCAAAAGCTTAAGATAAGTCATCATCATGGCTAAGCCGGGCTTACCGCCCTAAAACCTTGACCCAAAATGGAGCCAAGGTAGGCTATTGAGCCAACCCACCTAAAATGACAGGCCCAGGGCTAAACAGTTGCCCCCTTCAACGGCACTGACCTGGTAAGCCTGGGTATCAATGGTGGTTGCAACCACGAGCTGGTCTTGGTCAAAGGTGGTGCCGTCGATAGTGCAGCTGCCCCTCAACACCAGCAGATAGTTACCGATGTATTCGTAGCTCTCTAAGGACGTGCTTTGAATAAATTGAGAACTCATGCCACCCGCTGGATCGAGCGGCACCGAGTAAACTGAGACGCCAGCTTGGGCCTCGGCAAAGGGATACATGGTCTCAAAGTCAGGATCAGCGGTGTTGATTTGAACGGGCGTGTAGTCTTGAATCAGATCGGTGTTGGCAAAATCTGGGGGCGAAGCATAGGCCAAAATAAAGAAGCCCGTGCTGTCTGAGATCGAGTGGCCGCTGCCGGGCGGGTTAAAGTAGAGCGAGCCAGTCGGGTATACCCCCTTGGCATCGGTCTGGGTGCCAGCGATTGCATAGACCGACTCGGTCATGGAATGGTAATGCAGCCCTACGCTACCGTCGGGGATGGTGTACCACAGAATGCTGATGTGCTCGGTGTCAGCAGCACCGGAAAGAATCAGCTTTTCGAGGTTTGGCCTGAAGGTAAAGAAGTCGTAGTTGCTCGGGTTTGCCGTGAGCTCAGCCAGGTCAACTACGTTGGAGTTAGCCAGCCCTGACTCCCTGGTTTCAGTTGTAGATTCTGACATTTCCTCAGCCATAGCAGGGGTAGAGATAAGGCCGTAGCCGACAGAGGTAACCAGCCCTAGAACCATCAAAGCTCTAGATTGAACAGATTTCATAGCTAACGGCTCCTAGGCCAAAGATGATGGAGGATAATGCTGAAAACAAGAGCTAAACCCTATCACAGCCAGAATTAGCCATCTGTTAGGGGCGGACAACTCCCAGGCAGCACCTGTGATACCAAATCCACCCGCCCGCGCTGCCATTAAGGCCAACCTGTAGGGCATTAGGGTAGCCAAGCCAGAGGCCCTATGGAATTTGCCCCGAGCAATAGGAGATAGCCAAGTCGGATTTGGCCTGAGATCGGATTTGGCCTGGGAATGGTTCAGCCTACCGACCCTCAATCCTCCGCAGGTGTAATACGGCGAGTCATTACGCTGATGTATTCGCCGCTGCGTCCGGTAGGGATAGGGTCGATCCAGGCGACTCTGGCGCAATACCGCAACACTTCCATGCGGTTAATGGCTTCTATGACAGCAGCATAGTCACCGAGGAGAATGTGGGTCAGGCGATCGGGTTGGTAAGTTGGCAGCGTAAACGTGCTGGGAAGGTCATTCTCCCCAAGAGGCTCATTCAACATAGTTTTTAGTCGTTAGAGGTCCGTTTCTAGCGTTGTGGGCTCGGGCTTATGTAAGCCCGAGCAAGTGAGTGGGAATAGGACTTGCCTGAGAAATCTGGCGACACTAGACCAGAACAGATCAGTGCCAGAACAAATCAGTGCCAGAACAAATCGGTTCTAGAACAGGTGATTCAGCCTGGACAGATTTTGTTGCCTAGCGCGAGGAAAAGAGCCCTGGGAGGTGCATTGGCATATTGCATGGGTGATCGGAAAAGAACATTTCGCGTCAGAAGTACACCTGATCGCATATCAATATTATGTGGGTCAGACGAACAAAAAGTCAATAGAATTTTATGAATCTGATTCTAGATCTCCGAAGTTAGCTTGTTTAGCAATGATGTTTAAAAGCTTCCGCTTAGAGCGATCGGGCTCATACTTGCTGTTTTCCCATTCGCTCACGGTTTCTCGGCGCACGCCGAGTTCACTGGCAAACTGCTCCTGGTTGAGCCCTTTGTACACCCGCAGCGCCTTAATAGCACGGCCCTGCCAATCGATCGCACCATCCTTGTGCTGAACCTGGTAAGTAGCCTGGAAGGTTTGAAAGGTGACGGTCTGCTGAGCTAAATCGACCGCCTCTACCTGGTAACCGGCGCTCACCCAGGCCCTGGCCTGGAGGGCACTGGCGCTATCGCGATTGCTCCACCAGTTTTTCTTCTTCAGCGCTGAAGTCGGCAATGAGCGGCCTATTAGGGTCTCAATCTCAGCAAATGTCAGGCTTATGGCCCCCTGCTCACAGTGTTGCAAATGTTCGAAGAGGGGATAGTATTTGCTTCCAGGTTTGACGCTCATGGCCCAGGGCTACCTTGGCAGTAGAACTCATTATGTCGCTAAAAGCCAGAAATTCAGCTCAAGCAACCCTATGGTATCAAGGCTGTTCAGACAAGAGATAATCCGGGCTTTTGGCCTGGCTGTACTAAGCTGGGGCGTTCAGCGGCAGGTTTGGTGATAAATTCGACGACCTTGCCCAAGTCTTTGAACATCTTCGCCTCAATATCGCGACGGTAGGCCTCGGCTACAGCAGTAGCGTGGAAGTAGCGCAGAGCATCACTCAGATAGCGCACATGGCGTTCTTCGTCTTGCAGCACTGACTCGATCGCAGCCCGGGTAACCGTCAACTGTGCAGGCAAGGCCTTCAGCATACAGCGGAAGCCGCGTACGCCCATCTCTTCGGCCAAAAAGACACTGGCTAACAGGTGAGGCAACGGCGCTGCGGCCAGGTCTTCGACCTGGTGGTAGCGCCGCATGGAGGCTTCGCCTACGCTCAATCGCGACTGCTGGGCGGCTTGGCTATCGAGATCAATAAAGTAGCCTTCGCGCTCTACAGCCCTGGTGAAAATTTGAGCATGGCGCACCTCGTCATTGACGTGGCGCTGCATTTGTTCGTCGAGCCAGCTGGGAATATCAGTGGCCTTGGCCTGCCGAATATAATCAACCGTGCGGCTGCCTTCGGCTTCCTGCAGAGCCAGGGATGCTAACAGGTGAGGCCGCCGTTGGGCGTTTGCAGCGCTCTGACTATAGTAGATGGCGCTAAAGCTAATCAATAGGTAGTGCTGAAGCATCGCTCAGGGCTAAAAAATTGGATCCTGTGGTTATTGTAGAAAGTCCTAGCCGATGCTACCGCCTCGGTCAAAACGCAGCCAAAAATAAAGCCGGAGAACGTTGGTGTCTGCGGCTGGGCTGCGAGCTTGCTTGGGGCCAGGAATCAGCTAGGCTAAATCGGCATCGGCATCGGCATCGGCAGTAGGCGGAACCGCAGAGGCAGTGGCCTCTGGAGCCGAAACAGGTGGCTCAGGGGCTGGAGGAGGTGCCACCGGCGCGACAACGGGAGCGGGCTGGGCTGGGGGTTCTGCTGCCACCGAAGGCTTGGGCTCGGACTCTGGAATGCCCAATTGCTGACGGGCTTGGGAAAGGAGATAGGCGGTACTCGACTGCACGGTATTGAGCAGGGCTTGACCGGTAGAGGCCATCGAGGCAGGCGCAGCGCTAGGGTCTTTTTCGCTGAGGCCAATGTACCAAGTGCGGGTGCTGCGGCCCAGGCCGACAGCGGTGCGATAGAACCACTCCCCCCCGACAAAGGTGAGGCAAATAACTAACCACAGCAGGATAGCGACTTCCCGGAGAATATCCCAGGTGCGGGCTAGGGTCTTTTTGTAGATGTCGCCAGTGTCGGCAGAAAACAAGAGCTGACTGACGATGCTGGCTTGTTCTTTAATCTTATCCATAGATCAAAACACTCCAATGGCTAACAATAGCTGGGCAGTCACGACAATTTTATGCCCACATAGTAAGCTCAGAGGCGATCGGATAGTGATGCCTGGATGAATCTAAAGTAAAGGCCTTTAAGCCCCTTCACTCCAAATCTTCTTCAAGACTTGGTCTGGATTAATGTCGGCTAAGGTGCCATTAGCAGAAGTAAGGGTGACTAGGCGATTGGCATCATGACTGGGCAGCAGGGGGCGATCGCCAGACAGCAGCCCTAGGGCGTAGACATTGAGAGCCATAGCCAAGCCCAACGGGTAGCCTTCTACTGCCACCACGAGGTTAGCCGCCGCAATCATCGCGGCGGCCTGACCTGGCGTTTCTGGCCGCAGAATCTTCAGGTCGGGTACTAAGGTGGCAATGGCGGCGGCTTGGGGTGCCCCCTCGTCGGTCTGGAGGATTACCACCGGCAAATCAGGCTGGCGCTGCTGAAAATCTTTGAGGATAGCGACCCAGCTGTCGGTGGGGTAGATCGCCCCCGTTGCCGTAGGGCCGGGATATACCAACACGTAGCCATCGGCTAGCCCCGCCCCTTTGTGCATTGCTTCAACGGCGGCGAGGTCGCTGCGAGGCACATTAATCGAGAGTGCCGGCGGGGTGCCAGAAATATTGATGAGCCCGAGCAAATCGCCATAGTCAGGGGTCTCAGCCTGGCGCGGCACCGTATTGGTTAGCAGCAGATCGTTGGCCCCACCGCTGTAGCCCAGCCGCGCAGGCACCCCGCTCAGCCACAACAACAGGCCAATAGACCAGGAATCGGTGAGGGTGAGCGCCACATCGAACTCGCGATCGCGCACAATGCCCAACAGGTTGGCCCAGTCTGCCGGGCTATTACTGGCCTCAAAGTTGTAGGGCACCACTTCGGCGACCGCTGTCGAGAGCTTATAGATGGCCGCAGTGCCAGGGGCCGCGACCACTGATACTTCGGCGTTTTCAAAGCTGTCTTTGATCTGATTAATGATCGGAAAGAAGCTCAGCTGAGTCTCCGTTTCCCCTGGGACAAGAGCCAGTACCCGCATAGTTAACGTCCATGCCTATTCGCAAGCTATTGTAGTGGAACCTGGTTAAGGTTAAAGGGATATCTGGCTGACAAAATGCATTAAATTTCACCAAAGGTGATAAATCCTGCCCTCCGGAGGTCAAAATTCACCCGGATGATGCCGCCAAACGTCAGTCTCCAGGCCCATCTCCCCCCAGCCCGGCCCGATCGTGAGTGGCCAGCTCAGCCCGCCCCAGCCAGGTATTGTCCGTTTTGCGCCCGCTATGCCCCCCGCTTATTTACTGATCCCCGCCGCTGGCAGCGGTCGCCGCATGGGAGCCGATCGCAACAAGGTTCTGATCGACCTGTTGGGGCAGCCCATTATTGCCTGGACGCTCCAGGCCGCCGCCCTGGCCGAAGCGATAGTGTGGATTGGCCTGATCTGCCAAGAGCGCGATCGCCCCGATCTGGAGACCATTGTGCGATCGCTCGCTCTCACCAAGCCCGTAGACTTAATTACTGGCGGCAACAGTCGGCAACAATCGGTCTATAACGGCCTCCAGGCTCTGCCAGCGGCAGCCAGCCACGTCCTCATTCATGATGGCGCTCGCTGTTTGGCCACCCCCGATCTATTCAACCGCTGTGCAGCAGCCCTGGAAACTACTCCAGGGCTGGTAGCCGCCGTGCCCGTCAAAGATACGATCAAGGTCGTCGATGACGACCAAACCATTCAAGCCACCCCCGATCGGCAGTACCTGTGGGCAGCCCAAACCCCCCAGGGATTTGACGTAGCGCCGCTAAAACAGTGTCACCAGCAAGGGCTCACCCAGGGCTGGAACGTCACTGACGACGCCGCCCTGTTTGAAAAATGCGATCTCCCGGTGCAGGTGGTAGCGGGCGAAGAAAGCAATCTCAAGGTGACCACGCCCATGGATCTGGCGATCGCAGAATTCATACTAAAACAGCGCCTGGAATCGCCCAAAGACTACCCAAACGCCGTAGCTGTCTGAAATTCAAGATTTTGCGTTTACAGGTCACCGCCCCGAAGAAACAGCAAAAATACAATGACCGGCCCGGCAACGACAATCATGCCGAGCATAGTCAACTGGGCAATTAGCTCGAAGTTAATATTACTCAAAAAACTGCTCAGAAAGCTCATGAAACCTCCCAACACAAGGCGACTGGACTAGAATAAAGCTTGCTTTCGGTGCTCATTCTACCTGCTAACGCAGCACCTATTTTAGATAACTTAACAAAATTCTAAGGCAGCAGGCACTGCCCGCGATCGTGGGGCCAGGAAGGCCCGAGGAGACTCAATGGCCACCTGGCAATGTGTAAAATCCTGTGGCGCCTGCTGTTTTTTAGCGCCCGCCGAGCGCCCCGACCTTGAGTCTTACCTGTCTCCCGAGCAGCTGACACTGTATCTCAGCCTGGTCGGTGACGATGGCTGGTGTATCCACTACGACTCTGGCCAACGCCTCTGCAATATTTATCCAGACCGGCCGAGCTTCTGCCGAGTGGCCGCCGATACCTTTGAAACCATGTTTGGCGTTGACGCCAACGAGCTGGATGAGTTTGCCATTGACTGCTGCCAAGAGCACATTGCTGATATCTACGGTGACTCTAGCCCTGAGATGACTCGGTTTGAGCAGGCTGTGGGCCTAGAGCCCTAGGCCCTAGAACGCGCTCCAGTTGCAGTTTTGCAGACCCTTGCAGATAATGAAAGCATTATGAAATATCAGCGGTGGTCGATAGGGCTGACCCAGCCCAGAGCTTAGCCCGCCAACCGCCCAGTGCACCCATCTCCAGGCTTTAGCCATCGTGCCCATCTCCAGCCCTGCCCCTGAGTCCCCTGCTAGCGACCCCGCCCAGCCTGCCACAACCGTGAGCCGATCGGCGTTTTGGCGCGTCTTTGGCTCTACCTTTGTGACCATTTTTTTGGCTGAGTTGGGCGACAAGACCCAGGTGACCACGCTACTCATGAGTGCCCAGTCTCAGGCCCCGTGGATCGTCTTCTTAGGCGCTGGCAGCGCCTTGATTACCACCAGTTTGTTAGGAGTGCTGCTGGGGCAATGGCTGGCCCGCCGCGTCTCTCCTGATACCCTCGACACGGCAGCCGGAGCCACCCTGCTGGGCATTACGGTGTGGCTGTTGTGGGATATTGCCCACCCTTAGTCTCTAGACTTGACCAACCCCCTACACCCACCCTATGGATTGGAACCTCCTCGCCCTCAGCTTTGCCGCCGTGTTCATCTCAGAACTGGGGGATAAGAGTCAAATCGCTGCGATCGCCCTAGGCGGTAGCTCCAAATCGCCCCGTGCTGTTTTCCTCGGCACCGCCGCTGCGCTGCTTCTGGCCAGCTTTCTGGGGGTCATTATTGGCGAGGGCACCGCCCAAGTTTTGCCCGAACGTCTCGTTAAGGCGGTGGCAGCGGTGGGGTTTGCCCTGCTCGCCGTCAGACTGCTTTGGCCCGGCGAAAGCTCCGATTAAACCGCCACCTACTGTTGTAATCCTAAATCCTGTTGGGTTACCCCCGATTCCTCAAATAGGCCTATTCAAACAGGCTTCAAGCTTAGATACACATGGGTTCTAGCTTCAAATAGGCTAAAACCGGATGCAATCGATCACCTCGCGCAGGGTTTGGGCCGACTGCCGCAGCAGCTCTTCTTCCCCAGGGCTGAGGGTGAGATGCAGGCGACGGCTAATGCCTGAGCGCCCGACCACCGCCGGCACGCTCAGACACACATCCTGCACTCCTAAAATCTCATCCATAATGCAACTCACAGTCAGCACCCGATTTTGGTCGCGAATGATCGACTGCACGATGCGCGTAACCGCCAGGCCTACCGCGTAATTGGTATAGCCTTTCCGCTGAATGATTTCGTAGGCCGCATGCTTGGTCTGCTGAAAAATATCATCCATCGTCTGACGCTCTTCAGTCGGCATGCCATCGTGGTAAAGGGGGGTGCCACAGACGTTAGCCTGGCTCCAGAAAGGCACTTCGCTGTCGCCGTGTTCGCCAATAATATAAGCGTGCAAACTACGGGCATCAATACCCAGATGCCGAGCCAGCAGGTACCGAAATCGCCCGGTATCCAAAACCGTGCCCGAGCCAAACACCCGATTTTTAGGCAATCCCGATAGCCGCCAAGCCGCATAGGTGAGCACGTCTACGGGGTTAGACACCACGAGCAAAATGGCTTGGGGGCAGTGGGCCACAATGTCAGGGATCAGTCGCTTGAAAATCTCAACGTTCTTTTGCACTAGGTCTAGGCGGGTCTCGCCTTCTTTTTGGGCCGCCCCAGCCGTGATCATCACCACATCGGCCCCGGTAGCCTCAGCCATGGTGCCCGCTTTAATCACCGTGGGATGCACAAACGACATGCCCTGCTCCAGGTCCATCACCTCGCCGAGCAATTTCTCCTGGTTAATATCCACCAGCACCATTTCATCCAGCACATTCTGAATCATCATGGCGTAGGCACAGGCCAACCCGACCTGCCCCGCCCCAACAATGACCCCTTTCAGTGGACGCAACGGATCGGGCTGGAAATCATCTGGTGGATTGGCGACAAAGAGGCTATCAACCATAGGACTTCTCGGGCTGAGGGGCAACGCTTTAATAAACCATAGCGCTGGCAAATCGTCCTGTAGTGGGCGCTTCAATTGTTGTCTGAGGGTGTTGCCTGAGGGTGTTGCCTGAGAGTCTTTTCTGAGAGCGTTACCTAAGTTCTAACCTCGGTTGCCTGGCGATCGGCCACCATAGTTTCTAGGCGAGTCTGCAAATCTTCGGTCAGGTGCTTGGCGCTGGCCTTGAGCGCCTCAGGCGAGTCTTGGCTGCTCAAATAGCGGCCCACAGTGAGTGGCTCTCCAATCGTGATTTGGGCTGGGCAGCGCCAGCGGGGATAGTCTTCGCCGTAGTGAATATCGATGGGTAGTATCTGCACCCCCAGCCCCGGTTGAGCCGCCTCGGCCTGGGCCGCTAAACGAGCTAGCCCTGGCTTGAGGTTGTGCACACGGTCATCTCGGCGGATGCCACCCTCGGGGTAAATCACTAGCATCGCTCCCCCTAGCAGCAGGTCAATGCCGTGGCGCAAGCTAGCCACCGTGGGCCGACGGACATCAACCGCAAAGCCGCCTAAACGCCGAATAAACCATCCCTGCAACCCTTTAACTTCATCTGCGGTGACCATAAATCGCAGATCGCGCCCGGTAACCGAGCGTCCAGCGACAAAGGGTAGCAAAATCGAGTCCCAACGGGCCCGATGGGTGGGTGCCAAGATCACCGGGCCCGTGGCAGGCAGATGGGATTGCCCTGTCACTGAAATCGGGCCAAAGTAGGCCGGCACCACCACCCGTTCACCCAAAAAGTAAGCCAGAGGGGTGAGCACAGGTGAACAGCGAGATGCGGTTGGGATCATTGCCCCCGTGGAGGGTGCAGGAGACGATTCAGACAACTCAGAAGATTTCATAAGAAAGCGTACGCAGGAACCATGGGTACTAAAACATGTGGTGCTTACACTAGGTTTGCCCAGTATGCCCCCCTGCGGGTTCAGTCGCCCGTAGCCGGAAACATATCGAGTGCTGTCCTAGTCTGTGTATAAGCACTACCCTATAGCGACTATCCCAGGGCACCAACCCATCTCAGGACAGTTCAGTCGGTGTCATGACGCTAGAACTGGCGACGCTGCGCTTGCCGCCGCTGCTGAAACCATTGCTGGAGTTGCTGGCGACAGGGCTCAGCCAAAATACCGGGAACTACTGTTAGCCGATGGTTGGAACAGGGGCCATCGGGCAGGTTGAGCACCGATCGCACCGCCCCAGCCTTAGGATCAGCCGTACCGTATACCAGTAATCCTAACCGGCTCAAAATAATCGCTCCGGCGCACATGGGGCAGGGCTCAAGGGTGACGTAGAGGGTGCATTCGTTGAGATGCCAGTTGCCCAACCGGCGGGCGGCTTCTCGCAGCGCCAAAATTTCGGCGTGGGCGGTGGGGTCTTGGTCTTGCTCACGCCGATTGCCCGTCTCCGCTAGCACCACACCTCCAGGGCCCACCACCACAGCACCCACGGGCACATCGCCAGCTGCCCCGGCGATCTCGGCTAGTTCTAGCGATCGCAGCATCCAGCGGCGGTGGGTGACTTCCGCCTCATTTTCCAAATCCAGGGGAGGAACATCGTAGGGCATAGCAGGGGCTAAAACAGATGGCCAAATTATTCATAATTGATAGCCGTGGTCAGTGCTGCCTTTAGGCGGCTGTGTTTCCCCTTGGGCATCGGTTTTTGTACAACATTCCCATCGATAAATTCACAGGCTGGTTTTGTCTCTGGCAACGCCAAAAACGCTTCCAGGGTCATTTTGGGTGCCTGGGCCTGAACCATGATCAGTCTCCCTTCCCCAACGCCGACTCTCTTATTATCACTGGTCTATATTCCCACTACACCCCTGGCCAAGATCAGGCGGGCGCTATCTCTGGCACAATAGGGGCATTGAGAGCTGTCGATCTACATCGGCGACCACGTGGCCCAGATGCCCCAGGGATTGTCTGTGGTCAATTTAGACCATTTTGCCCCGCCCAATCTGGCGATCGAGATTGCCAAAGCCTCTCTGCTAGATGACCTGGGGGCAAAGCGGCAGCTGTACAAAAATCTCGACATTGCCGAGTACTGGATTGTCGATGTCGGTGGGGCCGAGGTGCTGGGATTTGCGATCGCTAACCAGGGCAGCCAGCAAATTCGTCAGTCCAGCGTACTTCCCGACTTTTCGTTAGATGTTCTCAAGTCGGCTCTACAGCGCCGCCGCCAGAGCGACCAAATAGCGGTGGGGCAGTGGCTAATGACCCAGTTTCAATAACCTGAGTCTGCTGAAGCGCCAAACAATTCCCCCAGCCGCGCGCAGGTCCGCTCAATGGCATCTAGACTGCCGGGGTTGACTGGCCAAAGTTGTCAAAGCGATGCACCTGTTCCTGCTGCGTCGCCTTTGACTGGGGCCGACATTGTGTTCTAGGTTGTGACCCTTGATTTTGAGAGTGTTGTTATGCTCGTTTTCCACCTTCCAGCTTGTGCGCCCGGCTAGAACAATTTCTGCTACGTTGTCATCGCTCAGGGTGTGGTTGGTGGCAGTAGATTTTCTACCTCATACTTCCGAATGCCTGCGATCGCAAGGTTAGAATAATCCCCCATACCAATCTGGATTGAAGGCTAGCCTACAGATACGACTGCAACGTCTGGTTGACCAGGGCCGCGTGATCGCTCAAAAAGTCATCGCGGCTGATCAACACATAGTCTCCCACGCTAAAGATCGCCTGCAAAACAGTGGGTTCCAGCTGGTCGTAGGGGGGCTCGTTTTGCTGCCAGGCGGTGAACTGCGATCGCGGCACCAGGGCCACATCGAGTTGCTTGGTACTGAGCAAGCTCGCCACCCTAAAGCCATCGCGGGCGCGGGTGACCATCGCCCGCGACTCGGGTAGTTCTGTGGCCAGGGTATGGGCGATCGCGCGACCCAGATCGCAGGCCAGTTCGTCTTCCCGGTCTACCACGATAAACAAGTGGAGCTGGCGGTACACCTTCCATTGGGGAAACGGGGTGTGGCCCAGCACCGGCCAGAGGGCCATCGCCCCCATGTGCAAAAAGCCCCGGCGGTTCATGGGCCCAACCTCTCCGCCATCTCGACCCGGCCTTGGGTGTTGACTGAGTCCTCAAAAATGGTCAGCGGCAGCACCGCCGACACCAGATAGTTGGGCACATCCACCAGCTGCCCAATGCGCAGATCGGCGGCCACGCTGGCCACCACGTAGGCCTGCTCACGGGTCAGCCCGTGGTTTTCCACCAGGTAATCGACCAGGTCGATCAGGGCATTGCGGGCCGCCAGGGTGAGGTCTTCAGACAGATTGCTGAGGGGTTCTAGCACCTCGCTATTTAAGTAGGTGTAGTAGGGGGGAATCTCTCCGGCCTGTTTGATTGGAATGCCGGTGGTGGCATAGAACTTCTCTGGGGCCAGGGCCTTGAGCTGGTCGCCCCCTTCAAACTGAGGCGCTTTCACCTGCGCCCCCAGACCCTCGCGAATGGCGGTGGTGACGGTGACGGTGGCCCCCATCTCGATGGCGGTGCCCGAGACTTCCCCATCCCCCTGGGCGTAGTGGACATCACCGATAAACAGGCCGCAACCATCGATAAAGCAGGGAAACAAAATCGTCGTGCCCACCTGCATTTGCTTGACATCCATATTGCCGCCATTTTCCCGGGGTGGAATGGTGCGGATGCAGCGGTCGTTGTCGGTGCCGTCGGGGCCGCAGATGGCCGCTGGTAGGGCGCCGGTGGGCTCGGGGGCCAGGGCGATGCCCCCCACTTCGCCCAGATGGGTTTCTCGGGCTAAGAAGGTTTCCAGTTCGGGTTCACCGGGCAGCACACCCATTGACCCGGCGAAGGGGGCAAAGGGAATTTTTACCTGGGGAATTTCTGCCGATACGGCGGCGGTGCGATCGAGGCTCCAGTTGGCAATGTAGGGGTCAGGAAACAGATCGCGCAGAAAGCCAAAGCCGGGGGCAATCACCGTGTAGCCGTAGGGATCGGGCTCGACATCCTGCAGCGTTACGGCCAAAACATCGCCGCGTTTGGCTCCCTCGATGTAATACGGCGGCGGTGCGATCGAGGCTCCAGTTGGCAATGTAGGGGTCAGGAAACAGATCGCGCAGAAAGCCAAAGCCGGGGGCAATCACCGTGTAGCCGTAGGGATCGGGCTCGACATCCTGCAGCGTTACGGCCAAAACATCGCCGCGTTTGGCTCCCTCGATGTAAACCGGGCCGGTCATCGGGTGCACCAGGGCCAGGTCAGCGGCCACCACATCTTCGGGGGTAGAGCCGGGGCCAAAGGCGCTGTCAAAGGCATCGCGGGTGCCAAAGACGATCTCCTGGCCGGGCACAGCCGTCGCCACCGGGGGAATATCGGGATGATAGCGATTAAAACAGGCCGCATCGTCGGCACAAAACTCGCCCATCCGCTCTAGCACAATCGGCGCTGGCATCTGGCTATGCCCGGCGGTGGCACCGACCAGCACTAGGATTACGGTTAGAGCTAGCCCTAGGCCCAGCTTCCAATTCCTCACACACCCTCCAATCCCCCCACTGGGGATAATGTTAACTTCTGTTTAAGTACCAGGGAAAGGAGTGAGCATGTGGCTATCTTCGCTACCGTTTGGCGCTCCTATAGCGATACCACCGCGTTTAGGACGTTAGCCACGGCCACTGGCAAAAACTGAGGAGGCGCACTGGCTACACAGAATCCGATGCGGGAACCCCCGATTCAAGCCAGAAACTCGTAGGGGCATAGCTTTGTGTCGCACTCAGGGGGATACCCTTATGTCGCATAACACATGCTATGCCCCTACGGGGGGTCTAATAGCTGAAAATCAAACCCGGCGTCGTAGCTGGTGGATGGCACAATTTTGACCAGCACACCGGCCTGGCTGCGATCGCCCGATCCCATAAACTGCACGCTGCCCGAGGCCCCCTCCGCCAGGGTAAACCCGGGTACATTGACCGCCTCCAGCACCGCCGAGCGGGTCAGGTCGCGGCTCTGGGTCAGGGCCTGCAAGATCACCTCGGTGGCGTCGTAGCTGAGGGCGGTGCGCCAGCTCACCCGGCCACCCCAAAGCTGCTCTGCCGCCTGGGCATAGGCGCGACTGGCCGGTAGGTTGGGATGCCAGGGCACCACCAGCACCATATTGGCCACCGCGCTGCGCCCCGTTGCCAGGGTCTCGTAGGTGTAGAGGGAGTCGCTGCCCAGCAGGGCCATGCGCTGGGCCTCGGGCAGGGCGGCATTGGCAGTGGCCAGAGCTATAGCCGCCTCGCGTTTATCGACATTGGGGCTGAGCATCAGCACCTGGGCCTGGCTCTGGGTTGTCCGCTGCAGGGCCGCTGCTGGCTGAGGGTCGGTGGCCAGATCAATCTGATCGACGACGGTGCCGCCCTCGCTCAGCACCGTGGCGGTAAAGGCATCTTTAAAGCTGGTGCTGTAGCCGCTCTCGGAGTTGTAGGCGACTGCAAAGGTTGAGTTCCCGGCGGTCAGGCTATAGCGAGCCAGCTGGGTGGCGGCCAGCTGGTCAGAGGGCACCGTGCGAAAGATGGCGTTGCCCAGCTGACTGATCTGGGTGCTGCTGCTGGTAGGAGACACCATCAACAGCTGGGCGGCCTGATAGGTCTCGGCGGCAGCGATGGTGGCACTGCTGGAGTTGTGGCCCACCACGGCCAGGATTTCGGAGCGATCGGCCAGGGTTTTGGCAACGGCGGCCGCCCGCTCGGGGTCGTTGCCGTCGTTGACCACCGTTACCGCCAGTAAACGGTTGACCACCCCGCCGCGATCGTTCCAGTCTTGCTGAGCCTGGGCCACCCCGCGCATCATTTCTTGGGCGGTGTCGGGGCTGCTCGACAGAGGCACCACTACAGCAATGGCCAATGGATTCCCCTGGTCGTAGGCGCGGGCGTTGTTGAAGTAGATCAGCGCTTCAGGGTCGTTGCGGTCTTCGGCAACAGCCTGTTGCAGCACAATTTTGGCGGCGGCCCAGTCGGCTTTAGCGATTAGGGAGGCGGCAATGTCTTTGGTGGCCGTATTTTTTGAGGTGGTTAAAAATACGGTATCGCCCTGGCTCAGGTCGGTTGAACTGGAGGAGGGGAGGGTGTTGGCAACACCGCCAAATATCGAGGGTAGCTTGAAGGAGGGCGGCGATCGCCATAGCCACCACATTGCCCCCCCAGCCAGCACAACGGCGGCGATATAGACGATAGGGGGCGGAGACTTAGCCACAGCGGAGGACGTTTAACGGTAGCTATAGTTTAGCCTAACGATGCTGGGAACCGTTGCAATCAAGCTGTTGTGAGCCTTCTGTACAGCTTTTGGGAAGGCTGCTGGTGTCCCTTGGGATTGGCCTAAGTGAGATTGCAAAGATGAGAGAATGAGCTGCCCATTCTCCAGGCGATCCGCCTGGAGCCCTTGGCGAAAGGCTTTGGCAGCGGCTAGAGGATTATGAGGTTGCCGCCGACCTGACCACCTAGGGCTTCGGCCTAATCGGCAACGGGGAGGGCGCGCCGTAGGCCGCCTCCAGCTGTTCGGCGGTGAGCGACTGCACCAGATTGAGAGCAATCGGGTCGGCATTCAAATAGGCGGCATAGGCGGCGCTGAGAAAGGGCTGATAGCCCAGATCTTGAGCCACGTACCGCTGCATAAAGGCGGTCGCCAGGGCCCGGCTATACTCGCTGCCGAGGGCAGTGTTGGGGGCCAGCCCACCATGGACGGTGTGGTCGGCCACGCTCGACTGCACGCTCGACCCATGCCCGGCGGGGGCCATAGTCACCAGGTATTTATGGTCGGTGGTGAGCCAGGTAAAGGGATGAATCTGCTCCTGTATTGGCGTGGCCAGCAGGTCGACATTGGCTGACACCAGCAGGGTGGGAATGGCGATCTGCGCAATTTCAGCCGGGCCCTGCACTACGCTATCGATCGGGTTGAGAGCCATGACCGCATCGATGCGCGGATCATCTAGGGACAGATCAACCGGGGTCAGCGGCGCAGCGCGGCACTGGAGATAAACCGACAGATTGAACGTCAACGGTCGATTGGCGACACAGGCCCGCTGCAACAGGGGATAGTTGATGGTAGCCCCCGCGATCGCCAGGGCCGTGTACCCCCCCAGCGAATGCCCAATGACGCCCACTCGCTCCAGGTCAAACCGCCCCTGGTCAGGGCCGGGGGCGGCTGAGCGCCGGGCCAGTTCATCCAGGGTGTAGGTGATGTCGAGGGGGCGATCGATATACTCGCGCGGCGGAATATCTTCGTTGATCAGACCCGACAAAAATCGCTGCTGAAAGATGCGATCGCTGCCGATATGCTGGGGTACCACCACCGCAAAGCCGTAGGACGCCAGGTGCTGGGCCAAAAACGCAAAGCTTTCTTTAGACGAGCCCCAGCCATGGGAAATCACCACCACTGGAGCGGCAGACTGGGTCTGGGGCAGATAGACATCGACATCAAAGGTGCGCCCGGCCTCACTGAACGGCGAAGGACGATCGGCATCGACCAGCGTGATGGTTTGAGCGGCAAAGGGAACCGGCCCTGGCTGGCGCAAATCAGGGAGCCGCGAGAAATCGACCACAGCGGCATTGTCGACTTCTCGCTGGGCCTGCTGCTGAATCGCGGCAAAGGCGGCCAGTTTATAGGTGGTCAAGCCATCCCACTGGCGGTTGAGATAGCGCAAATCGGGCACACTAATGCGAATATCGGTGGGGAAGTGGCGAATCACCCCCATAGCCGTGACCCCTTCAGGGTCTTGGGCCGCCGCTACATGGGCCGCCCGCAGGCCTAACGCCCCGTTGTCATTCACCTCGGTACGCACTAGGTTGCCCATGCGGGCGAGGTAATCGTCGCCCAGGGCGGAGTTGGCCAACTGGCTCATGGCCACGACATCGATATCTAGCCCAGCGTTTAGCTTCTGGCGCACCAGGGCCTGAGCCTGCTCGTCTAGACGCCCCACGGTGTGTCGCAACTCAGGGGGCACAACGCCGGTAGCGGCAAACTGCTCTAGGGCCTCTACCGAAATCGAGATCGCGAACAAGCCTTGGTGAATGCTAATGCGCTCGGCGGCGGCGGCCTCCCCAGCCGCCAGGGCGATCAGCAGGCCTCCTACCAGGCTGGTCACCCGTCGCCCTGGCCACCGACTGCATAACCCAACTGAGGCTTCAACTACAGCCAAGGCGTTTCTCCAGATTTGTTGCGTTTGGTCGTGGGCAATGCTGCTGGGGATACCAGCCACCAATAGTTCGCCAGGGCGATCGCGACTCGGCACCGACGTTAACCACTCTGCCAGCCATTAAACCAGTTATTTGTCAGCAGCGATCTGCCGACTCAGCCACAGCACTGGCAACAGCCCCACTAGAATGATTGCCAGCGCCGGGGCCGAAGCCTCGATCAGCCGCTCGTCGGCGGCGTACTGGTAGACCCGTACCGCTAGGGTATCGAAGTTAAACGGGCGAATAATCAGCGTGGCAGGTAGTTCTTTCATCACATCCACAAACACCAGCATGATCGCCGTCAGCAGGCTGCTGCCCAGCAGCGGACGGTGAATTTTGAGCAGGGTTTGGCTCGGGCTTTGGCCCAGGCTGCGGGCGGCATCATCCAGGGAAGGCTTAATTTTGCTCAGGCCCGCCTCTACCGCCCCAAAGCTGACCGCCAAAAACCGCACCAGGTAGGCAAACAGCAGCGCAATCATCGTGCCGCTGAGCAGCAGTCCGGTAGAAACGCCAAAGGTCTGCCGCATCCAGGCATCGATCGCATTGTCGAAGCGGGCCAATGGAATCAGGGTACCGACAGCAATTACCGCTCCCGGCACGGCATAGCCCAGGTTGGCCCCCCGCACCGCCAGTTTGAGAAAGGGGGTGTGGTTGAGCCGCAGGCCGTAGGCCATCACCAGCGCCAGCACTACCGCCAGCAGGGCAGCCAACACCGCCAGCACCAGGCTATTGAGGCCGAGCACGATAAAGTCGCGATCGAGGGTATCTGCGGCGTTGCGAATGGTCATGGCCAGCAGCAGCCCGGTGGGAATAATTAGCCCCAGCAGCACTGGGCCAGCGCAGGCCAGCCAGGCCCCCCCGGCCCGCAGCCCTTGCAACTGATGGCGGGCCTGCGACAGCGATCGCCCCATGCCCTGGTAGTAGCGCGCCTGCCGCCGCGATCGCTGCTCTAGCAGCACCAGGGCAAAGATAAACAGCAGCAGCACCGCCGAGAGCTGCACCGCCGCCGGGCGATCGCCCAGGCCAAACCAGGTGCGATAGATGCCCGTGGTAAAGGTGGCCACACTAAAGTAGGCGACGGTGCCAAAGTCGTTGAGGGTTTCCATTAGGGCCAGGGCGGTACCAGCGGCGATCGCCGGTCGCGCCAGGGGCAGCGCCACAGTCCAAAAACTGCGCCAGGGGCCGCGCCCCAACGAACGACTGGCCTCCAGGGTGGCGGTCGATTGCTCTAAAAACGCCACCCGCGCCAGCAGATAGACGTAGGGGTAAAGGGTGAGGCTAAAGAGTAAAATCGCCCCGCCCAGCGAGCGAATGTTGGGAAACCAGTAGTCGGTCGCCCGCTGCCAGCCAAACAGCGATCGCAGCGTGGTTTGCACCGGGCCAAAGTATTCCAGCGTGTCGGTATAGACGTAGGCGAGAATGTAGGTCGGGGCCGCCAGGGGTAACAGCAAGAGCCATTCAAACCACCGCCTGCCCCAAAACTGGCAGCCACTCACCAGCCAGGCCGTGCTGACGCCAATGCTCAGTACCCCCATGCCTACCCCCACCATCAGCACCAGGGAGTTGCGTAGGTACTCGGGCAGCACCGTAGTGGCCAGGTGGCCCCAGGCTTCACTAGAGTTGGTGGTCAAACTAGCGAGAATAATTGCCACCGGCATTAGCATGACCAAGGCAATCAGCGTGACGGCGATCGCCCAGCTGTTAGGCCGAAACACCAAGGTTTTCCAGTGGGCACCCAGAGCTTTCATAGGGGGGTAGTTATTGCTATCCATTCCTTTTAGCATAGAATGTCCCTTTGATTGAGCTTGCCTCCAGCCGCTCAATCAGCGGCAGCTAGCACTCTGGAACCCCAATGCTAGAGGCCAAAAAATCGGGCTGAATCGGGCCGCAGATAGCCCGAGTTTTCGTTCCTGAAGTATGCTTTGCAGAGAGTTCCTGCGGGAAGGGTTCGTTGTCTCGCTCAGCCATTGATTCTGGACAGAGTGCGGGCCTCACACCGGCTTCAGTGCCTACCGTTCCATTGCAGACTGCCCATGGATATTCTTAACCTACTCACCCGCCTGCTGCTGTGGCTTGGCATTGGCTACTTTCTGTGGTGGATACTGAAGAAATTTATCCCGGCCAACTTTCTGACCTGGTTTGGCGGGGCGATGATTTTGGCCCTGATCGCAGGAGCGTTTCTGTTCCCCGAAGATAATACTATCGGGGTGTTCTGGGAGTTCTTGGCCTTCCCATTGACGCCCCTAGGCGGGGCGATTACGTTGCTGATTCTGGCCCTCAGCAACGGCATGAAAAAGGTCAACGGGCGCATGGTGATGGTGGCCCTGCTGATCTTATTTTTTTGCAGCATGCCCCTGGTGGCGCGGGCGCTAGTCAACCAGTCAGAAGGTGCTGTGCAGCGAGCCTATGCGAGTCAGCAGCGGTTGTGTAGCGATATTTGCCCCGCGATTGATCAGGTGCCGGTAGACCGGGCCGTGTCGATCGTTGTCATCGGCGAAAATGCCGACGCCTACCGACTCACCAACGCCCTCAACAGTCGGATCGATGCCGATAATCCCCTTGACCCGGTGCTGGTAGCGCGGCTCAACAGCGCGGCTAATGTCTACAGCCGCATCAGTCAGGCCAGACCCTTTGTCACGGTTACGGCCGGACCACGGTATAGCAGCGGCGACGAGCAAGAAGTGCTCAGGCAGGCTATTCGCAACCAGCTCACCAGCCGAGGGGTACCCGCAGAAAGCATTCGCGTTGAGAATACGGGCACTGATATTCACGGCACTGTGACCGATCAAAAAGACTTTTTGACTGAGCAAGGGTTGTTTACTGAACCACCCCGTAGCGAGCCCCTTGATACCAGCCGCGCTAACCGTGAGGCCAACCGGGTGGTGCTGGTCGCTCCCGCGCTGATGATGCGCCGAGCTGCCCTGGCTTTTGAAAACGATGGCATTCAAGTCGTGGCCGCACCAACCGAACTCTACAGCACCCCTGGCCCAGATAGCCGCGAGACTCTGGCCCGTTTGGCCGATCTAGCTCCTAACGTCAATGCTCTAGTGCTCACGACCCGCTACTGGAGCGAGCTGCTGAACTCGATCTATTACTTTTTGCGCGGCTGGCTGCCTCCCTTCAGCATGCAGTGGGAACAGGTGGTCGAGACCATCTAGCGCCGCCGTCTGCCAGCTCAGTTCCTCCTAATGGCCGCTCTCAAATTCGTCTAGGATAAGGGGGCAATTAGGGCAGATGATATGGCGCGATCGCAGCTACAAAAATTGGGCACCTACCTCTGGCCCCACTGGCAAAAGGCTGCCCTGGGGGTAGTGGCGCTGTTTATCGTCAACCTGGTGGGCGTGTGGATTCCGCTGCTGATTCGCAACGGCATCGACGAGTTACAGGTCACCTTTAGCTTCAACCGGGTGATGTACTATTCGCTGCTGGTGCTGCTGCTGGCCTCAGTGATGTGGGTGATTCGCATGGTGTCGCGCATTACCCTGTTTGGGGTCGGTCGCCAGGTGGAGTTTGACCTCAAGCAGCGCATCTTTCAGCACCTGCTGAGCCTGGAGCCCGCCTACTTTGGCCGCAACACCGCCGGAGAATTGATCAGCCGCGCCACCAGCGATGTTGACAACATTCGTCGCCTGCTGGGGTTTGCCATTCTCAGTTTGGCCAATACGCTGTTTGCCTACGCCCTGACGGTGCCGGTGATGCTGTCGATCAGCGTGCGGCTGACGCTGATCTCGCTGATTGTCTACCCGGTCATGCTGGTGCTGGTGCAGAGCTTTAGCCATCGGTTGCGATCGCAGCAGCTAGAGGTACAGGAGCGCATCTCCGATCTCAGCGATCTGATTCAAGAAGACATGAGCGGCATCGCGCTGATCAAGATCTACGCCCAAGAAGACAACGAGCGTCGTGCCTTTGGCCGCCTCAACACCAATCTGCTCACCGCCAACCTCACCCTGGCCCGCACCCGCAACACCCTGTTTCCGCTGTTGGGAGGGCTGGCCAGCATTAGCCTGCTGGTAATTTTGGCCACCGGGGCCGGGGCGATCGCCGATGGCGCCCTCACCGTCGGCGACTTTGTGGCGCTGTTGCTCTACGTCGAGCGGCTGGTCTTCCCCACGGCACTGCTGGGCTTTACCATCACCGCCTACCAGCGCGGCGAAGTCAGCATCAACCGGGTCGAAGAAATTCTCGATGCCGAGCCCGAGGTACAGACTTCCCCCAGTGCCATTCCCCTACCCATTGAACAGGTGCAGGGCACCCTGGAAGCCCGCCATCTCAGCTACAACTACACCGACAGCAAAGTGCCGGCCCTGGATGCGGTGAGCTTTAAAATATCGCCCGGGGAGCAGATTGCGATCGTGGGGCCGATTGGCTCGGGGAAGTCAACCCTGGCCAATGCCCTGCCCCGCCTGCTCGACATCGGCCCCGGCCAGCTCTATCTAGATGGCTACGATGTCACCGAGCTGCCCTTAGCAGATCTCAGACGGGCGATCGCCTACGTGCCCCAAGACAGCTTTCTGTTTAGCACGAGTATCAACAACAACATTCGCTACGGCTCACCGCTGCTGGAGTTTTTAGAGGTGCAGCACGCCGCTAAACAGGCCCAAATGGACGAAGAAATCCAGAATTTTCCCCAGCACTACGACACCATCGTCGGCGAGCGCGGCATTACCCTCTCCGGTGGGCAGCGACAGCGCACCGCCCTGGCCCGTGCCCTGGTGGTCGATGCTCCTATTCTGGTGCTCGACGACGCCCTCTCCAGCGTTGATAACCGCACCGCTACGGCCATTCTCAACGCTCTGTCGGAGGGCACTCAGCAAAAAACGGTGCTGTTTATCTCCCATCAGATGTCTGCCGCCGCCACCGCCGATCGCATCTTTGTCATGGATGAGGGCCGCATTGTGCAGCAGGGGCATCACCGCGATCTGGTACAGCAACCCGGCCTCTACCGCAATCTGTGGGAACAGCACCAGCTGGAGTCGATCCTGCAATAGGGTTAATAGAGCCGTTATGGTCAGATTTTCAATCCTGGCACATACGATGATTAATTTTATATTAAGTTGACGAGATCCATCTAGGTGGCGGGCACCTGTTCGCATATTCTGGGCATACGCTTTTTGTCACAGGGGCAGCAAACGTTATTTAGACTGGTAGGCACCCTATGAAATGCCCGACCTGCAACAGCAGAAAAACTGTTGTACACCCCGATCTAAGCCATGGCAGATCTGCCTATCGATGTCTTTCCTGTGATCATATTTTCAGCACTTTTTCCAGGCATAGGTCTGGCAGGGCCTGGCTCAGCACTGTAGGTGCCATACTCCTCTTATCGCCTGTGCTACTCTACCTACCCATGAAGGGCATGCTCAGCCTGTTTGTAGAGGCTGACGATGCGCCGGTAGATACTATTGTGGTGCTAGGGCGAGGCCCCAATGACCTGGCTGACAGGGCACTCGCTGCTGCTCAATATTGGCAAGACAACCAGAGTGCGAATATTTTTGTGAGCGGCATGATGGATGCACCTGTCATTATTGATGTCCTTCAAGAAATGGGGATACCCGCAACCCAAATTAGTGGTGAACGGTGTTCTGAATCTACCTGGGAGAATGCTCTTTTTTCCGATGCACTGCTTCAACCAAGCGCGAATGATCGCATTCTCTTGATTACAGATGAACCCCACATGTTGCGCTCTGTCTGGGTCTTTAAAGGGTTCGGATTTAAGCAGGTAGAACCCTATGTGGTAGAACAGCATCCGGTTATTTCCCTATCTCCTAAGCGGGCTTATAGAATGCTCCGCGAATATGCCGCCTTGGCCAAATATGGAGTACTGGGGAGGTATTTTCCCACGACTCCAGAGCAGCATCTAAAGGCTGAGGCCGCGGCAAACTTTAGAGTAGAGGATTGGAACTGCTACCTGCCAGCGACCCAGAGCACAGACTAAAAGTCGTTGGCCGGGGAGATCCCTCCCTCTCAAACCCAGGCAAGAGATGGAGTTATGTTACGCCTCTAGCAGTTGCTCAGCGGTGAGGGGGTGAACAGCCGCCTCACTCCTCCAGCGATTGGCAATGGGCATACGCCAGCCCATGCCAAAGGCGCGATCGGTCACCTTGAGCACTGGCGGTGCCTGCCGTCGCTTAAACTCAGCCCGAGATACCAGCCGCAGCACCTTTTCGACCACGGCAGCATCGTGGCCAGCGGCGACCATGTCGGCAATCGATTCGTGGCGCTGCACCAGGCGATCGAGGATGTCGTCGAGCACGTCGTAGGGCGGCAGCGAGTCTTGATCGACCTGGCCGGGCTTGAGTTCGGCGCTGGGGGGTTTGTCAAGAATATTTTGAGGGATCAGACCTTGGGCGCTGACTCGGGTCGCCAGGGTTCCTAGCGTTACCGGGGCGATCGCGCCATTGCTGCCTTGCCCTACCTGTTGGTTCAGCCATTGGCAGAGGGCATAGACCCGGGTTTTAGGCACATCGGCAATCACGGCTAGCCCCCCATTCATGTCGCCATAGAGGGTGCAGTAGCCCACAGCCATCTCTGACTTGTTGCCGGTCGAGAGCAGCAGGTGGCCAAATTTGTTGGAGATCGCCATCAGCAGGTTGCCGCGAATGCGCGACTGAATGTTCTCTTCGGCAATGCCGGGGCTGGTGTCGGCAAATAGCGGGTCGAGCACTTGGTCGTAGTCGGCCATCAGCGGACCGATCGCCAGGGTTTGGTGAGCGATGCCCAGGGCCTGGGCCAGAGCCAGGGCATCGCTGACGGAATGCGCTGAGCTATAGGGGGAGGGCATGAGCACACCCAGCACGTTGTCGGGGCCGAGGGCCGCTGCCGCGATCGCCGCCACCAGGGCCGAGTCGATGCCGCCGCTGAGGCCAATCACGGCCTGGGCAAAACCACACTTGTGGGTATAGTCGCGCACCCCCAGCACCAGGGCCGACCAGAGGGCTTCGTTGTCGTCAGTGGGGAGCGGTGCCACCTCCCCAGGGGTGAGGTCGCCCTTCACCGGGTCATAGTCGACCACAGCCAGCCCGGCTTGAAACGCAGGCAGGCGGGCCACCAGTTCACCCTGGCGGTCAAAGGCCAGACTGGCGCCGTCAAAAATCAGATCGTCGTTGGCCCCCACCTGGTTGGCGTAGAGAATGGGGCAGCGAAATCGAGCGGCGCTGTGGGCCAGCATGGCCGATCGCAGCTGTGCTTTGTGGAGGGAGTAGGGCGAGGCTGAGAGATTGATCACCAGGTCGACGCCGTCGCCTGCCAGGTCGGCAATGGGGTTGCGGGCATAGCTGCGACCGCCCCAAAACTCCTCGTCGTTCCAGAGGTCTTCGCAGATGGTGACGCCCACGCGAATGCCCCAGTCACCACAGGGCAGAGTAAAGCTGCTGGGGCCCTGGCCGGGGGCAAAGTAGCGGTCTTCGTCGAAGACATCGTAGGTGGGCAGCAACTGCTTGTGAAAGACTTGCTGCACCTGGCCGCCTTGCAGCAGGGCGGTGCTGTTGAAAAGGGGCTTTTCGCCCGAGTAGCGAGCCTTGGGGTTGGCGGCGGCATAGCCCACCAGCACGGCCAGGTGGGGCGGCAGCGCCAGGGCTAAATCCTCCAGGGTTTGGGCCATGGCCTGAATGAAGCTGGGCCGCAGCAGCAGGTCGCGGGGCGGGTAGCCGCACAGCACTAGCTCGGTCGTGACCAATATCTGGGCGCCCAACTGGTCGGCCTGGCGGGCGGCATTGAGCACCTGCTGGGCGTTGTGGGCCAGGTCGCCAATGGTGGGGTTAAGCTGGGCGATCGCAAATTTCATAGGCTGACTGGGCTGGCTAACTGGGCTGGCTAACTGGGCTAAACGATAGTTCTCAGGCAAAACCGTGGCTTATCGCTCGGCAATGCCCGACTGTGGGCGGCAACTGCGCTGGGCAGATAGGGTGTTGCGCTCCCAAAACACACCGTCGGAGTATCCCTGAATGCTAGGGTCTGAGTCTGCTAAATCTAAGCGTTTTTGGGCCAGGCAGCAGTAGTCGAGATCCTGCTCAATGCCGATGTACTGCCGTCCCAGTTTTTTAGCTACCACCGAGGTAGTGCCGCTGCCCAAAAACGGGTCGAGCACGACGTCACCTGCGTTAGAGCTAGCCAGCATCAGCTTGGCGATTAGTTTCTCGGGCTTTTGGGTGGGGTGGTCGGTGTTTTCGGGCATTGACCAAAACGGGATCGTGATGTCGGTCCATAGGTTAGAGGGGTGGGTGAGGCGATACTGCTTTGCCCCGGTATCATCCCAATCCTTTGGTTGACCAGCTGAATTGCGGTAGGGAGCGAGCACCCGGCGCTTGAGCTTGACGGCATCAACGTTAAAGGTGTAGCGGTCGGAGACGGTGCAAAACCAGATATCTTCGCTGGCATTCTTCCAATTGGTTTGGGCCCCGCGCCCCTTTTCGCGCTCCCAGGTGATCCGATTTCTCACGGTAAAGTGCTGCTCCAAGATGGGATACAGGGCGGTTGAGGTGGCCCAGTCGGCGCAGAAATAGGCCGAAGCGTTGGGCTTGAGTACCGGTCTGAGCTGGCTCATCCAGCGGTCGAGCCAGGCAGCGTAGACGGTGCGATCGCGCTGTTTAAACTGACTGCCGTTGAAATCTTTAGTCAGGTTATAGGGGGGGTCCACAATCAGCAGATCCACCGACCCTGGGGGGAGATGGGGTAGGGCCGTCAGCACATCCTGGCAAATCGTTTGGTTGAGAATGTCTGGGGGCGACACCGCTTGGGTCAGGCTGATTAACCGCCGCGACAGACTATCCCGCTCTCGATCGGCCAGCTCTAGGGTTCGATTTCTAGGTGCCCTGACTTTCATGATCTACCTTGCCCACCTCGAAAATATATGCAACCGCTGTTTGTCTTCCCCGTCCCCCTGCCCTCAAATAAACACCATGGGTTTCTCTTTCAGGGGCTCAAAGGCGGCGGCATCAAACCGATAGAGACTGGCGGGGCGTCCGGCTCCCCGGGAGGTTTTTTGGCCCGTATCCTGCAAAAAACCCAGTTTTAGCAGCCGGGCGCGAAAGTTGGAATAGTCTGAAAATCCATCGCCCAGCACGGTGATATAGAGCTGATAGAGATCGCCAAGGGTAAACACCTCAGGCAGCACGTCGAAAGCGATCGGGCTGTATTCCAGCTTGTTGCGCAGACGATGGTAGCCATAGCTGAGAATTTCGGTGTGGTCAAAGGCCAGCTGTGGCACCTCAGCCAGGGGATACCAGGCAATGCTGCCGCTGCTGTCGCCAATCAGCTCGGCGTCTTCGAAGCGCACCAGGGCAAAGTGACTGACCGATAGGTAGCGCACATCAAACGCCTGGGGCGACTCACGGGGGTCGCGATCGGGGCCCCCGAAGGTATAGAGCTGCTCCAGGTAGAGCGTATTGACCCGAACTTTTTCGGCCAGCACCCGGTAGGCGGCGGCTTCCAGGGTTTCTCCCTGGCGTACCAGCGTGCCAGGTAAGCTCCAGTGGCCCGCAAAGGGGTCTGTCTGGCGCATCACCACCAGCACCAGCAGCCGGTTGCGGTGGGTATCGACCGAGAAAATCACGTTGTCTACCCCGACCTTAAAATCGGCCAGGTCAACGGTGCTCAGAGGGTAGTTAGGGGTGCGGTGGAGATTTGCGGACATGGGTAGAGATGGTGTTGGGCAATGTAAGACTGTACGGCTGGGGTCAGGCCCGGCGCATCTAGCTGGGTCGAGGTGGCCTCGTCGCACTGGCGGTACCGCGACGAGGAAACATCAATGGCGGGCATAGCGGCTACGGTTACCGTGGTGTACTGCCGTAGCCGCTCCAGGCTGGCCTCGCTGAGGTCATAGCCCGGGCGGGGTATGACCCATATGTTGACCGCCGCGAAGATTTCTTTAGCCCGCTGCCAGGAGGGCAGTTGCTCGACCAGGTCGGCCCCCACCACCAGGGAGAATTGAGCCTGGGGCCAGATCTGTCGAGCCCGCTCTAGGGTCACGATAGTGCGCATATGGCTAAGTTCAGGGTGTACCTGCACACATCGGGGGGAGATATCGAGCTCGTCGATTAGCAGCTCCAGCATGCGAAAGCGATCGCCTAGAGAGGTCTGGTGATCCTTGAAGGGATTGTTGGCGGCCCAGACAGCCACGTGGTCAAACTGAGTAGCCAGCCAGGCGAGAATGGCCGCGTGGCCCTGGTGGGGTGGGTCGGCGCTGGTGCCAAATAGAGCAATGGAAAGCACTGAAGAACGATTCATCGAGCCATTGGGTAGAGTCATCGGCAGAGGCATGGGATCTTAGGGCTGCGATACTGCACTGCGGCGGGTGTGCGCCGCCAGCTCGACCAGAGACTCCGACAGGGTAACGGCATACTCATCGGGGTGATCGAGCTGGCGTACCGGGATGGACAGACTGGCCACGGCGGCGGCGGTACGGGCGGCGATCGCATCCAGCGATTCCGGTACCTGCACCGCCTGCCCCTGTTTGACCACCCATTGTAGAAGCGGCTGCTCGTCAGCGGCGACGGTATCGGTCATCAGGCCCAGACGATCGCCCATGGCTTGCCCCCCCTGGTAACGGCGAAATACCTGTTTGCGGCCTGGCAAGGTGGTTTTGCAGGAGGCTTCCTTCATGACGGCTGCGCCATCAATCTCCACCAGTTTATAGACCCCGTTTACCGGGTCGCCCGTGACTAGCTTGGTGCCGAGTCCGTAGCCGTCAATCATCGCGCCCGCCCGCCGCAGGCGGTCAATCTCGTACTCGTCGAGGTCACCGCTGGCGATGATTTTGGCGGCGGGCAAATGCGATCGCACCGCCTGCGACAGCTCTGCCAGATTCCCCGAGTCCAGTCGCACCGCTGCCACCTGAGTTTCACCCGCCGCCACCTGAGTCGCGAGCCGCTTTGCCGCCGCCACCGTATCGTAGGTGTCAATCAACAAAGCCGCCTGGGGGAAATAGCGCTGAAAGGCCTCAAACGCGTCATCTTCGCTGCCCTCCAAAGCCGTAAACGCCATTACCAGGGCATGGGCCATAGTCCCTGCGGGCCGACGGCCTAGCTGCACCGCCGCCAGTACGTTAGAGGTGGCATCGAGCCCCCCGGCCAGCGCGGCCCGTGCGGCCCATAGCGCTCCCTGGGGGCTAAAGGCCCGGCGAGTGCCAAACTCTAAGAGCTGCGCTTCTGGCCCGGCTACATCGCGAAGGCGCGCTGCTCGGGTGGCTATCAGCGTTTGATAGTTCAGGGCATTGAGTAAATAGGTTTCAGCAATTTGCGCCTGCCACAGAGGCGCTTCTACCCGCAGCAGAGGCTCATTGGCAAACACGGCTGTTCCCTCCGGTACCGCCCACACATCCCCGGTAAAGCCCCCCGCCGCCAGCTGCTGCCAAAACCCATCGGGGGCATGGCTAAACAGCCCTGTCTGTCGCAGCGCCTCCAAATGCTGATCTGAAAAATGCAGATTGGTCAAATAGTCGATGGCCTGGTGTAGACCCATCGCAATCATGTAGCCGTAGCCCTGGGGTAGCCGACGGGCAAATAGCTCAAAACTGGCCCGGCGATCGGCAATGCCTTCGCCGACATAACAACTTGCCATCGTCAGCTGATACAGGTCTGTAAACAGGCCGTAATCCTTAGGGGTGGCCAGCAAATCGGGGTAGGTCATGCCAGAGTAGGGTAGTTTTAGTTATTTATACCATAATTCTTTTATTTCGCCCCTCGCCACCCCTGATCCTGGATCAGAAGGGCAATCAACCAACCCCAACTGGGCCTATAGGGTAACAGTAACGACCTCAGTCTCAGATCGTTTAGCACACGCTTCAATATCTGTCACAGAACTGCGGTCAGCTCCTTGGCCTGGCCTCTATCGTCCATTCATATAGGGCTAGAGCAATCCTGGGTCTGCCGAGAGAACTAGGACAACCCCAAGAACGAAGGCCAGAGCACCGCTACGTTACATCGCCTGTCACAGGCAGCGCTCAAATAGCACTAACGAGTAAGTACAAGACAACTAAAAGTACAAGACAACTAAAAACTACTGGGAGGATAGCGATGAATCTGACCCACACGCTGGAACTCTTTGACACCCCTAAAGCCGCCCGGGTTGATTGTCCTATTAGCGCTCACATTAGGGGCCGAGTCTTCTATGAGGGCACCTATTGGCCCGCCCGATTCTATGACGGTTTAGTCGACGCTAACTATGCACTAGCGGTGTCAAGTCGGGTATTAGTAGTCGGTCGCCAGGGGTTGACTCTGCTGGTTTCCCCGCTGCTGGCGGCGGCCTGTGCCTAGTTTTGCTGGGCTGGGATAAAGCTCATTTTCTGTAGAAATCCCGAAGGATCTAGCAAAAACCTCTATGATTAAAGTAGTTTTGCCAAAATCCTTCCTGCCCACTGTTGACCTATGGATAGCCTGGTTCAATGTCATCTCTGGCTGGCTTGGGAAACTGACTTAGGCACCCATCTATCATCAGTGCCGCCCATAGGTGCAGTACCCCTTGCTACGTCTGGGATTGCCCCCATAACGACTGCCCGCTGGGGACGGATTTTGGCGATCGCGGCGGGGGCAGTCGTTGTGGGCAGTGGCCTCGGATTGCCAGCCTTGGCCAACTCCTCTCGCTGGGGTAGCACGGTCTATGCCAATACCCCAGCGGGCTATGCCCTCAACGTGCGGTGGGGCCCCAGCACCAACAACGGCGTGTATCGGCGGGTAGGGCGAGGCACTGCCCTGCAATTGTCTGGGGCGCGCCGCAATGGCTGGGTGCAGCTGGTGGATACAACTTGGGTAGCGGGCAACCTGGTCAGTTCAGCGCCGATTGGAACAGCGCCCAGCTGGCCTCTTCCCGGTGACCCTCGCAATCTAGCCACCGTAGTTACTCCACAAAATTTTGCCCTCAATATCCGCTCTGGCGCTGGCTTTGAGTACCCAGTGGTAGGGCAGTTTGTCAACGGCAGCCGCATCGCTCTTACCGGGCGATTTAGCGTCGGCTGGGCTCAATTGACCAACGGCAACTGGGTCGATAGCGGTCACCTCCAGTACAGTGGCCCGGTCTATGAGGTGAGCCCGCCAACCACGCTTCCCGGTCAGCCCACCAACCCTTCCCCCAATGCCGATGTCATGGAGGTGCAGCGACGACTGCGCCAGCTGGGCTATTTGCCCGCCAGCTTTGTGATTACGGGTATCTACGACCAAACCACTCAAAATGCTGTGCGGGAGTTTCAGCGGGTCAACGGCCTGCCCGTTACCGGCACCGTCGATGCGGCCACCTGGCAGGCCCTGTACCGGGCGACTGCGTCACCCCCCAGCCCCACCC
>NZ_JADEWX010000322.1 GCF_015207395.1 Nodosilinea sp. LEGE 07088
AGGCAGGTGGTGGCTGACATGGTAAAGACCCTGAGATGATGCAATTTCAGCGTCTCATGTCAGCTCACCCTTTCCCCCTCGCCTAACGAGGTTTCAAGCCTTTTGCCTACTTGTGTCAGGCAGTCAGGCTGAGCACACCATCATCTAGCCACAGCTATTATTGAATTAAATCCGAATTTGATGCTTCATTGTGATCAAGCTGTGATCAAGCTAGAAAACATTCATCCCCTAGCCGACTTTAAGCGCAACGCCAAAGCCTTTGTCGATCGCATTAAAGCCACCAAAGCCCCCATCGTGCTCACTGTTAACGGCAAGGCAGAGGTGGTTATTCAAGATGCTGTTGCTTTTCAAGACATGCAAAATCACATCCAATGCCTGAAAGAAGAACTGCGTGCCATCAAGCTTCAGGCGCTTAAGCAAGACCTGGCTTTTGGGGCTCAACAGCTCCAGCAAGGCGACTACATCGAGTATGACGACGCTTCGACAGCATCCTTAGAGAGCAAAATAAAAGAGCGAGGTCGTCAGCGCCTGGCCCAAAACCCACCGTTATGACGTGTTATCGGCTTTCTCAACGGGCCGAGCGAGACCTTGAGGATATTCAACCGAAATCATCGCTTCCAGGGCGGTTTGCAGGTCGGCGGTGAGCTGGGCTACGGCCTGTTTGCGGTTGGCTTTGTAATCGGGCCAGCGATCGCTCACCGAGATTGGCTCACCCACCGTTAGCACCGCCTGCTGCGGCCCCAGTTTGGGCCTGGGGAAGGGGTTCTCGCCCTGAATCAGACAGACCGTATCGCGTAAGATCATCACGGTTTCGGCAAAGCGCTCGGCGGAGGGGCGCTGGCGCACATACTGCCCGGTGACGGCGACAAAATTTTCTACCAGGCGCATGTGCCACATGCGCAGGCTGGCTTCTTCGGCCTCGCGATCGGCCAGGCCGCGCGCTACCGCTGGTAAGGGTGATTCCCCCGCAATATCTTGCCGAAAGATGCGCTCCCACCCGGCCTGCTCAATGCGGCGGCAGCGATCGATGGCGCTGCCCTTGGCCGGCAGTTGAAAATAGGTTTCGGCTACATTTAGCGCCGCATTCATCAGGGCTTCGAGGCGCTGGGCAAAGCGTTCGGGAACCGCCTCGGAAGACGTATCCGTACCAGCATCGCTCAGAAAGTTGGGAGGTAAGGTCTCCCGATAAATTCGACGGTAATAGCCCTCCATCAGGGTGAGCAGGTGCTCGCCCAGGGTATAGAGCCGCTGATAGCGCTGCTCGGTGGCGGCATCTGAGGTGTCGCCTAGGGCATAGGTAGTGACCGCAGGGGGGATGCCGTTTTCTTGCTCTAGGCGATCGAGCCAGCGATCGATCGCTGGCCAGGGCGGGGTGATATAGCGGTAGGCAATGCCCAGGGGGGCGATCGCCACCTGCTCCTGTCGCCCCTGGCTCTGCATATCATCGACGCACCAAAACCCCATCTGGGCGACCCCCGGCTCCAGGGGGCTAACGATTTCGGTGTGGCCATTATTACCCCCCTCAGGGGCCGCCGCGATGGGCAGTTGACCGTTAGCAAACAGGTCGCGGGCCGATCGCAACCCCTGGCGATCGACCTTGCCCCGCTGAATGGGGGTGCCCCCCAGGTGACTGTAGATCCACCCCACCCAGTCGCCCGCCCAGAGGGGAATACCGCGATCGTAGATAAAGTGAGCATGAACTGGACGCTGCAGCTCAATGCCTAACTCTCGGGCCCGCTGGGGCACCGCATACCACATCAAATGGGCCAAACAAAATGAGTCGAGCGGGCTGGGATGGCGAAAGGCCAGCAAAAACCGAGTCTCTTTGGCCCCAAAGGCTTTAAACAAATGCACCAGACCATCGGCATTGACCACCTCCACCGCTTGGATCTGTTCGCGCCAGCGCATCCAGTAGGGCAGGCCCAGCCGTACTAGGGCTAGCACTCGGTGATCTAGAGCAGGAGGGATAAAGCTCAGCGGTGGCTGGGCCTGGTTTGAAAGATTAACCACAGGTATGTAGCAACGCAGATATAGGGAGCAGCGCAGAGTTACCCAAGCCCTAGGCAATCATCAACGCCTGAGTGTCGAACCCCCCGATGATATAACAGGCCGGAGAAGAACATAGTTTAGGCTTAAAGCCCTAGAGTAAATCTACGGAGAGTATGTAAAGGTTTTATGAGTAAACCGTTACGTAGGATTGCTTAGGGTTGAGAAACCCGTTTTAATAGCGGGAGCTTAGCCGAGTTGGCTGAGCATGGTCAAACAAATCGTCACGCGATATCTATCATCCCTAGGAGTTTCTACCGGTCAAGAGTATCCCCATCCTGAGGGGCTTTTGGTACTGAGTGCATAGCTAGTTCGATCCAACCAATGGCTCTTAGCCAGCGGCATGCGGTGATCTAGCAACCTCTTCCAGAGACGTAGTTAGCGGTAAGGTTGACGATTATATGGTTTTCTCACAGTTTTTTTCTGCTGGTTCGCCACAGCAGTCCCTTGCTGGGGCAGATCTCGCCCCAGCATCGGTTTCCGGCCTAGACAAACAGGCTTCAGCGGTTTCTCCCCCCTGGATTTTAGATACTCTCTTTCGCAACCTGAGCTATGACCTAGAGCAGGTGGCCGGTGTGATTGATCCGATTCTGACAGCCAAAAACCACTGCTATCGCACCGATTGCTATATTCAGGGTCTGATCACCGAAGATAGGGCATTTCTTAGCACCAACCTGACCCCTGGGTGCGATATTCATGTCACCCCCTGCGGCACTCGCTGGCTGCTGGGCCAGGGTAGCCACTGCGCTTTGAATTTTTCTCAATCCGGTATTGCCCTCTGCCATGCTGCGATCAATTTCGACCCCAGGCGGGGTTTCTTCATCGCCGATTTGGATACACCGGGTGGCACTTGGGTGAATGGCCACCGTTTGGCTGCGGCCCAGCGCCATTACCTGCAGGATGGCGACTTGATCAAGCTCGGTGACCTGCGGTTTGAGTTTTTGCAGCAGCAGTGCGAAGAGTCGGCCTGGATGGATGACTAAGTAGCTAGGCGCAATTAAATATAAAACGTTCCAGTGGGTAATCTCCGGTTCTACTACGTGCCTCCATGCCCTCAATGACGGTCATGGCCAGGTCATATTCGTTATCAAACATCTGCCCGGCAATCT
>NZ_JADEWX010000057.1 GCF_015207395.1 Nodosilinea sp. LEGE 07088
CTCCCACCCCCTCTCCCCTATGACCGTCGCCCAGGAACTCACCCTTGCCGCCAAGGTTCGCGCCGACTTCCCCATCCTCCATCAGGAGGTGAATGGCCAGCCGCTGGTGTATCTCGATAACGCCGCCACCTCCCAAAAGCCGACGGCGGTATTAGAGGCGCTGCAGCACTATTACCAGCATGACAATGCCAACGTGCACCGGGGCGTACACAACCTCAGTGCTCGGGCTACCGATGCCTACGAGGGGGCGCGGGATAAAGTAGCGGCCTTTGTGAAGGCCACCAGCCGCAACGAAATTATTTTCACTCGCAACGCCAGCGAAGCCATTAACCTGGTGGCCTATGCCTGGGGCATGACCACCCTCAAGCCCGGCGACGAGATCGTGCTCTCGGTAATGGAGCACCACAGCAACCTGGTGCCCTGGCAACTGGTGGCCCAGCGCACCGGGGCCGTGCTGAAGTTTGTGGGGTTAACCGCCGCTCAAACCTTCGATCTCGACCAGTATCGGGCCCTGGTCAACGCCAAGACTCGCCTGGTGGCGGTCAACCACGTATCGAACACCCTGGGCTGCATTAACCCGGTGGCCGAGATCATTGAAATCGCCCACCACTACGGGGCCAAGGTGCTGATCGATGGCTGCCAGAGTGCCCCCCATATGGCCCTAGACCTACCCGCTATGGGCTGTGACTGGTTTGTGGCGTCGGGTCACAAGATGTGTGCCCCCACCGGCATTGGTTTTTTGTACGGCAAGCTCGAACTGCTAGAGTCGATGCCCCCGTTTATGGGCGGCGGCGAAATGATCGCCGACGTGTTTTTAGATCATTCCACCTATGCTGAGCTGCCCCATAAGTTTGAGGCGGGTACTCCGGCCATTGCCGAGGCGATCGCCCTGGGGGCGGCGGTAGATTATCTTTCGGCGCTCGGCTTGGACAACATCGCCGCCTACGAGCACGAGTTAACGGCCTACCTGTACCAGCAGATGCAGGCCATTCCCGAGGTGACGCTCTACGGCCCGCTGCCCCAAGCGGATGGTAGTGGCCGCGCTGCTTTGGTGACGTTTACTGTGGCTGGGGTACATGCCCAGGATCTCTCCACCCTGCTCGATCAGTCGGGGCTGGCGATTCGCTCGGGCCACCACTGTACCCAGCCCCTGCACCGCAGCTTGGGAGTAGACTCGACCGCCCGGGCCAGCCTGTATTTTTACAACACCAAAGCCGAGATCGACAGCTTTATCGCGGCCCTCAAAGACACTATTGAATTCTTTAAAGGTGTCTTTGACGACGACGACTAGAACGCCGGTACAGAAATCCGGTTTCTCGGCCAGAATGCCAGTCATGCCGTTAGGGCAGTGCCAAAGAAACCGGGTTTTTAGCCATACTGTACCGATGCTCTAGAACTAGCCGTTAACCGGGCTACAGCTCACTGAGCAAGGTCTTGATGTCAGGGGCCTCAAAAAATTCGCTGGCGGCGTCGATCAGGCGATCGCCCCAGAGGTTGGTACGCAAAAACTCGAGGTCGGCGTAGCGGCTGTCTTGCTCCAGCGCTTCTATACCCAGACTGAGGGCCTCTTGGCAGGCGGCGTTGGTGGAGCCAATGACGGGCACATTGCAGTTTTCCTGGGTGTGGAGCGCTACGGCGATCGCCAGTTTGGGTTCGGGCTCATTGGCCGCCAGCTCCAGACTCGATTGCCAAAACTCCAGGGCCTTTTCTGTGTCGCCCTGCTCGTAGTGCACCAGGCCAATATTGTTAACCGATGGCCAAAACTCGGGCTCGGCGGCTACCGATCGCTCAAAGCTGGCGATCGCCTCGGGGTATTTTTGCAGCTTGATGTAGGCGTTGCCGAGGTCAAACAGCGCGTTGGAGTTATTGGGCTCTAGCACGAGCCCCCGCTCTAGGTAGCTAGAGGCCAGTTGAGGGTTATCTTGCTGGAGCTGGGCCGACCCCAGGGCAAACAACACCCTGGCATTGTCGGGGAGCAATCTCTGAGCGCGATCTAGCAGCGGCAGGGCCTGATCGAGCTGGTTGTTTTGCAGGTAGAGACCGCCCAGGAGGGCCAACACCTGACCATCATTGGGAGCCAGCTGGGCCGCCAGCTGAGCCAGCGCCAAGGCCCGCCCAAACTGCTGAAACTCTGCTAGCTGCTGAGCCTCGTTGGCTAGAAACAACCCCTGCTCAACCATGAGGTCGTAGTCGAGGGGCAGCACGTAGGGAGTTAGGGCCTGAGCCCGCACGGGCAACACCGGGGTCAGCAGGCCACAGGCCGTCAGCAGAGAGAGTAAAGGAAGGCGTTTTAGCACAGCAGAGATTCGCAAACTATAGAGTTAGATATAGCTAGAGTGTACGTCGGTTGTAGACCAGCCATGGCAAAAACCTGAAGAATTCAGGTCGGCGGTGTCTGAGCAGCCTGGGCATTGCGCCGCCACATAGCTGGCTTAATGCGCCGCAACGCGGACGCTCTAAACCGATCGTGCCACTCCACTTCTGATAGGTTAGCTAAGTCAGCCAACTTTGGGGCTAGGTTTTGGGGATAGGGGTGAAAGTCTGCGACGGTAGTGGGTTGAGCAAAACGTTGATTCCAGGGACAGACATCCTGGCAGATGTCGCAGCCTGCCACCCAGTTTTGCAGGTGCGGGGTAATTTCGGCGGGTAGGGTCTCGGCTCGGTTTTCAAGGGTGTGGTAGGCGATGCAGCGGTTGGCGTCGACCACGTAGGGCTGGGGAATGGCCCCGGTAGGGCAGGCCTCGATGCAGCGGGTACAGGTGCCACAGTGAGCCGTGTGGGGGCGGTCTGGCTCTAGGGCCAGGGTCGTAATCAGCTCGCCCAAAAACACCCAGGAGCCATACTGGCGGGTGATTAAATTGCCGTTTTTGGCCACCCAGCCCAGCCCGGCCTGTTGGGCCCAGGCCTTGTCTTGCACCGGGCCGGTGTCGGCATAGTAGCGCAGGGCGATGCTGTGGCCGTGGGCGGCGGTGGTCAGCCAATTGGCTAGGGCCTTGAGGCGTTTGTGCAGCACCCGGTGGTAGTCGCGTCCCCAGGCGTAGCGCGAGATCTTGCCGTGGCTGGGGTCTGGGGAGTGGCTGTGGGGGGTGTAGTAGTTGAGGGCAACGCAGATTAGCGATCGCGCCCCCGGCAGCACCTGGCGAATATCCTGCCGTCTAGGGTTGGCCATCCAGCCCATATCGGCCTGATAGCCCTGGTCGAGCCAGGTTTGCAGGTGCCCTACGGCCTCCGTCTCGCGATCGCTCGGGTCGGCGTCGAGGGCGACAATACCCGCCAGGTGAAACCCCAGCGCCAGGGCTTGATCGATGACTGCTTGGCGATCGGGTAGGTCACGGGATGGGGCCATGCCTCAACTCCGAAAGGATTGCCCTAGGGTAACTTACCGGGCTCCTCTGGCGACTGTTTGAGCCCGCAGGTTGCAATTCAAGAACTCTGCTTGACACAGTTCTCAACAGCGCATAGCTTATACCATGCTGTAGTTAGCGTTTGCACCTAGCGCTAACCCCTATATCTGCTACTATCGGCTCTACAATCACCAGGCAAGGGCGCCTATGTTTAAGCTGTTAACTAAGTTTGACTACCTACTACGCGAGACCATGCTGGGGCTGCGGCGCGGTGGCTGGATGAACTGGGCCGCCATTAGCACAATTACCGTGCTGCTGTTTTTGTTTGGCATTAGCCTGCAATCGACCTGGCAGCTAGAGCGCTTACTGAATGAGTTTGGTAGCCAACTGGAAGTCTCGGCCTACCTCGACAGTGGTTTTCAGGCCAGTGACCTGAAACCGATGGTGGAGGCCTTCCCCGACGTTGTGGGGGTGACCCCTGTGACTAAAGAGGTGGCCTGGGCTTCGCTGGTCGATGACTTGGGGCTGTCTGATATTGCCGGAGCTACCGACCAGCTCAAAGGCAATCCCCTGGTTGACGAACTCAAGGTCAAAGCCAAAGACTCGGAATCGGTGCCTGCGATCGCGGCTCAGCTCCAGAATCTCGACGGGGTCGACGAAGTTCGCTACGTCGATGAAGCCGTGACCCGCCTGGCCCAGCTCAACGACGGCCTGAAGTGGGCCAGCGCCTTTGTTATTGCCATTTTGACCCTCACCGCCACCGCTGTGATTACCACCACCATTCGCCTAATTGTGCTGGCTCGACGGCGAGAAATTGAGGTCATGCAGCTGGTCGGCGCTACCCGCATCTGGATTTATTTGCCCTTTATTTTGCAGGGCGCTGCCTTTGGCCTGGCCGGGGCCACCGTCGCCTGGGGGCTGCTGTTTGCCATTCAGCAGTTTTTAACCGAGCTGGCCGCCCAGCAGGCCGATTTTGTGCAGTTTGTGGTGGAAGGACTACGCCTGAGCCCCCAGCAGCTGATTTTGCTGCCCGCTGCGCTGCTGGGACTGGGTACTCTAGTAGGGCTTATGGGTAGCCTACTGGCAGTGCGCAAGTTCTCGTTGCGATAGCATAAGGCGAAAAGGTGTTAGAGTCTCCCCAAATTGGCCATAATAGCTACGGAGCAACGGACGGTCTGCTTACCGTCAGCGAGGCATCAGTATGACGACAGTACTCATTGTTGACGACAGCTCAACCCTGCGAGAAATGATCGCCGGGCTGTTGCTCAAGGCCGGCATGACGGTGGTCGAAGCTAAGGATGGCGTCGAAGCCCAGGAAATGATTCAGGCCACCCCCCCTGACCTAGTGGTGCTCGATATCGTCATGCCAAATATGAACGGCTACGAACTCTGCCGATGGATAAAAAACACCGCCGCCACCCAAAATCTTCCGGTCATTATTTGTTCGAGCAAGTCCGAAGAGTTTGACCGCTACTGGGGCATGAAGCAGGGGGCCGATGCCTACATTACCAAGCCCTTTCGCCCCGCCGATATGATTAGCACCGTCAAGCAGCTGCTGCGCTAGTTTGGGGCTGCGATCGCGCCCCTCAACACGCCTCTTAAATTGAGTATGTCGTTGGGGCAACCTTGCAGTACTATTCCGAAGGTTGGAGCAACTGTGCCCAATGTGGGGGCTAGACCTAGGGGTCTACCCTCTGGTTGAGGATACAACCCTGAGGAGAACTGCCCGTGGCTGGCCCGATTGTGTTAGCGGTGTTTAACGGCAAAGGCGGCGTCGGCAAGACCACCACGGCCGTGAACCTGGCGGCGGTGTTTGCCCAGACGCGATCGGTACTGTTGGTCGATGCCGATCCCCAGGGGTCGGCCCTGTGGTGGACAAACCGCAGCCCCAAAGAACTTGGATTTGACGTTAAGCCCGAGATTAACCCCGCCCGACTAGGGCGGCTAAAACAAGCCTATGCCCACGACCTGATTGTGGTCGATACCCCTCCGGCTCTGGGGTCGGCGACCCTGGCGGCGGTAATTCCGGCGGCAGATTATCTGCTGTTGCCGACGCCGCCAGCGCCGATGGATCTCGCCGTGCTGATTACTACAGTGAATGAAGCGGTATCGCCCAGCGGGGTATCCCATCGAGTATTGTTGACGAAGGTGGATTCCCGCAGCGTCGGCGAAGCCATTGAAGCTCAGAACACTCTGCTAGAGCTGAAGATTCCTGCCTGTAATGCGTTTATTCGCGCCTACAAAGCCCATGAGCGGGCGGCACTGGAGGGGCTACCGGTGCTCAATTGGCGGGGCAAAAACAGCCAGGAAGCCCGTTCTGACTACTGTCGAGTTGCCGAAGAACTACAGCGAGACTGGACCCAGCCATGACTAAAAAAAGCCTCTCCGACCTACTCAAAGAAGAAGTGAACAAGGCCGAAGCCCCGGCCCCCGAGGCAACCCCTGAGGCTGATGGTGACGCGCCTGTAGCCCCCAAAGCAAAACCTCGCCGCAGTACTCGCTCGACGACATCGACCCGGCGCACCGCTGCCAACCGCCAGCCGGCCAAACCATCGAAAGCCAAGACAACAGCCAAACCAGCCGCCCTGGCAACGCCCGCCGCTGAGCCCGCCACCAATATCGACCTAGCCCAGCGGCTAGATACCCTGGAAAAAGAGCTAGCGACCACCCAAAAAGATAAGTCGCAGCTAGCAAAAACGGTCGCTGGCCTACAAAAAGATCTAGAGACTCAGCAGAGTCGCCTGTTTGAGTTAAAAGACAGCCTCGCCCAGGCTGAAGCGACTAATCAAGCGCAAGCCGACACCCTAGCTAAGACCCAGGCGGCCCTCGATGAGGCCAAGGCCACCATTCTGAAGCTGAGTGAAGTAAAACCCGTCACTCCCCGTCGTGTCTCTGGGGTCGATGTTCTGCCCCGGCCTCCCCTTGAGCCCAAAGCTAGACCGGCCTACCGCCGTGGGGTGCCTGAGTATGCGATTCAAAAGGGGCAGCCCAAACCCATGCTGACCGATGCGGATATCGGCTGGGTCGATTGAGCTACCCCGACTAGCCCTAGGGAGTGTAGTCAAAGAGCGCATCGAGGTAGATGCGGTTGACGTCGCGATGGCCCTTGGTGGCCGATCGCTGGCTATCGTAGGTGCTGTCTTGCATAAAAAACAGCGATAGGGCGGCGCAGAAGACGCGGTGTTGATTCCAGGCTGGATTGCCGTCCAGGTAGACTTGGAGGGCGTTGTAGAGTTCTTCGGGCACTTCGGCCATCAGGCTGACCTTGGGGGATGGAGCATTTAGGGGCATGGACGCGGCCTTTCTGTAAAGGATGCAAACTCGGACTATAGATACCCAGCACAGCGACAGCCAACGGCGGATGTCGATAGAACTCCGCAACGATGCAACGGGAGCCGTCTGACTCTCGCTCAGGTTGACTCTGGGGTCGTCAAAAAACCGGGGAGATTGGCCCGGGTGGCGTTGGCCCACCAAAATTCCGCAGACCCTCTAACCCGCGATCGCCAACGACTTGAGAGCCAAGGCTGGGGGTTGATAAAGCAGGGGGCGGCTGTGCTAGTCGCATCATTTTGCCGAACTCGGGGGGGGCTGTCAATCTTGCCATCGAGCAGGGTTTAGGGTAAGCAACGTCGCGGTTTACGAGAGAATAGGGGTTGCGGCGGCTCTTGGGCCATAGGCCCACAGTACCTAGGCTGGGGGTGATGGTGACTGAGGTTTTCCACAGATTTGCCTCACCCATCATTCCGCCATGGGAGTCTGTGGAAAACCTGTGGAAAAGTAGCCTTGTCCTGGGGAAACCACTGGGGAAAAGTAATTCAAATATTTCTTTTTATGAACGCTCTAGTTTTATAAAGCCGGTGTGAATCCCTAGGAAATTCGGCGTGACCAACCCTAATCAAAACAGGACAGGAAAGCAGGATCGGATCCCCCAAGGGGACGTTTAGCTCTGATGGTCTGCGCCATCTAGGGCGAGGGGCGAGGGGGGAATGGGGGGCCAGCGCAGATCCCACAGGGCCCAGGTGGCGATCGCCAGCAGCAGCGCAATAGCGATCGTTCGCCCCGGCAGCCACAGCGGGCTGCTCGACCAGATCAGCTGGGGGCCACCCTCCCCGGCGATAAACCGCTGAATTTGGTCGCGCAGGGCGGTGGCGGAGAGGGGGGTGCGCACCTCGGCCAGGGTGACCTGCCGCCCCGGGCCTAGCAGGGTGAGGCGGTGGCAAAACCGCACACCGCCCCGGGGGGTGTTATCGCACAGCGCTGAGCTCATGGCCACATCCTGAAGCGCAAAGGGGCGCCGCGCCTGGGGTAGCCAGGCCCAGGGCAGGGCGGCGTGGCCTGGCAGTAGACCTGCCCCGGCCCGGCGCGATCGCAGCTGACGGCCAGGGGGCCAGGCATGCTCACCCCCCACAGCCCTAGCAGGAGCGCGCTGATAAGCACCACAATCGGCACGCGCCGTAAGCTGGGGCCCCATTTGTCGAGTAGTGCTGCCATGGTGGTTAACCAGTCTATTGGGGATCGATGTCTTTTATCCTGCCATAGGGGCTTAGCTCCGGGATGACCCTTGCACTGCCGGGCAGATTAAGGCATGCTCAGCCATAGTTTGAGTGGCCCTGGCGGCCCGTCTGCATCCCCCTCGATTGTTTACCAAAGCACCGCACCATGGGCAAGCATATTGTGATCACGGGCGTCAGTCGTGGCCTGGGCCGGGCCATGGTCGATGGCTTTATCGCCGCTGGCCATACCGTCTCGGGCTGTGCCCGCAGCGCCGATGCCGTGGCCCAGCTGGCAGCCCAGTACCCCGCGCCCCATCAATTTACGGCAATGGATATTCGCGATGACGCGGCGGTAGCGGCCTGGGCTCAGGCGGCGATCGCCGCCAACGGCCTGCCCGACCTGGTGATCAACAACGCTGGCCTGGTCAACCACCCGGCCCCCCTGTGGGCGGTGCCCGCTGAGGAGTGCGACGCCGTCATTGCCGTCAACCTCAACGGCACCTGCCATGTCATTCGCCACTTTGCCCCGCCCATGGTTGAGCAGCGATCGGGCATTTTTGTCAACTTTAGCTCCGGCTGGGGGCGCTCGACGTCGCCTGGCGTGGCTCCCTACTGCGCCACCAAGTGGGGGGTAGAAGGGCTGACCCAGTCCCTCTCCCAGGATTTACCCCCCGGCATGGCGGCGGTAGCTCTCAACCCCGGCATTATTCACACCGATATGCTGGTGACCTGCTACGGCGACGATGCCGCCGCCTACACTCCCATTGCCACCTGGGCCAAGGCGGCGGTGCCCTACATTTTGAGCCTTCATCCGGGGGACAATGGCCGGGCTTTGACTGTGCCGGGATGAGGGGGAGAGGGGGAGGGTGGGGCAGAGAGGGAGGAGCTTGCCCCGATCGCAGCTGAGGGAGACTTTTTGTTGATCAAAACGGGGGTGGCGCTTTCGGGCTTACCCGCCATCGAGATAGCCGCGCAGCCGAGCTTGTAGGCAAACTCTACGGGGCGTCCAGCCCCGAGGGCGTCGTAAAAGCCGACGGCAAACTCGATCGCGGCTCGATCGCCGATCGCTTTGGTCATGCCCACCACGTAGGGCACATGTTCGGCGATCGCCTCGGCCTGCACCGCTGAGTAACACCCGTTCAGCACCACGCAGTGAACTGGGTCGGGGTTACTGGCTGGGTCGGCAAATAGCTCAAACAATTCGGCCAGGGCGGCTCCAGAGACCAGCTTGGCCTGCCCTATGTCATCTTCAAACACCAGCCCCTCAGCCTCTTCGCCGTGGCCCGAGAAAGGGACGATCTGCGGGGTTTCTTCGAGCATGGCTCGCTGAATATCGCGGGGGCGCACCGCTAGCCGCTGGGTGAGGGTGAACTGGTCGCGCTGCTGCGATCGCTTCAGTCCCGCTTCGATATCGCGCAGTTCTTCGTCGAGGCGCAGGCGGCTGGTGTGTTTGGGGTTGGCCGCGAGAATCAGGATTTTTGGCATGGCGAGGGCGGGGCGGTTTCTCTAACTATAGTCTCAGCCCTCAAAATGGCAAAAATAGCCCCATCTTTCACCTCCAGCCACCGTAGGATGGGCAAAGGGCTTTACCCGTGCCCATCAGATCCCATCACCCGCGATGGGCAGGCTTCGCTTTGCCCATCCTACCTGGGTTAACTGTGCCAAAATTGGCGAAAGTCTTCGTCCTGGTCGCTGAGCTGAGCCCAGGGGGCACCCCACTGGCGCACAATCTCCGCCAGCCTCGCGCAGGCGGGCCGCTCGGTGGCGTAGTGGCCCGCGTCGATCAGTACCAGGTTGCGATCGCGCCCTTCCTGAAACTGATGAAACTTGCAGTCGGAGGTCAGGTAGGCCTGGGCTCCGGTCTGGGCCACGGCCCCCATAAAGCTAGCGCCGCTGCCGCCCAGCACCGCCACTCGACTAATGGTTTGGGCCAGGTCAGCGGCGGGGGAATAGATCAGGTTGGGCGGCGAGAGCTTGGTCTGAATTAAATTCAGCAAATCCTGCAAACTCAGGGCAGGGCTGAGATCGCCTACCCGCCCGTAGCCAATGTCGAGTTGGGTGGGCACCACGGGTTCAGGGTTTTGCAATTGCAGCACCTGGGCCAGCAGGTCGGCAGTGCCATCCTGCACCTGGTCGAAGTTGGTGTGGGCGGTGTAGATGCCGATGCTGTGGGCGATCGCCTGGCACACCATATCCCCCACCGGGTCGCCCGCCACCACAGTCTTGAGCGGGCTAAAGATCAGCGGATGGTGGGCCAAAATCAGGTTTACGTTCACCCCCTGCTGCCGCAGCGCCAGCGCCTCAGCCATCACAGCCAGGGTAGGGGTCAGACACACCAGCACATGGGCGGGTTGTTCCAGCACCCCCGGCTGTACCTGCCAGCCGCAGTTGTCCCAGCTTTCTTGCCAGGTGGGGTTGGCCCAGGCTTCGAGTTTAGAGATCAGATCGGCGATCGCAAGTGCCATAGAAAAACCGCTGGCCAGGGTAGCTCAGGCTAAAGGAAAACCTCCCTAGTCTAGCGTGCTACCTCTGACCAACGGCCTAGAGAACGTCTGTTGAATAACAAGTGCTCTCGGCGATTACCGCAAATTACGGAGTCACCTGGCTGAGAGCGTCTTTGATTTGATCGATCGGCGAGGTGGCTTGTTTGGAGTTTTCGGGGTAGTTCATCTGGCTGACATCGGCATCTTTCTGCACTTCGTTAAGCCCTTTGTTGGCCCGGTCAATCACCCGATCGCCCTTGAGCGCATTCTCGGGCTGCACAGATTTCTCGGCCTCATTGTACACACCGTCGAGTTTGGCCGTGCCCTGATCGGGCTGGCTGGGGGTACTGCCGATGGCCAGGGCCGCAGGGCTAGCCATCGACAGCATTAGAATGCAGGAAAGAGCGATCGCCAGGTTACGCACCCAGGTCGCCACGGCAGCAAATACAGGCTTCATAGTAGTCTCCAAAATCGGGCAAGAAAGCGACCCCAGCAACTGGGAACTGCACAGAGCGCCCGGTTGCTAAGACTCTTTTGTTTTACCGATTTAGACCTTGCGCCTATATCATCTGATGGACAGAGAAGTAGGGCAGAGATTTTGGCCAAGGCCCTATGCCTTTGGGTAGGGAAGTGACTCTATTGGCCTACGCGGCTGGTTGGAGATTATGTCCCTAGCCAGCCTTCACCAAAAACTTCTCAGGAATCTCGGTGTACTGCCTCACAATTTGCCGAAACTCATCGCCGTCGATGGTTTCGCGCTCCAGCAGGGCATCCACCAGGTTATCCATTAGGGTGCGGTGCTGGCGCAGCATGGTGCGGGCGCGGTTGAGGCACGAGAGGGCAATGCCACGCACCTGGGCATCGATCTTGCCGGCCATTTCCTCCGAGACCTCGTTGCGGGGCATCAGGTTGCGGCCCAAAAATACCTGGTTATCCATGCTTTCGAGGGCCAGGGGGCCAAGCTCAGACATGCCGTAGAGGGTCACCATCTGGCGGGCCAGGTTGCTCACCTGCTGAATGTCGCCGCTGGCCCCGGTCGAGGTTTCGTCGTCGCCAAACACCTCGGCCTCGGCGGCAAAGCCCCCCAAAGCCACGGTAATGCGATCCATCAGCCAGTTGCGGGTGTAAAGGCCGCTGTCGATGATGTCTTCGTTGGGCAGCGATTGGGTAAAGCCTTCGATGCCGCCCGATCGCGGAATAATGGTGACTTTATTCAGCTCGTCGGAGTGGGTAAGCAGTGTGGTCAACAGCGCGTGGCCGACCTCGTGGTAAGCGGTCATGCGTTTGCGGCTGCTGTCGAGCAGGGGAGTGAGGCTGAGGCCGATGGTAACGCGATCGATCGCGTCTTCGATCTCAACCATACCCATGGCCTCTTTGCGGCGGCGGGCGGTGAGAATAGCGGCCTCGTTCAGCAGGTTGGCCAGCTCGGCTCCAGAGAACCCCGGCGTGCGGCGGGCGACGGCTTCCAGCGACACCTCAGCCTCGATTTTTTTGTCGCGGGCATGCACTTCTAAAATCGATAACCGCCCCTTGTAGGTCGGCAGGTCAACCACCACCTGGCGGTCAAAGCGGCCCGGACGCAGCAGGGCCAGATCGAGCACATCCACCCGGTTAGTGGCCGCGATTACAATAATGCCGCTGTTGCCCTCAAACCCATCCATCTCGGTGAGCAACTGGTTGAGGGTTTGCTCCCGCTCATCGTTGCCGCCGCCGATGCCGGTACCCCGCTGACGACCTACGGCGTCAATTTCATCGATAAAGACAATACAGGGGGCATTTTCTTTGGCTTTGCGAAACAGGTCGCGCACCCGCGACGCGCCCACGCCCACAAACATTTCGACAAATTCAGACCCCGAGATGCTGAAAAAGGGCACGGCGGCTTCGCCTGCGATCGCCTTGGCCAGCAGGGTTTTCCCCGTCCCCGGTTGGCCAATCAGCAGTACACCTTTGGGAATGCGCGCCCCAATGGCGGTAAATTTCTCTGGGCTTTTGAGGAAAGACACCACCTCTTGGAGTTCTTCCTTGGCCTCTTCGATACCGGCCACATCGTCAAATACGACGCCGGTTTTGGCCTCCATTTGAAAGCGGGCCTTAGACTTGCCAAAGCTCATGGCGTTGCCGGCCCCAGAGGCCGATCGCCGCAGCAGCATGAGCAGACCAAAGATGAGAATCAGCGCCAGTAGGGAATTCGTCGCCAGCCAGGCCAGCGCGCCACTTCCCGACGAATCGCGAATGTCTACGTCTACGTCGTTGGCGGTCAGGGTGCGAATCAGTTCGGCATTGCCACCCTCAGCGAATAGCATCACCTCCTGGGGCGGGGCATCTTCGGCAGCACCATCGAGCTGCACGTAGGCAATTCCCCGAGCTTCATCGATTTCAACCGACTCGACCTCGCCTTGCTCAACCTTCTGCAAAAACTGACCGTAGGTCAACTCATCAGACTCGGCTTGGGCCAGGGCAGGGGGGAGGGGCATTAGGCTCTGCAACAGAAACCAGCCAATGGTCATCAATCCTGTGGCGGTTGCGCCCGCAGCAGGACGCAGCGAAGATTGCTTACCAGAAAAACGTAGGGTCATAGACGGTTTAACTCAGCGAGACGATACCCAAGATAAGTGTCCCTAGATACTAGATGGGCTGCTTATTAGTCTAACTCCCCTGCCCTGAAATGACTGCCCTGCCTGGATAGCTTTTGTGTCCTTCAGAAACATGGCTACATGAGCAAGATCCTAGCCTACGGTCTTTGGAACAGTTAACCAAAAGCTAGGTCGGGGCAAATCACTGTTCGCGCCGACCTAGACATGCACGTGATTTAGATGACCGATTAGCTCTGAATTGTCGGGGCCAGATAGGCAACCGGAGTAGCTGGGCCGTTGGCTAAATCGAGGGGAAAGTTATGGGCATTGCGTTCATGCATGACCTCAAAGCCCAGATTGGCTCGGTTGATCACGTCAGCCCAGCTGGGCAGCACTCGACCCTGGGAATCTAAAATCGAGTGGTTAAAGTTAAATCCATTTAGGTTAAAGGCCATGGTGCTAATGCCCAGGGCAACAAACCAAATACAGACTACGGGCCAGGCCGCCAGAAAAAAGTGCAGCCAGCGAGAGTTGTTGAAGCTAGCGTACTGAAAAATTAGGCGGCCAAAGTAGCCGTGAGCCGCAACAATATTGTAGGTTTCTTCCTCTTGGCCGAACTTGTAGCCGGAGTTTTGAGATTCATTGTCGGTGGTTTCTCGAATCAGGCTTGAGGTCACTAAAGACCCATGCATGGCAGAAAACAGAGAACCTCCCAGAACTCCTGCGACCCCCAGCATGTGAAAGGGATGCATCAAGATATTGTGCTCCGCCTGAAACACAAACATAAAGTTGAACGTGCCGCTAATCCCCATGGGCAATCCATCGGAAAAGCTACCCTGACCGATGGGGTAAATCAAAAATACCGAGGTGGTAGCCGCAACGGGGGCACTGTAGGCCACGCAAATCCAGGGGCGCATGCCCAGGCGGTAGCTCAGTTCCCACTCTCGGCCCAGATAGCAGAGCAGGGCTGGAATGTAGTGGAAGGCAATCATTTGATAGGGGCCACCGTTGTAGAGCCATTCATCTAGGGTGGCGGCCTCCCAGATCGGGTAAAAGTGCAGCCCAATGGCGTTAGATGACGGCACCACAGCAGCGGTAATAATGTTGTTGCCGTACAGCAGTGAACCCGACAGGGGCTCGCGAATGCCGTCGATGTCTACCGGAGGAGCAGCAATAAAGGCGGTGACAAAAACCACCGTTGAAACGCCTAGTAAAGGAATCATCAGCACGCCAAACCAGCCAATATAAAGCCGATTTTCAATGCTAGTGATCCACTGGCAGAACTGCTCCCAGGTACTGTTGTCCTGGCGTTGGAGAGTTGTAGTCATAGGTTATAAATGTGAAATTCGACTCGGTAACATTGAAGCAAAAGAATATGAAGAACCTGGGAAAATTCGCCGGTCAGATACAAATGTAGGGGCTTTGCAGTGCAAAGCCCCTACAACCGGCACTGCAAAGCCCCTATGGTGTTCTAGCTGCGATCGCTGGGGTAGGTTCTATACCCGTACCAAATAAAGGCAATGCAGCCCAGGGCAAATACCAGCAGGCTCAGAAAAATGCCGCTGGCGGTGGCAGAGATTTGGCCTTCACCGTAGGCGAGATAAAAGAGTGGCAGCATAGGATTACCTCATTAGATTTTTGGGTACGCTATTTGCCCGCAGAATTTGCATACAGATGCCTAAAATCCTGAAGGCTGATAGGTGTTCGCCCCATCGAGCACAATGGTGCCGTTGTAAAGCTGCAAAATAATCAGCAGAAACAAAAACAGCATGGCGATCATAAAAACCATAAATGGAGTGGTGCCCCAGCCTGGGGCAACCCGTCCAGCTTCAGCGTTAAACCGCCGGAGAAAATACTGGATTGGGGCTACTTTTTTAGGAACAAATTTTTGTTGCATGGCTCAGGTTTGGTTGGGGGTCAGTCGTCAAAAAGAGTATCCCCGATTCGTAGGGGCATAGCATGCTATGCCCCTACGGGGTTCCTAATCGTGAATTGGGGTTTCCACAATCGGATTTCGTATGACTCAGTTGAGAACCTCTACAGGTGATCTGATATCAGGCATGACGCAGGCTCAAATGGTGGTTTGAGTTTGACGTGTGGTCGTATCGCCCACCTTTTGGAAGTAGCCCCATTCCACCTGCTCAATGTCTAGATCGGGGTCAACGCCCGAGAATACATCCTGGAAGATGGCGCGGAGGCCGTGCCAGATGTGACCAAAGAACCAGACCAGTGCAAAGCAGGCGTGGAAGAAGGCGAAGAAGCCCCGGTTGCTGGTTCTAAAGGCCCCGTCAGAGTTGTAAACCTCACGGTCAAAATCGAAGGGCTCTCCTAGCTGGGCCTTACGGGCATACTGCTTAACCTGGGTGGGGTCGCTAAAGGTTTTGCCGTTGAGCAGCCCGCCCAAAAAGCTGACGGTAACGCCGGTTTGCTCGAAGCTGTATTTAGAGTCCATGCGGCGGAAGGGAATGTCGGCTCGGATCAGGCCGTCTCTGTCGGTCAGCAGCACCGGGAAGTTCTCGAAGAAGTTGGGGATGCGACGCACCGTTAGATCTCGACCTTCTTGATCTTTGAAGACGGGGTGGCCCAGCCAGCCGGTGGGTAAACCGTCGCCATCGACCATGCGTCCCACCCGGAACAGGCCGCCCTTGGCAGGGCTATTGCCGACGTAGTCGTAAAAGGCGAGCTTTTCGGGAATGGCGGCCCAGGCTTCGGGTAGGCTCTTACCAGCTCTTACCCCGGACTGCACGCGGCGATCAATTTCTTTTTGAAAGTAAGCCTGATCCCACTGGTAGCGGGTTGGCCCCCACAGCTCGATCGGGGTGGTGGCGGTACCGTACCACATGGTGCCAGTGGCAATGAACCCGGCGCAGAAAAAGACCGCCAGGCTACTGGCCAGCACCGATTCTATGTTGCCCATGCGCAGGCCCCGGAATAGATTTTCGGGGGGGCGCACGAAAATATGAAACAGGCCGCCGATAATGACGACGATGCCGAGGGCAATGTGGTGGGCCACGACGCCACCAGGGTTTTGGGGGTCAAAGCCCGCTGGGCCCCAGTCTGGGGCCACCCCCTGGACGTGGCCGGTGAGGCCAAAGGGGTCTGAAACCCACATGCCGGGGCCAAAGATGCCGGTCAGGTGGAAGGCCCCAAAGCCAAAGCAGAGCAGCCCGGCCAGCAAAAGATGAATACCAAAAACCTTGGGTAAATCGATCACGGGCTCGTCGGTCTTGGGGTCGAAGAAGGTGGCGACATCCCAATACACCCAGTGCCAGCAGGCGGCTAAAAACTCTAGGCCTGCGAAGACAATATGGGCGGCGGCGACCATCTCAAAGGTCCAAAACCCGGGGTCGGCAAAGGTGTCGCCGGTAATGCTCCAGCCCTGCCAGGAGTTGGTTACCCCCAAGCGGGCGACAAAGGGCATCAGAAAGCAGCCCTGCCGCCACATGGGGTTGAGCACCGGGTTGGTGGGGTCGTAGCGAGCGAGCTCAAACAACAGCATTGAGCCGGCAAACCCGGCACAGAGGGCGTTGTGCATGAGGTGTACCGCTATAAGCCGCCCTGGGTCGTTGATGACCGAGGTGTGAACGCGATACCAGGGAAGTCCCATGGCGTTGTTCTCCTTGTTAATAGACAGAAGGCAGAAGAGGCGGAGGCGGAAGATAGGCTTGTAGCGTGGGTCAGGCTCCCTAGAGATCAGGCGATCGCCCCAGAGAGAAAAAGCGGGTAAACCTACGAGGACAGCCAGCCAGATTCACCCGCGATCGCTATACCTATCGTTCGCTGGGGTCGATGGGCGGCATGGAGAGCACCGGCTCGTTTTTGCGATCGATGCCGACAATGAACCCCGCCGCCGTCGCCCGCGCCAGCCCGGCGTGCCACCAGTGCCCCACTAAGAAGAAGAAGGCGAAGATAAAGTGGGCCGAGGCCAGCCAGGTGCGCGGCGAAACGTAGTTAAACGCGTTGGTTTCCGTCGCCAGACCGGCCACCGAGTTGATCGAGCCCAGGGGGGCGTGGGTCATGTATTCTGAGGCGCGGCGCACCTGCCAGGGCTGGACGTCGTTTCTGAGTTTATTTAGGTCTAGGCCGTTGGTGCCGCGCAGGGGTTCTAGCCAGGGAGCCTTGGCATCCCAAAAGCGCATGGTTTCGCCGCCAAAGATAATTTCTCCACTGGGCGATCGCTGTAGATACTTACCCAACCCGGTCGGCCCCTGGGCCGACGCGATGTCGGCCCCCAAGCCCTGGTCGCGCACCAAAAACACCAGCGACTGCGCCTGGGATGCCTCGGGAATCGTCGGGCCGTAGAACTCGCTGGGGTAAACCGTATTGTTAAACCAGATGAACGCCGTGGCGATAAAGGCCTGCCCGGCAATGTTGCCCAGGCTCTGGGCCAGATAGGTTTCCCCACTCCAGGGGTAGAGGTTGTGGGTCCAGCGCAGGGGCGGTACCAAAATGTGCCAAATGCCGCCGATCACCAGCAGCGAGCCGATCCAAATGTGGCCGCCGATCACGTCTTCTAAATTGTCGACGCCGATAATCCAGCCGCTGCCGCCGTAGGGGCTATGAAACAGGTAGCCAAAAATAATCCGGGGGTCGAGGGTGGGGTTGGTGATCAGCCGCACGTCGCCGCCGCCCGGAGCCCAGGGGTCGTACAGGCCGCCCCAGAACATGGCTTTGCAGACAAACAGCAGGGCAAAAATGCCCAGAACACCGATGTGGAAGCCCAAAATTTGGGCCACCTTGGCGCGATCGCCCCAGTCAAAGTCAAAATAGCCCGAGAGCTTTTCTGGCCCGCGCAGGGCGTGGTAGAGGCCGCCAAAGCCCAAAATCGCCGAGCCAATCAGGTGAATGACCCCGATGGCAAAGAACGGGAAAATGTCGATGATTTCGCCGCCGTGGCCGACGCCAAAGCCCAGGGTGGCAATGTGGGGCATGAGAATGCAGCCCTGCTCGTACATGGGCTGGGCCGGGTTGTAGTGGCTCACCTCAAACAGCAGCATGCCCCCGGCCCAAAAGGCCAGTAGGGCCGCGTGGGCGATGTGGGCACCCAAAAAACGGCCAGTTAGATCGGTGGTGATCAGTCGAGCATTGCCTGCCCACCAGGCGTAGCCGCTGGATTCCTCGTCGTAGCCAGCTTTATTGGAGGTATTGCGATCCCCTTCGTTAACGAAGGGGGTGAGGGTGTTGAGCGAAATGTTGTCTAGTGAAGATGCGATCGGTTCTATGGGGGTTTCCACAGGGGTTAAATCTCCTTGAAAACAGTCAATCTTGAAAAGAAACTGATGAGCTGGGTGAGGGGCGCACCGCGGTGCGCCCCTCACCCCCTATTCACCAACGCCGCGAGGCAGCACCTCTTCGGGGAAGACAAACTTTTTGGCGGGTTGGTCAAGCTCGCTCATCCAGGCCCGCACCCCTTCGTTGAGCAATATATTTTTGGTGTAGAAGGTCTCAAACTCAGGGTCTTGGGCCGCCCGAATTTCCTGGCTAACAAAGTCGTAGGCCCGCAGGTTAAAGGCCAGGCCAATCATGCCGATGGCGCTCATCCACAGGCCTGTGACCGGCACAAATAGCATGAAGAAATGCAGCCAGCGCTTGTTTGAAAACGCGATGCCAAAGATCTGCGACCAGAATCGATTGGCGGTCACCATGGAATAGGTTTCCTCGGCCTGGGTGGTCGAAAATCCTTTAAAGGTGTTTTTGCCAGTGGAGTCTCTATACAGCGTGTTTTGTACCGTCGCCCCGTGAATGGCGCAGAGCAGAGCCGCCCCCAGCACCCCGGTCACCCCCATCATGTGAAAGGGGTTGAGGGTGTAGTTGTGAAATCCCTGGAAAAATAAGAGAAATCGAAAGATAGCGGCGACGCCGAAGCCGGGGCCAAAAAACCAGCTCGACTGCCCCAGGGGATACATCAAAAAGGTGGCCACAAAGACCGCAATCGGGGCAGAAAAGGCGATCGCATTGTAGGGCCTGAGACCCACCAGCCGCGCCACTTCAATTTGCCGCAGCATAAAGCCCATTAGTCCCAGCACGCCGTGAAACGCAATGAAATTCCACAGTCCGCCGATCTGGCACCAGCGGGTAAAGTCGCCGCCGGCCTCTGGCCCCCACAAAAACAGCAGGGAATGCCCCATGCTTTCCGCCGGGGTGGACACCGCCACGGTTAAAAAGTTGCAGCCCTCTAAATAGGAGCTGACCAGGCCGTGGGTGTACCAGGAGGTCACAAAGGAGGTGCCGGTAAACCAGGCCCCAATGGCAAGATAAGAACAGGGAAATAGCAGCAGCCCCGACCAGCCAATAAACACAAAGCGATCGCGCTTGAGCCAGTCGTCAAGGGTGCCAAGCCAGCCCTGGGCCGACTTGAGACTGCCCATGGTAGTTGTCATAACGTAGTCCTCTGGGTTCAGAATGATGGTTTGAAAGCTAGATATAGGAATAGGCGAGTACCTAGTACTGAAAGGCAGAAGGCAGAGGCAGAGGACGCATCCCAGATATCACAAGGGTTTCCGCGTTAGTAAATAGGTGAGTTATTGCCGCCTCAGAATGCCTGGCCGATATAGGTTGCCGTGCTGTAGAAAGCTGTGGTTTACACCACCGGAATACTCTCGCCAACGCCGTCGTTGATGAAGTACGGCGGGCCGGGTAGAGCGATGTACTGAATGATTTGATCGAAGTACGGAATCACCTCCTCGGCGGTGGCGGCGTCAAGCTGTTTAATCGCCTCGGCCTTGAGACAGCGCATGTATTGCAGAATGTTGGTCAGGGGAATGCCGACGTTGGCATAGAGATCTTTCATGCCGGTGAGGCCAATCTCTTGCAGGGGCCGGTCGTTGCCTGCCAGCAGGCAGTAGCTGATCAGGCGAATGTACCAGCCCACGTCGCGTTTGGCCGATGCCGTTTTGATCCGGTTGCCAGAGTTGCTGGGGGTTCTGGGGCAAATTTTCCAGAACTGCCGGGTGCCCTTTTCCACAATGGTGGGGGCCTTGGCCTCGAGTTGTTTGACGAGCTGAATGCGCTCTGCCCCAGACTGGCAAAAGGTTTGAATCATGCGCAGTTCCCCAGGGGTGGGGTAGCGCAGCTCTTCGTCGGCGTTGAGAATAACTTGCTTGATTAAACTCATGGATTTATGCAGAAAGTAAACAGGTGAAATCGTTGGCGTTTATATTCAGTTCCAATCCAGCGGGCTGAGCTTAGATTCTGTAAACCTGAATGCCGCCAAACCAGCCAATGGCAATGCGATAGCTGAAGATAGCCCGCAGCTTTTTGCGCCAGTGAAAGATAGCTGCCAATGGGTTTGGCCAAAGATTCAGGGGCCGGTTAGCCGCAGAGAGGTGGGTTCGGGTCATGGTGAATTGGCCTCCGAGGGCTGGGCCGCTGTCGCCATCGGCTCGGGCTTTGCTGCCGGAGGCGAGGACGGATGCCCGTTGTGGGCTGCAGCCTCCGGGGCGAGGTTGGGTACTGGCGATGGTGCCATTGACGCTGGCTCCGCCTGGCGATCCAGCACCGCTACGGCAGAAGCACTCTGGGCGGTACTCTGGGCAGCACTCTGGGCGGCACTCTGGGCGGCACTCTGGGCAGTACTCTGGGCGGCCATCCACTCGCCAGCGATGGCGGGGTTGTGGCGGGGCTTGCCCCAGGCGGTGGGGCCCTGGGGCGATCGCAGGGCATAGCCCCGGGGGGTCAGGTAGCGATCGTAGGGCACCGTTTCATCCCCAAATACCTGGGCGTATTCAGGGCTGTCGATGATGGCATCGACCAGGGCATAAAAGCCCGCTTTACCGGCGATGTCGTAGTAGCGGTTGAGCTCTGCGCGGCCATAGGTGGGGCGGCCCAGCAGGCGGCGGTGAATGCATTCAATTGACTTAGTGATGTACAGGTTTTCCCAATACATCTGTCGAAAGGCACGGGAGTAGGCGAGCTGGCGGACAAAGTCTCGCAGGGTAATCTCGCCGCCCTTGAGTTTGGTTTCGGCCACATCCTGCCGCTGGCTGTCGAACACCTCGCGGCCAAACACCTGACGGTAGGCTCCGAGAATGACAGCATCCATAGAGTGATGGGCAAGATTCACGTTGGGGCCCTGGGGATGGCTACCCCGCTCGGGCTGGTGGGAGGGCTCCAGCTTAAACACCGACTGGCCAAACAGCCCCGGCACTCGGCCCAGGTGGGCTGAGGCATTGGGCTCAACGTGCCCATTGTGTCGCCGACCATTCTGCAGCCCGCTGCTGATTAAAATGCGGCGGCTAGTCGAGCTAAAGTGGGCCGGTTGGGCACTGGGGTGGCGGGTTTCGTCGGGGAAGATCGCCCCAAACTGAATCTCTAAGGGGTCGTTGCCCACGCCGTAGGGGTGCTGATCGGGCAGCGGTTTTTGGGCGCGGGCAAAGGTGGTGACAAACTGAGGTACCTTGCGGGCCGGGGCGCTGTACTTAAATAGGTCAAGCTGCGGCCCCCAGTTGCGGCATTCCTGCGCCTCTATCCCTAGACCCCTGAGGTAGGGTACGGTCTCTTCGCCAAAGTAGTCGGCGTACTCCTGGGAGTCGACCAGGGCATCGACCAGGGCGGGCAGGCCCCCCTCGGAGATCACGTCGAAGTAGGTCTGAAATTCTTCTAGGCAGCTCAGCCCGCGACCCAAGAAATGCCGATGGGCCAGCTCAATCACCCGGCTAATCGTAAACGGCTCGTAGAACTCGCGCCGGTAGAGCCGCGATTTGCCCAGGTGCCGCACAAACTCTTTCATGGAATACAAGCCGCTTCTGAGCTTTGACTCCAGATCGCTCGCGGCCAAGCCGTAGGCCTGGGTTACATCGCGCTCAAGCACCTGGCGGTAGGCGGCGCGAATGGCCTCCTGAAGTTCGGTCTCCGACAGCCCTGGTTTAACGACTAGCTTGGGCGTCGGCAGCGCGCTCTGGTAATAGCTCTGGGGCAGGGGCTGCCCAGGGTGGAGTTTCGACACGCCAATGCGCAGCCGATCGTCGGGCTTTTCCACCAGGTAGTCGGTGATCAGTACCTCAAAGTAGCGCTTGACCAGGGCGGCGGCATTGCTATCGGGCAGCAGGCACTGACCCGCCTTCCACTGCATTTCTCGCAGGGCGACGACGGTGGCCAGCGTCACATCTTCGGGAATGACGCCCCGCAACCCCCGAGTGTTGACGGTGATAATGCTGGTGTCGCCCGCCACCATGGCGTAGGTGACGTAGCGCAAAAACCAGGCCAGATCGCGCATCGAGCGCTTCATCCGCGCCGTGCCGTACTTGGCAATGCTGATGGTGCGAAATCGACTGGGAACGCTGGGCCGACCCTGGGCAAAGAGTGACGCGATCTGATCCACCAGGGTATTGGTAGAGTCGATTGACTGAGGCTCTTTGAACTGGGTTATTGAGGTGCCCTTGCCACGTCGGTGGCGGACGTTAGCCGACAAATAGTCTTCGCCGATGTAATATCTTGAACCGGGCATGCCGATGGGGTCGGTGGGCCGTTCGAGATAAGCCATCGGCGAACCGCCGGTAAAAATACGGTTGGCCCCTGCGGCCACAATTTTGTCGGCGTTTTGCGTCAGCGCGGCAGCGATTTCCAGGCGCTTTTGCCCCGACTCAAAAAAGGCCGAGAGGGTTTTGAGCTCGCTGGATTTTGGGTAGCGATCGCGCTGTTCGGCCTCGGCAATTACGGCCGTGGGCACGGTATGAAATGCTTGCGGGTGAGTAACTGGGCTGCCCCCGTTGGTCCGATTAGTCATGGTGGGTATGGCTCGCTTGGGTTGGTTGGGCAATACGGCTGGCGAATATGGCTATCGCTGATCTAGGGCGTCATGCCCTGAATCAGGTAGTCAAAGTAAGGCCCCACTTCGGCCCTGTCTTCAAGGGTGAGCAGATCCAGGGCGGCGTCTTTGAGGCAGCGCATGCACTCGACGACGTTTCTAAGCGGAATTTCTAGCGACCTGTACATTTCCTTAGCGCCCTTCAGACCGCTGGTCTGGATCGGGTCAATATCGCCAACCACAATGGCGTAGGTAATCAGCCGCACGTACCAGCCCTGATCGCGCAGGCAGGAAGCCCGAAAAGTAGGGTTGCCGCTGTTGCTGGGGGTAATCTGACAGCGCTGCCAAAACGCTTCGCTGCCTTTCTCGACAATTTTTTCGATGTTGGCTGTCAAAATTGAGGCAATCCGCAGACGCTGATCGCCGTCTTCAAAAAAGCTGCGCAGGGCATTGAGTTCGCCCTGGCTCAGATAACGAGCCTCGCGATCGGCATTGGCGATCGCTTGAGTAATGATGCTCATGGTTTGATCACGATAGTTACATCAAGGGCAACAAAGGAGTATCGACTTAAAGCGGGATAAATCTCTGAGGCAGCCGTCAGAAGTCAGGAGCCAAGAATCGAGAGCTAGGAGCGCGCAGCTTTCTGCCCTCTGCCTTCTGTCTTCTGTCTTAGTTGAGGGTGATGCGGGTGTCCAACCGTCAAATCGACACCCGCCATCTCCCCTTAACGCGTTCCGGGAGAGCAGAACGCATAGATGACACGCGCTAGCTCAGCCCCGTGCAAATGTGGTCAAAGTAGAGCCCCATTTCTTTGCCGGCGTCTGCGCCGAGCATTTCGGTGGTGACCTCTTTCATGGCCTGCACCGCCCGCACCGTCGCCCCCACCGGCACGCCAAGGGAGTTATAGGTTTCGCGCAGCCCGTTGAGCACGCGCTCGTCTAAAATCGACGGGTCACCGGCCAGCATGGCGTAGGTGGCATAGCGCAGAAAATAGTCCATATCGCGCACGCAGGCGGCGTACCGACGACAGGTGTACATGTTGCCGCCGGGGGCGGTGATATCGGTATAGAGCAGCGATTTGGCGGTGGTGCGGGTGACGATGGTAGACGCATTAGCGCTGATGGTCATGGCGGCTCGGGCCCGCAGTTCGCCGCTGCGAAAGTAGTCTTGCAGGTTGTTGAGTGACGACTCATCCAGATATTTGCCCTGGGTATCGGAGGTGTTAATCAGGGTCGTAATAGCGTCTTGCATGGGTTAATTCCTGCGATGTAATAGTTGTTAAACAAATCGATTGATTGCTCAGTAAAGAGCCCCAACTCAACAATGCTGTGATGTGGTGACATTGGCGCAGCTATGGCTGTAGGGCTATTAGCCCAACGGGCCACTGCGGTTAGTTGAGATGCGTTACGCGGGGCGTTGGCGCACCCTACACTCAATGCCATTTCCCCTCAGGAGGGGGTGGGGCTCAAGCTTTTAGGACAACGAGTGAATAATCAAATCAAAGTAAGGGGCGACTTCAGCGCCATCTTCTTCACTCATTAGAGACATGGCTTCCTCTTTGAGGCAGCGCATACACTCGGCAATATTCCGAATCGGAATTTCCAGGTTGTTGTACATTTCTTTAATGCCAACGGTGCCAATTTCTTCGAGGGGTCGCTCACTACCTGCCAAAATTGAATAGGCAATTAGTCGTACATACCAGCCTTGATCGCGCTGACAGGAGGCTGTTTTACGCTCGTTGCCGCAGTTGCTGGGGGTGTTAGGACAGCGTTCCCAAAATCTGGCGCTGCCGTTTTGAACGATTCGCTGCTCGTTTTCGGCTAGGATTTTGGCGATGCGAATGCGCTGCTCTCCGGTTTTTACGAAATCTTGGTAGATGCGTATTTCCTTAGGAGCCGGATAACGAGCCTCACTATCTGCACTCAAGATTAGTTCTGTCACCAAACTCATAATCTATTATCTCCAAGCGGGTTGACGAAGTGTTTGAAACTGTTGAATAAATCTTCCGATCAAGGGTTGGTAGGAGAATAAGCGATAAAAATGAAGAACCTATGAAGCATGAATTTTGCTTCAAGAAACTATATGCCTCGAGGATTTGACGGACGCAGCAGGAAGTCCAGGCAGATAGTCCGGGTATCAACATGATCTAGGGCAAGTCTGGGTGTGGGGATTTAGAAGCCAGGAGCCAGCAGGCCGCGCTCTCCTAACTCCTACTCCTGGCTTCTGACGGCTATCTAATAAATTTGCCCCGCTTTAAACCGATACCTTTTCATACTGAGTACCGATAAGTAGCTGGGTTAATTCAAATGTAGGATGGGTTAGCGATAGCGTAACCCATGCAGGTGTTGGGTTTCGTTCCTCAACCGCAACCTACACGGTCTTATATTTGATTGGGTCTTCCTACTTAGCGTCTTCCCAGGAATTTCAGAGTTTAGTGCTTCAATCAATGATTGTCCTGGGTGTGGCCTAGGCGGCAGCGTCCTTCTCTGTTGTCCAGAAAGCCGCAGTAAACCCTATGCCAAAGAGGTCAATTTTTATGCGCTATCGCACCTTGGTTGCTGTAGTTTTAGCCCTTTGCCTGGGGCTGATTACAGCGTGCAGCGGCAGCCCCCGAGCGGGAGATCAAGCTTTGAGCTATGACCAAATTAAAGGAAGCGGGTTGGCTAACCTATGCCCGCAAATTTCTGAAACCCGGCGAGATGCGATCGCCATTGCTCCTAATCAGTCCTACACCCTAGAGGAGATGTGTTTACAGCCCACCGCCTTCTTGGTTAAGCAGGAGCCGTTGGTCAAGCGCGCCAGCGCCAGCCAGGCCACCCAGTTTATGCCCACCAAGCCGCTGACCCGAGCTAGTTTTTCCATTGACCAGGTCAGTGGAGTATTAAAAGCCGATGCCGACGGTCGCCTGACCTTTATGGAACAAAGCGGCTTCGACTTTCAGCCGATTACGGTGCAACTCCCCGATGGCGAGCGCGTGCCGCTGCTCTTTTCTATCAAGGGGCTGGTGGCGCAAACGCTGGAAGCGGCCAAGAGCATCAACCCCTTAACCCAGTTCAGCGGCACCTTTCAGGTACCGGCCTACCGCACCGCAGGCTTTTTAGACCCCAAAGGGCGTGGGGTTATGGTGGGCTACGATGCCGCCGTAGGCTTACCCCCCCAGGCCGATAGTAAAGAGTTTCAGCGCTCGAATACAAAAGTCTTTGAGGTTGACGAAGGCACGTTGACCCTGCGGGTAGAGCGGGTAGACCAGGGTACCGGAGAAATCGCGGGGGTGTTTGAAAGCATTCAGCCCTCGGATACCGACTTTGGCGCTAAAGATCCCATGGATGTCAAAATCCAGGGTGTTTTCTACGCCCGACTGAACTCAGAAATGGCCTAGTTTTGAAAGGCAGAAGGCGGAAGGCAGAGGCAGAAGGCAGAAGGCAGAAGGCAGAAGGCAGAAGGCAGAAGGCAGAAGCAGAAGGCAGAACGGGAATTCCAGGTCTGACCAGGGTTTTCGCGTTAGTCAACCGGTGGGCTACTGCCGCCGTAGAGCACTAGCCCCAGAGAAGTTGCCAAAGATGAGTCCCTCACAGACTTAGGCCCAGCAACATATTTTCGATAGCACGTTTTACTGCTGTGATAATTATGGAGAACCCCCATGGCTAACTACAACGTTGATCAGCCGCAGTCATATCCTATCTTTACCGTGCGGTGGCTAGCGGTTCACACCCTGGCTGTCCCGACGGTGTTTTTCTTGGGTGCGATCGCGGCAATGCAGTTTGTCCAGCGCTAGGCTGCCCTATCGGCTGGCGACAATAAACTTCCAACAAAAAGGTGCTCAGGCATGGCCTGAGCACCTTGGTTTATAGCTTGCTCCGGTGGATTAGCGTCCAGGCTTGCCGCTGGCCCAGATGCGACCAATAATATTGGGCTGGGCTAACACATAGCCAGAGATATCCGCTAAATCTTGATCGGTGAGCGTCTTCATTCTGGGGAATAAATCGACCCTGGCCGTGGAGGGATGAAGTTCTTCCAGTGACCCTAGGCCGTCGTAGGTGGTGGGATTTTTCAAGTAGTCAATAATTCCTTCTAAATTGTCGCGAGCAGGGAGTGCTAAGGCCAGAGTCTGTGGGGCCAGACTAATATCTGGATTGGGCTTAGTAATGCCGTCTAAATGGCAAGCAGAGCAGGTGCCGTTAAATTTCTTGCGACCGTTGGCAAGCTGTTGTTCGGTCAAGGTGATGACATCACCCGATGCGTTGAGCGGCACCGTGCGGGCCGACTCGCTGATTTCAATAGCGAGGGCGGCTTTAGTGGGTATTTGAAAAGCTATAACTATAGCTAGGCCAACTATCAGGAGGATTCTTCCTGGCATAAATTTTTCAAAAAATTGAGCCATTAAATTATCCTTAAAAGCGCTTCAGTAGGTTTGAAGCTACCATATTTCTATGTTTTTTATTCTGATTAAGTAGACTTAAAAAATATTTCTTTAGATGAAAATAAAGATTAATAAAACCCTTGAATTCATCCATAATTTAGCGAAAGATTCCCAAGAAATTCATCTTTTTGTGCTCTGTTCTGGAAGCGATCGCGCCAGCAGATTGGCGGGTACATCCCATTTCTGTAAGTGTCTGCCTGATGGCCACAGGGGCAGGGATCCACGGTGCAGAGACTCGTTGGCTTAGGCAAACCCATCTCTATGTCTCCCCTATCTCTACCTCTCCTAGAAGGGAATGTTTACCCCGTTCTTTCACAGCTTGTCCTGAGCTAAATTTGGGGTGGAGGAAGTCCTTCATTTGCTTGGGCCAGAGAACTTTCAACCCCTTAAATGGGCGTGTAACGTTCCTTAAAGCAGATTTTCACATTCATAGGTTCTTCATTTTTCTCTTCTAGGTTAAGCAGTAATTGAGCACGGCCAACCCTGCGTTGGAGGGGGTGCCGTCAGTTTTGGTTGAGGAACTACTTATGACCACACAGCTTGGTAGAACGGTTGCCATCAATCGTTCTAGCCAACTTGAAGCCGCAGAGATAACTCGCCGCACACCGGCTGGTTTAGGGCGCAGACAAATTAACCCTTGGGAGCGCTTTTGTCGGTGGGTAACGAGTACTGAAAACCGCATTTATGTTGGCTGGTTTGGGGTGCTTATGATACCCACGATGGCTACGGCTGCCACCGTGTTTGTTCTGGCCTTTATCGCCGCTCCAGCGGTAGATATGGATGGCACTGGGCGAGCCATTTCGGGCGCCCTGCTTGACGGTAATAACCTGATTAGTGGGGCCGTGGTGCCGACATCGGCGGCCATTGGGCTACATTTTTACCCCATTTGGGAGGCCGCCTCTTTGCAGGAATGGCTGACCAACGGTGGCCCCTATCAGCTGATCGTGCTGCACTTTGTGATTGGCATCATCAGCTATCAAGATCGGGAGTGGGAGCTGAGCTATCGCCTGGGCATGCGCCCCTGGATTTCGCTGGCGTTTACGGCTCCGGTGGCGGCAGCGGTGTCGGTGCTGCTGATTTATCCGGTGGGCCAGGGGAGTTTTTCTTCGGGTATGCCCCTGGGAATTTCCGGCACCTTCACCTTCATGCTGCAATTTCAGGCCGACCACAACATTCTGGCCAGCCCATTTCACCAGCTTGGGGTAATTGGCGTATTTGGCGGGTCGTTGCTCTGTGCGGCCCATGGTTCTCTGGTGACCTCGGCAGTTATTCGCCCGGGCGTTGGCGAAGCCTCTCGGGAGCATCGCCCCTTGGGGTGGAAGAAACCCGCCTGGGCCGTGAGACCCGGTCAAACCTATAGCTTTGACTATGCCCAAGCCCACCAGGAGAAGCTGCTCTGGCGAGGCATGAAATTTAAAGATTCGCGATCGCTGCACTTTTTCCTGGCCGCCTTTCCGGTTGCGGGGATTTGGTCGGCAGCGTTGGGAGTGGATATGGCCGCCTTTGGGTTTGATCGATTTTCGGTGGGCGGTGCCATGGAGAGCTATGCCCAAAAGACCGTGGTGCCCACCTGGGCCGACCTCGTAACCCAGGCCAACCAGGGCATTAAGGCCATTGAAGAGACAGACACCATGTCGGTTCCAATTTTGCTGAGTGCCGCCGCCGATCGCGCAGCAGCCGCTGCCGACGATGGGGGTCTGCTATTGCAGCAAGTCAGTGACCCCTTGGGCTAGCAACGACAAGGCTAACGCCAACTTATTAGCCCTGGGCTAACGCCAGATGGTTAGCAACAGATTGTTTAGTGACAGAAGGAGCGTTTCCATGACAGCCAGTCCTCCGGAGCAAAGGCAACCGGTCAGGGTTGTTGTCGATACTAATCCGGTGCCCACATCTTTTGACAAATGGGCGCAGCCGGGTCATTTTGACCGCACCCTGGCCCGAGGCCCCAAAACCACCACCTGGATTTGGAATCTCCACGCCGACGCCCACGACTTTGACAGCCACAACAGCGATTTAGAAGATATTTCGCGCCAGATTTTTTCGGCCCATTTTGGTCACCTGGCGGTGGTCTTTCTGTGGCTGAGCGGCATGTATTTTCACGGGGCCAGGTTTTCTAACTTTTCATCCTGGATGACCGACCCTGCTCACATCAAGCCCAGCGCCCAGGTGGTGTGGCCAATCTTTGGCCAAGAACTGCTCAACGCCGACATGGGCGACGGGTTCCGGGGCATTCAAATTACCTCGGGGTTGTTTCAAATGTGGCGGGGCGAGGGGTTTACCCACGAGTTCCAGCTGTTTTGGACGGCCATGGGGGCCCTGGTCATGGCGGCGCTGATGCTGTTTGCGGGCTGGTTTCACTACCATGTGCGCGCCCCTAAGCTGGAGTGGTTTCAGAATGTGCAGTCGATGCTCAACCACCACCTGGCGGGGCTGCTGGGTCTGGGCTCTTTAGGCTGGGCCGGGCACCTGATTCACGTGGCGGTGCCCACCAACAGACTGCTGGATGCGGGGGTGCCCTTGGACAAAGTTCCGCTGCCCCACGACTTTATTCTCAATAAAGCCCTGATGGTGGATCTGTACCCCAGCTTTGCCCAGGGAGTAAAGCCCTTTTTCACCCTGAACTGGTCGGCCTATACCGACTTTCTCACCTTTAAGGGGGGGCTCAACCCGGTCACTGGGGGACTGTGGATGACCGACATAGCTCACCACCATGTCGCCATTGCCGTGTTGTTCATCGTGGCGGGGCACATGTACCGCACCAACTTTGGCATTGGCCACAGCATCAAAGTGATGCTAGAAGACGCCCGCACCCCCAAAATGCTGCCGTTTTTGAGCTTCATTGGGCCGGTAGGGCACCGGGGCCTATTTGAGGTACTGACGACTTCTTGGCATGCCCAACTGGCGATCAACCTGGCTATGCTCGGTTCGCTCAGCATTATTGTGGCTCAGCACATGTATGCCATGCCGCCCTACCCCTACCTGGCCACCGACTACGCCACGGTAACGTCGCTGTTTACCCACCACGTCTGGATTGGCGGCTTTCTAATTGTGGGGGCTGCGGCCCACGCCGCCATTTTTATGGTGCGCGACTACGACCCGGCCCAAAACGTCAACAACGTGCTGGACAGAACGCTGCGCCACCGGGACGCGATTATTTCGCACCTGGCCTGGGCCTGCCAGTTCCTGGGCTTCCACAGCTTTGCCATGTACTGTCACAACGACACCATGCGCGCCTTTGGTCGCCCCCAGGACATGTTTTCGGATACGGGCATTCAGCTGCAGCCGATTTTTGCCCAGTGGGTGCAGCACATTCAGACCATGGCGGTGGGGGCCAGCCTACAGGCGGCAGAGCCCTTGGGCAACGTGTTTGGCGGCCTACGCAATATTGATCTGGCGGGTATTGGGGTGACGGCCCCAGGGCTTAGCGGCCCGGTCAGCCATGCCTTTGGCGGCGGCGTGGTGGCCGTGGGCGGCAAGGTGGCGATGATGCCGATTCCCCTGGGCACCGCTGACTTTTTGATTCACCACATTCACGCCTTCACCATCCACGTAACGGTGCTGGTGCTGCTGAAGGGGGTGCTGTTTGCCCGCAGCTCTCGACTGATTCCCGATAAGGGCGAACTGGGCTTCCGCTTTCCCTGCGACGGGCCGGGGCGGGGTGGCACCTGCCAGGTTTCGGCCTGGGACCACGTCTTTCTGGGCCTGTTTTGGATGTATAACTCCCTGTCAATCGTGATTTTTCACTTTTTCTGGAAGATGCAGTCGGACGTGTGGGGCACGGTGGATGCCGACGGCACCATTGCCCACATTACGGGGGGCAACTTCGCCCAGTCGTCGATTACCAACAACGGCTGGCTGCGCGACTTTCTCTGGGCCCAGGCCAGCCAGGTGATTAGCTCCTACGGGTCGGCGCTGTCGGCCTACGGGCTGTTTTTCCTAGCCGGGCACTTTGTCTTTGGCTTTAGCCTGATGTTTTTGTTCAGCGGGCGGGGCTACTGGCAAGAGCTCATCGAGTCGATTGTCTGGGCCCACAACAAGCTGAAGATTACGACAGCGATTCAGCCCCGCGCCCTCAGTATTACCCAGGGTCGCGCCGTGGGGGCCGCCCACTACCTGCTGGGGGGCATTGTCACCACCTGGGCCTTTTTCCTGGCCCGCATGGCGGCGGTGGGGTAACGGTTCAAATCCCCGACCGGGGGGGTGCCCCTACGGGC
>NZ_JADEWX010000323.1 GCF_015207395.1 Nodosilinea sp. LEGE 07088
GTCTCGGTTGTGGATAGGGAGATAGGGTGATGGGGGGTGTTGGAGGAGTACTCTCCCCATCTCTGTTACTCCCCATCTCCCTATCCACAACCGAGACTGACGACTCAACAACGTCTGACCACTCCAGATTTAGCGCATCGCAGATCTCTTGAAAGATAAAGCGATCGACAGGTTTGCCGTTGAAGAACTTGTTTACCGTTGACCAGGAGGCAATGGCCAGTTCGTTCGCGATCGCTTTTTGGGTCAGGTTTCTCATCAGCAGTGCCTGCCGGGCCTGCTGTTGGCCTGCTTCAGATAGCTGTAGCGATCGCCCTGGCATAACGGTAATGGTGACCTAAGCCTTAAAACAACCGCCCCACCGCCACCCTAAACCCAGGCAAAACAGGGCTAGTCAGGTCATCGGCAGCATATAGAGAAATCGCCAGCTTCAGCAACCCACCATCGCGGCGATAGACCTCTAGCTTGCGCTGCTGGCGATCTGCAATCCAGTACTCCAGCACGCCATAGGCAGAGTAGATCTTGAGCTTAGATTCTTTATCGCGACGCTCGTTCTTTTCACCGGGCGACAAAACCTCAACCACTAGCTCTGGCGCAGCGATGAGATGCCCAGCCTCATCCAGCATGGTTTCCAATCGCTCATAGCTGGCCCACACCACATCTGGAATCACACTGTCAATTTCTGAAAAAACTAGCCCCGGATTGATTGCTGACTCACCCAGGCCACTGTCAGTTGACCAATTTTCTAACGCTGTTGCAATTTTCACTGCAACATTCTGATGCTTCCAGTGGGGGGCTCTGGTCACAAACAGCTCTCCGTCAATAATTTCGTAACGTCGCCCATCCTCAGGCAGCACCTCTAGATCTGCCACGGTCCAGCGAACATCGGTATTGGACGTCACCATTGCGGTCATCCCTCCAGGTCTCTCTTCAGAATAGCCCAAAGCTTCAGAAGGCCATTCCCGCCCCCCACGTTCCCACTTCTAAAACTCATACCCAACTCATATCCCCTACTCAAACAACCCATATTCGTACTCAGATCTGGGCTTGCGAAGGTAGATTCATGGGCCGCAAAGCCCAGCTACCGCAAGGGAGACAAGCCCATGAACGTACAGACCGAACAGCTTGCCGCCGCCTGGTATCTTGTCCAGCGCGGCAGCAAAGCCGCCGGGGTAGACGGCATCACCCCAGACCTGTTTGCCGGGGTTGCCCAAGAGCAGTTGCGCCACCTGCAACTCCAGCTCAAACGCGAGTGCTACCTGGCTAACCCCGCTCGGGGATTTTGGCTGCCTAAAAAGAGCGGCGGTCGCCGCCTGATCGGCATACCCACCGTGCAAGACCGCATTGTGCAGCGGTTTCTGCTGCAAACCATCTACCCCTATCTAGAAGAAAGCTTTAGCGACAGCTGCTTTGCCTATCGTCCCGGCCTCTCGATTTACCAGGCCGTGGATCGGGTGATGGAATTCTATCGCTATCAACCAACTTGGGTCGTCAAGGCTGATATTCAGCAGTTCTTCGACCAGCTCTCTTGGCCCATCTTGCTAGAGCAGCTAGAGCAACTTGGCATTGGCCCCCAGGCCGTTGCCTTGCTAGAGCAGCAGCTCAAATCGGGCATCGTCGTCCACGGTCAGCGGCAGTTTCTCAATAAAGGAGTACTCCAGGGCAGCAGCCTGTCCGGGGCGTTGGCCAACCTCTACCTCAGCGGCTTTGACCGCACCTGTGTGGAGTACGGCATTCCCCTGGTGCGCTACGGCGATGACTGCGTAGTGGTCAGCCAGAGCTGGGTGCAGGCCCACCGCGCCCTCAACTTGATGGACGACCTGCTCACCGATTTGGCCCTATCGCTGCACCCCGACAAAACCCGCATCATTCCGCCTACCGAGGGGTTCACCTTTTTGGGCCACCAGTTTGCCAATGGCGACGTCCAGGCTCCGCCTCGCACCCTGTCGCCTGTGGCAACCAAACCCCGCCAGCCGCCCCGTGGCCCCGTCGGCCCGCCGAAGGCGTGCAGCATCGTCAAAACTCGGCGACAGCGCCGTCCCTCAAACCTCGATACCTATTGGAGCGAACCTATGACTACTCTCTACGTGACCGATCAGGGCGCTTACGTGCGCGTCAGGTACAAGCAGTTTCAGGTATTTCATGAACGAGAACTGAAAATCAGCGTGCCCGTCAACCAGGTGAGCCATGTGGTGCTGTTTGGCTGCTGCAACCTCTCCCACGGGGCGGTAAGTCTGGCCCTTCAGCGCCGCATTCCGGTACTGTACCTGGCCAGCAATGGCCGCTACTTTGGCCGCCTTGACACCGAGGGCCACGCCCAGATCGACTACCTCACCCAGCAGGTGCTCCACGCCCAAGACCCAGCTTTTACCCACCGCCAGGCCCAGGCCATCATTCTGGCTAAGCTGCACAATAGCCGAGTGGTGCTGCAACGGATGCACCGCAAACGCCCGACCGATCTGGCGACAGAGGCGATTAAAGCCCTGCCCGAGCTGATGCAGCAGGTGGCCCAGGCCGACAGCATCGAAACTATGCTGGGGTTTGAAGGGCAGGGGGCCAACCTCTACTTTCGGGCCTATGCCTCGCTGCTCAAGGGCAAGTTTGAGTTTGAAAAGCGCACCCGCCGACCGCCCACCGACCCGGTGAATAGTCTGCTGAGCCTGGGCTATACGCTGCTATCGCAGAACCTGCACTCGATGGTAGAGACGGTAGGGCTGCACACCCACTTTGGCAATCTGCATAAACCGCAGAAAAATCGCCCCTCGCTGGTGTGCGACTTGGTAGAGGAGTTTCGCGCCCCCGTGGTCGATTCGCTGGTGGCCTACCTGATCAACACCAACATCTTTACCGAGGAAGATTTCACGCCCCCCGATGCTCGCGGCGGGGTCTACCTCCAGCCTGATGCCCTGAAAAAGTTTTTGCAGCGGTGGGAGGAATATCTCAACAAGAAAATTGTTCATCCCCACACGGGCATCAAGGTCAGCTACCGGCGCTGTTTCGAGCTGCAAGTTTGGGAATATGTGGCCTGCCTCATGGGCGACCAGGAGGTGTACCGCCCGATGCGATGGGAGAAGTAGGGGCAGTGGGGAGATAGGGGG
>NZ_JADEWX010000058.1 GCF_015207395.1 Nodosilinea sp. LEGE 07088
GGTGGGCGAGGTGCTGGTCAATGTGCTGCTCAGCCGGGGCTACTCGGTGCTGGTAGTCGAAAACAGCGAAACAGCCATCCAGCGTCTGCGCAATCGCCATGCGCCGCTGGTGCAAATTCCCTACGTCTATGGCGATGCCGATAGCGAGCTGGTGCTCGACAAAACCTGCTTAGAAACTGCCAAAGCCCTGGCGATTACCCTGCCCGACCCCACCACGACCCGCCTGCTGCTGCAACGCGCCCTGGCCAAAGCCCCAGGGCTGGATATCATTGCGCGATCGCACACCAACGAAGAAATCGACGTGCTCACCCAGCTGGGGGCCAAAGAAGTCGTGCAGCCCGAGTTTGAGGCGGCCCTAGAGCTAGGCTCTCACCTGCTCAACACCCTGGGCGAAAAGTCGCTCGAAATTCAGTCGGTGCTGAATTGGATTCGCCAAGACCGCTACCGCAGCATTCGCCCCGTGCCCCAGGTGGGCGAGGGATAGGGAGTGGCTATGGAAGTCGGTACCGTCCCATACAGGGACGGTGCAGGCTAAGAGGAAAGTCTTCTCCCTGGCGAATGATCCAACAGGCCAAAACCCAGGCTTCACCGACATCTGTCTGCATAAAAAAGCGAATATTGTAATGATAGCCATATTGATCTCGACTCCTGACTACGGCGTCATTGTGAAGAGCTGCTAAGAGAAGGGCGGCTTCGAGTATTTCTTTATTTTCTAGCGTGATTCCCAATCGATCGCGAAACAGAGCCGCTTTATCTTTACCCTTGCGGTGATTGAAGTTGAGACAGTAGCGTTCTAGCTTGTCGCCGAGGTTGGCGCAATTGCCCTTGGGTAGCTTCACTGCATGCGATCGATGGTGCGGTACTGAATTGCTTCGGCTATGTGGTGGGTCTGTAAGTCCTCAGCCCCATCCAAATCGGCGATGGTGCGGCCCACCTTGAGAATGCGATCCATCGCGCGGGCCGACAGCCCCAGCTTGCGCACGGCGCCCTCTAGAAGGGTTTTGCTACTGGTGTCTAGTGGGCACCAGTGTTTGAGATGGCGGCTCTGCATATCGGCATTGCACTGCAAACCGGGCTCGGTTTTGAAGCGATCGTGGGCCCGCTGGCGGGCAGCCTGGACGCGATCGCGCACCGGCTCCGAGGCTTCCCCCGGCTGGTGCTGGGTCATCTCTTCGGGCTTGATGCGGCTGACCACCACCTGTAAATCAATCCGGTCCATCAATGGCCCCGAGAGCCGCGACCAGTAGTTTTCGCGGCTGCGGGGGCTACAGGTGCAGGGCTGCACCGAGTCGCCATAAAAGCCGCAGGGGCAGGGGTTGGTGCTGGCAATCAGCGTAAACTGGGCCGGAAACACCACCGACTGCCGGGTGCGGGTGATGGTGACGTAACCATCTTCGAGGGGCTGGCGCAGATATTCCAGCACGTCGCGCTTAAACTCTGTCAGTTCGTCGAGGAACAGGATGCCTCGGTGAGCCAGGGAAATTTCCCCCGGCTTAGGGTAGCTGCCGCCACCCACGAGGGAAGGGCCAGAGGCCGAGTGGTGGGGACTGCGAAAGGGGCGCGTATTCACCAGCGTCCCCTTCTCCTTGAGCAGCCCGGCCACCGAGTAAATTTGAGTCACATCCAGGGCTTCTTCAAATTGCAGCGGCGGCAGAATGGAGGGCAAACGCCGAGCCAGCATGGTTTTGCCGCTGCCCGGAGGCCCCACGAAGATAAGATTATGGCCGCCCGCAGCGGCAATTTCTAGCGCCCGCCGAGCCTGGGCCTGACCCTTCACATCCCGCAGGTCCAGCGCATTGGGAGCAGCGCTCATCACCAGTTCGGTATCCACCGCCACCGGCTTGTGGCCAGAGGGATGGTTGAGAAAATCGGCTACCTCCGACAGGTGGTTGAAACTGTAGACCGTCAGCCCCGGCACCACCGCGGCCTCGCGCCCGTTGTCGGTGGGCACCACCAGACCGCGAATGCCCAGTTTTTGCGCTGCTGCTGCGATCGGCAGCACCCCGGCCACCGCCCGCAGGCTGCCGTCGAGGGAGACTTCGCCCAAAAACAGCAGATCGTTGAGGGCGTCAGGATTCACCTGCTCGGCGGCGGCGAGAATGCCCACGCTGATGGGCAGGTCAAAGATGGGGCCTTCTTTGCGCAGGTCGGCAGGGGTAAGGTTGATGACGACTTTGCGCATGGGGAAGGGGAACCCGGCATTCTTAAGCGCGGCCTTGACTCGCTCCCGCGACTCTTGCACGGCGGTGTCGGGCAGGCCGACGATCACCACCCCCGGCAGCCCGCCCGAGATATCGACCTCAACTCCGACCTTGAGGGCGTCAATGCCCACCAGCGCCGCGCTCCAAACCCTTGCCAGCATGCTTTTTTATCCCTTCAGATAGCCCCTGACCCTGGGGTTTAGAGTGCCCAGGGCTTGAGGTGCGATCGGCAAACGGGGATAATAACTCTCCAGGGCGTTTGGTCAGATTGCCAGCGTTGCTGAATTAGGCGGTGAATCTGTCAAAGCACAGTCTTTGCAGCGCCCCCTAAAGTCCCCCAATCTGGAGATCTTGAGGTTGTTCGGCTCCTCCCAAGATGGGGGGCTGGGGGGCAAGTCATATCGGCAATCAGCAACGCCAGAATTGGTATTGGCGGGAATGTCTGACAAACCGACATACGTCAAGGCTGTACAACCCTAAATGCCGCCCAGCTCAAATGCCTCGAAATCCCATCCCGGTTTCAGCCTCTGGGCGCATTAAGGGCGGCGGCGGCACCACCGAACGCATGCTGCCCCACTGGTTGAGCCCAATGCCCACCAACACCACCGTGCCGCCAATATACTGGGCCATGGTAGGCGCATCTCCCAAAATCAAAAAGGCCGCTAAAATTCCGGCTATGGGGCTGAACGAATTGGCTAAGGCGATTTCGGCGGTGCGGCTGGTTTTCAAGCCTTGAAACCAGGCCAATTGGCCCCCCGCCACGATAATGACGCCATAGCCCACCATCCACTGCCAAACAAAGGGTGAAAACGCATCCTGAAAGTGGGATGGCTCAAACAGCACGATGACCGCCACAAAAAAGACGATGGTACCAATGCCGGTACGCACCAGGCTGAACAACCCCAGAGGCACCTGCTCTAGGCTGACTTTGCTGATAATGGTGGCGATCGCCGCCGCCACAGCCCCAGCTATAGCCATTAGTTCACCCTGCCCAAAGGCCAGGCCCCCCATTTGCACCATGCCCGTTTGCACCATGTCTGTTTGCACCATGGTGCTGGCAGGTTGGGGTAAGAGCACCGTCAGCCCCACCCCAATGGTTGAAACAACAGCGCCTGCGATCGTCCACCGGTTGACCCGGGCACCCAGTAGCAGCACCGACAGCGCCAAGGTCAGCGGCGGCTCGATGCGACCCACCAGCACTACGTTATTGACGCTAGTTTGCTCTAGCGCCAAGAAAAACAGGGCCGGAGCCAGCGCCCCAGACAAAATCGCCACGGCCATCAAACTCAGCCATGCCGAACCCTTGAGCCGGAGCCACTGCGACGGCAACAGTGCCTGCCGGTACACGGCACCTAGCGCCACTAGGGCCACCAGGTTACCGACAAACAGCACATTACAAAAGGAAATTGGGTTACGCCCATCCATCAAATTCTGGGCACCCAGATCCGTCAGGCGTCGCGTCACCGCATTGGCCGCCGCAAAAATGACCACCGCCATTAGCAAGTAGGCCCGGCCTGACAAACTCGGCAACTGTTGCAGCCGTGGGGGTGCACTCATGGGCTATTGACCGGTTGATTGGACAGTACTGTTGTAGCCCCGGGGCGTGATCAGCCAGGGGCCATGACGCTGGGTGCTTTGGTTGCCAATCAACACCACCGTCAGCATATCAATGGGAGCCTCCAGGAGGTGCTCCAACGTGGTGCGATGAATCATTTCATCGGGTCGATAGACCGACTTGACCACCGCCACAGGGGTATGGGCGGCGCGGTGAGTCATCAAAATACGGTGGGCGATCGCAATCTGCTGGGTGCGAGTTTTGGACTTGGGGTTGTACAGCGCAATCACGAAATCAGCCTGGGCAGCGGCCTCTAACCGTTGCAAAATCACCTCCCAGGGGGTTAGCAAGTCACTCAGGCTAATGGCACAGAAGTCGTGCATGAGGGGCGCACCCAACCGGGCAGCAGCGGCCTGCAACGCTGATATGCCTGGGCAGACCTCAACCGAGGGCGTGACGCCATCCCAGCCGGTGGCTTGCAGCTGCTCTAGCACCAGCCCAGCCATGCCGTAGATGCCGCAGTCGCCTGAGGAAACAACGGCGACACTCAGGCCCCAGCAAGCTAGATCAATAGCGCGATCGGCTCGCTGACGCTCTTGGGTAATCGGCCAGGGCTCAACAAGTTGACCAGGATGGCAGAGGGGGCGAATTTGATCGATGTAGAGGCTATAGCCAATCACCGCGTCGGCCTGGGCGATCGCATACTTAGCCGCCGGAGTAATCTGATTGAGATCGCCGGGCCCCGTACCCACCAACCATAGGTGCCCCGGGCGGGGAATATATTCTCGCTCGGCCTGGGCGATAGCCACGGTGACCGCCCCGGGTTGACCTGCAACCCGCACCACCTGTTTGGGCACCCGCAACTCACCGCCTGCAGCTACCATCGCAGCGGCCTCGGCCACGCTCGGGGTCTGCACCGCCTGTGCCACAATTGTGGAAGGGTTGGGCACCGGAATCGCTTTCAGGGCGTCAGCCGCAAAGCACCGCAGCGGCCACTGGCGTTCGGCACAGAGGGCCACTAGCCCGGCTTCATCAGCCTTGAGGTCAAGACTGGCAATCCCGGCGATCGCCCCCTCAGCCAAATGATGCGATCGGCAAACCCGGGCGATCGCCGTCTCGATCACCGCCTGAGGGGTGCCTCGTTCACAGCCCACCCCCAGCCACAGCACCCGGGGATGCCACTGGGCCTTCGGTAGAGAACTATGGGGGGCAAACTGCCGTTGTATTGGGCTAATCCACAGGCGGGCAGCGGGGGTGCCCAGGGGCTCAAAGACAAAGGGATGGGTCGTCGGCAAGTGGTCTTGCCAGAGGGTAGATCCAGCCTCCTGGAAGACTTCGACGGGCTTACCGTGGGCGATCGCCGCACTCACCCCCGTCCAGTCGCCTATACCTTGGCTCCAGCCAAAGGGAACACCCAGCACATCTACCCCCCGCAGTCCGTGGGCCGACGCCGAACCAGTAATGACAGGGTCGGCATTGAGCACCTGCGCCACCTGGCGAGTCAGTGCATCTGCACCACCCCGGTGCCCACCGCAGAGACTAATCACTTGGCAACCCGTCTCAGCCACTACCACCACAGCAGGATCGGTGGCTTTGTCCGCCAGTAGCGGGGCAATCAGCCTGACTACAGCTCCGGTCGCCAGGGCAAAAATCAACCCATCGTGGCTGGGCCAGAGCTTGGCTACCGTGTCTTTTAGCGAGCCCTGGTAAACCTGATGACCTCCCCACCCGTAAGCCTCAGCGGCTGCCGACAAATTGTCTGGAATCCAAAGCGTAATCGGTAAAACAGAGGCTAGGGGCAGTAACGCGTTTAGCCCGGCTGGGGTAGCCGTGATCGCAGCAAAAGAAGGCAAAACGGTATCTCAGAGAGGATCAAACCGAAAGCAGGCCGCCATAGACATCACCCGCAAAACCCAACTGGGCAAAAGTCTAGTGCACCACCGCCATCGATAGCGCACCCTACAGCAATCTAATCAACCAGCTTAAGAGTGTTCCAACTAAATACCTATCCGGTGTCTCTCCGCGACCGGTCCAATGGGCCGAGTTCGCGTTCCTGATCAGGATGTTTTTTTAGGTGGAATACTCTAATAGTAGTTGCCAACCTTGCGGTGGTGAACAGCGGTTTGGCCCTCAGGGTCAGAGACCTTGCCATCCTGCACAGTGCAGTACACAATCCAGTGGTCACTCACCTCCATCCGGCTAGTCACCTCGCATTCCACGTAGGCCAGAGCATCGGCCAGCAGCGGCGAACTATTATTGGCCGGGCGGGTGCGTACCCCGGCAAAGCGATCGGCACCGGGGGCAAACCGCTTGAGAAAGTGTTTCATCAAGCCCAGGTGTTTACCCTCTTCGAGAATGTTGAGCACAAAGGTATCGCCTACCTGCATCAGCGACTCAATGGCGCGGTCTTTCGCTACAGCGACGGTAAAACCCAGGGGCTGAAAGCTGGCCTGGGCAACCCAAGAGGCCAGCATAGCGCTAGACAGCTCACCCTTGCGAGCCGTGATGATGTAGAGCCCGCTGCTGATCCGGCCCAGGGCCTTCTCTAGATCGGCATCGAGGGATTTCAGCTTTTTCAACTTGCCCACCTGGGCTAAGCCCTGGCCGAGGTCGGTGCCCGCCTCTTCGCAGGCCTGGTAAACCCCTTCACCAGGGGTGTCTTTAATCCGCATCGGCGCAAAAGCTGGAATCAGCTCCAGGTCTTGAAACTTGTTGGCCAGCGGATCGATCGGTTCGTCGTCCCCCCCGTAGGATTCGTACAGACCAATGGTTTGCTTGCCGTGCACCGCCGCCAAAATAGTGCCCAGCGTCGCCTGGGTCTCCTGGGCCCCAACCCCAGAGGCCGGGGGCATGCCGATGACCAATCCCTTCGCCCGGCCCACTAGCTCAGTCACCTCCTGCGGATCAGCGGAGCGCATGTCCATCATTTCAACGGCTACACCAGTCTTGGTAATACCGCGGGCAATGGATTGAGAAATGCGATCGCTGAATCCATAGTCAGACACATAGAACACTGCCACCAGATCCTCGGCCTTGGCCTTATCCTGGCTCCAGCGCTGGTAACGCCCGGTGAGCTCGGCCACGTTATAACGCAACAGGGGCCCGTGGCCCGTGGCCACGATATTTATCGGCGGCAATGCCCCCATCCGCTTCATGGCGCTCAGCACCGAGCGAGCATTAGGGGCCATGAGGCACTCGTAGTAAAACCGAAAATCAGGCGAAATCGCCTCCAGATCTTCGTCGTAGGTGGCATCACTGCAATAGTGCAGACCAAAGGCGTCGCAGGTAAATAAAACGCCGGTTTTGTGGTCGTAGGTGAAGATAGTATCAGGCCAGTGCAGATTAGGCGCGTTGACAAACTCCAGGGTATGGCCGTTGCCCAGATCCAGGGTGTCGCCGTTTTTGACGATCAGGCGCTCAAAGGGGCGATGAACCAGGTCTTCAAGGAATGCGATCGCCACCTTAGACCCAACCACGACGGCCTGGGGGGCCAATTCCAGCAGGTCGCGAACCAAACCACTGTGGTCGGGCTCGGTGTGGCTAATCACCAAGTAGTCGATGGTTGTGGGGTCAATTTCACCGGTCAGAGTTTGGCGATAGAGGTCTCGAAACTTGGCGTGGGAGGTGTCTACCAGAGCAACCTTTTCACCCCGCACAATAAACGAGTTGTAGGTGGTGCCGTTTTGCAGGCCAAACTCGATGTCGAAGCGATCGCGATCCCAATCCAGGGAGCGAATGGTTGTGGTATCATCCGCCACCGCCTCAACCTGGATAGTGAGGCGCTTTTGCACAGTACCCGGTGCCGCTACAACCATAGATAATCTCCTGCAAGATAGTCAAAACTAACGGGGTTCAACCCAGCACTTCACTCAGATATCGGCTTTAACAACTAAAACGTTTCTTAAGCTCATTCTCGCTTTAAACCTGAGACCTGGGGGTTAAAATCTCTTATCCCTTCAATTGGGATCGGTAACCATCGACAATGGTTGAGGTAGATGGCCAGTCCTCTCGGTATTCTCTCCCCCTCAGATACAGGCTATAGCAGTATCTGAGACGCCTCCATCACAGCCAAAATTATCTTGTGGATTCGGTCTACCGCCGTCATCCAGGCTATTTAATCCTATGCGATCCCCTACCGGAAACTTGGTGCTGGCCCCCACTGCCGATGGGTCAATGACGTTGTTTTCAGAAGACTTTGGCGAGTGGTTTCATAGCCGCGCCGGAGCCTACACCGAAGCTTATACCACCTATGTAGACGCCACGGGCCTAGTCAGGCTAGCCCAATCTCCTAGCCTTAACCTCCTCGACGTGTGCTACGGCCTGGGATACAACACAGCGGCAGCCCTGGATACTATTTTGCAGGTTAACCCAGCTTGTCAGGTGCAGCTGATGGCTCTAGAGCTAGACCCACGAGTGCCTCGTCAGGCGGTACAGGCTCAACTCATCGACAGTTGGTCAGCCCCTGTACAAGCTTGCCTACAAGAGTTAGCCACCACGGGGCAAGCTCAGCGCTCCTGGCTCGAAGCTACCGTGCTATGGGGCGATGCTCGGCACTGCATTCAGGCGGTAGAAGCGTCAGGATTTCAGGCTGATGTGATTTTCTTTGATCCCTTTTCACCCCCCCACTGCCCCGAACTGTGGACGGTAGAATTTATCGCTCGGGTGAGTCGCTGCCTGAGTCCCGAGGGAAAACTAGCCACGTATTCTGCCGCTGCTGCCGCCCGCACAGCTTTTCGCTTAGCCGGGTTGTCCATTGGTCCACTGGCGACCGCCAGTCGCCGCTGGCCAGGCACCCTCGCTCAGGTCAAGGCTTTAGGTCTAGATCAGCTTTCAGCTCCAGAGCACGAGCACCTGCTCACCCGGGCGGCTGTGCCCTATCGCGACCCCAACCTAAACGATAGCGCTGATACCATTCGCCAGCGGCGTCAGCGAGAGCAAGCCGACTCAGACTTAGTACCCACGTCGCACTGGCGCAAGCGGTGGCTCTCCACCCATAGCAAAGTTCCCTCCACTAGATAGGCTCAGGAGCTAGGTTCTTCAGGTTGTTGCCATTTCCAGGTTGTTGCCGTGTCTTCCCAAAATTCTTTACCGCCCCGAGTACTCGTAGTCGATGACCATGCTCCCAGCCGCATGACCGCCATCGCTCTGCTTTCAATCGATGGCTATCAACTGGAGCAGGCTCACTGTGGCCAAAGTGCTCTCACTCGAGTATCTCAAGACCCACCCGACTTAATTCTGCTCGATGTGATGATGCCGGGCCTCGACGGCTATGAGGTGTGCCGACAGCTTAAAGCCAATGACGATACTCGGCTCATACCCATCGTATTTGTCACGGCCCTGGGCGATCGCGACGCCAAGCTAAGGGGCATCGAAGCAGGGGCCGACGATTTTTTAACCAAGCCCTTTGACCAGCTAGCGCTATCGGCACGGGTGAGGTCACTGGTACACCAAAAACGCCTCAACGAAGACCTCGACCACGCCGAAAAAGTCCTCTTTTCCATCGCTCGTACCATTGAAAGTCGGGATCCCAATACCGGCGACCACTGCGATCGCCTGGTGAGTTTAGGGCGCTCCTTTGGTAGATATCTGGGCCTATCTGCAACCCATATTCGCGATCTAACCTGGGCAGGGTATCTGCACGACATCGGCAAAGTGGGCATACCCGATGCAGTACTGCTCAAAACGGGGCCTCTTACCGCCACAGAGCGCAGCATCATGGAGCAGCATGTAGCCATTGGCGAGAATATTTGCCGTCCATTGCGCACGATGCAGGGCGTGATCCCGATCATTCGCCATCATCACGAGCGCTGGAACGGCAGCGGCTATCCCGATGGCTTAGCGGGGCCAGCCATACCTCGGCTGGCACAGATTTTCCAGCTGATCGATATCTTCGACGCCCTTACTCACCATCGACCCTATAAACCAGCCTTTTCTAGCGAAGAATCGCTACGTATTATGGCTCAAGAGGTCGAGCGGGGTTGGCGCGACCCGGCTTTGATGAAGCAGTTCACCGCCTTTATTAACCAGCATTAGCTCGATATCACAGTCAGCCCTAAACGAGTAGCCCCACAGGTTGAGCAACCCTAGGCCTTGCAGCTCTATCCCTAGCCATCGACCTGTTTCAACACAGGCAGCATGACTAATACCCAATCCAAATCGCACAACCCTGATTCAAAACAGGCGGCTTGCGTAGGGGCAAACGGCGTTTGCCCAGCCCAATCGGGGGCAACCACACAGGATTCAGTATCAGGTCAACAGAAATCGCATCCTCCTGAACCATATTGCTAAATATGTAGCGCTTTTATCTTTTTTGTAGTGCGAAACGCTCTTACATTAGAACCAATATTCCTGATTACGCCATCGGAGTTTCGCAGCGGCTGCTCTCAGCAAGGTGGTCATCACAGCAGCCTTTACGCAGTTCACTTAGAAACTCATAGATTTTGGGTTGCGCCAAGGCTATCGCCACAGCAGCGCAGGTATTAGGTTCAGTTACCGATATTCTTCTGGTAGTTGCCAATGGCAATCTAAGGGTTTTTTCAATATTGCGGTCAACTCAATGCTTGAATTTAGAAACACGTTTAGGGGATTGCTGAAACCGTGGATTTACCGCAGAAGCTAGCATTTGTTGTTCAATCTAACCGTCTGCAGGCATTGGTGTGGCAAGCCCTGCTCAAATCACAAAATCTAGCTGTCATTTTGGAACCAACCAATGGTGACCTAGCCGACTGCATGAGCCAAATTTCGACCGCTGGGCTTACCCTTCCCGATGTCATCCTGCTAGATGCCGAGGCTACCACGCTCAATCCCTACGAATTTTGCCGGTGGTGCCGCGATACCTTTCCCAATATTCAAATTTTCCTCACTCGCTTTCAACAGATGCATGTTTCAGACACTGAGCGGCGTTGGGCCAAACAACAGGGGGCCAATGACTTCCTCAGTGGCTTTAATCGCCATACTCTCATGAGCCATGCCACCGAGAACGTCAAGCGTATTCTCACGAGTCTCGATCATCCTTTTCTCAATGAGAACACGCTGCTAACCGTGCTCTTGAATATTCGCCGTCAACTCAGCACGACCCAAACCAAAGGCCAAACCCCTGCTGCCCAGCGCGATCGCCCTGAGTCTAAAGCCAGAGAGTTACCTGGCGTAGTTGCCGCCCCACCCCCACAGCCTATTTCCGCTAATGCCCCAGACCCCCTCAATGATGTCGCCTGGGTGACCTCTGGGTTACGGGCTCTGGACAATAGCTCCGCGAGAAAAATAGCTCAAGAATCATTTGCGTCACCGCCCCCCGCCGTAAAATCTAGCTCTTTACCCAAACCCATAGATAATTCCGCAGAGAAAGTGGTCAATGGCGCTGTTGTGCGCCGCTATCGGGGTGTAGTCTATTAGCGTCTAGGCGGTCATTTTGATGATAGGCAAGTCTAATCGGTGTGCTCAGCAGAACTTAGGGGCTTACCGGTTGCCTTTAACGTAGGGAATACCCAGGGCGGCTGGGGTCTGGTCGCGAGCATTGCCAAATAGCAGCACTACAAGCGTCAGCACGTAGGGCAGCATCAGCAGAAATTCGTAGGGTATTGCTTCAGACCCTAGGGCCTGAATCCGAAACTGGAGGGCGTCGGCAACGCCAAACAGCAGTGCACCACCTAGGGCCAGACCTGGATTCCAGCGCGAGAAAAAGACGATCGCGATCGCAATCCAACCCCGTCCTGCCGTTACCCCTTCAATAAACAAGTTGAGCTGCACCACCGTGAGCACGGCACCGCCCAGGCCAGCCATGCCTGAGCCAATCAGCGTACAGAGGTAGCGTAGGCGAGTGACGTTGAGCCCAGAGGTCGCCACCGCCGCAGGGTTCTCCCCCACCGCTCGAATTTGAAGACCCCAATTGGTGCGAAACAGCAGGAAACCACACAGAAACACCAGGGCAACGCTGAGGTAGACCACGGGGCTGTGGTTAAACAAAATGTCGCCAACAACAGGAATGTCTGACAGTCCTGGAATTGGCCGCAGCGCTATGCCTGTGACGCGAGCCTTGGCCAGGGCAGGATCGGCTCGATACAGGTAAGTCGTCAGGCTCTGCCCCAGCAAGACCAGCGTAATGCCCGCTACCACCTGGTCTGTGCGCCAGGTAATCGAGAGCACCGCCATCAGCAGCCCCATCAGTAACCCGGCTACGATTCCTGCGCCCAGACCAATCCAGGCGGAGAGTTCGGTCAAGCCTGTGCTTTGCTCCAGGTAATAGGTAGTGGCGAACCCGGCCCAGCCGCCCATGAGCATGACGCCCTCTAGCCCCAGGTTCATGACCCCCGATCGCTGGGTGATGATTTCTCCAAGCACCGCCAGCAGTACCGGCGTGGCCAGGCGAATACCAGCGGTGAGGATGGCGACGAGGAAGGTGAGGGTGAAGACTTGGTCCCAGGGCATGGTTTTAATTATCGCGTTGAGAGATTGCCTGCCCGGCTAGGACGCCTAGCACCAGCAGGGCCTGCAGCACACCCGCCACCGCCGCCGGAATTTGGAGCGACACGTTCAGGGTTTGAGCCCCCACCACCAACCCCGAAAAAAGAACGGCGGACACCAGGACGCCAACGGGGTTCATCTGGCCCAGCAGAGCAACCAGGATAGCGGTAAAGCCGTAGCCGTCGGAAATGCCCTGCTTGAGGCGGGTGTAGGTGTAGCTGACCTCGATCACGCCCGCCAGCCCGGCTAGAGCGCCAGAGAGCAAGAGGGCGGTCAGAATGTGCTGACTGGTATTGATACCAAGGCTGTGGGCTACGCTGATCTTGGCCCCCACGGCGCGGAGTCGAAACCCCAGCGGCGATCGCCACAGCAGCACGTATACCACGCCGACCAGCGCCAGCGCGACTAAGACGCCGAGATGCAGGCGGCTGGAAAACAACCTGGGAATTTGGGCGGCATCAACGAATTTGGCCGACTCAGGCAAAAAGCCGTCGGGGTCACGAAAGGGCACCCGCGCCGCATACTGCACCATCAGAATGCCGATATAGTTCAGCATCAGGGTGCAGATAATCAGGTTCACGCCCCGCTTCAGGTGCAGCAGGCCCGCCAGCCCGCTCCAGAGCAGGCCACCGACGATACCAGCCAGCAGCATCAGAGGAATCAGGAGCAGGGCCGGTAAATTGGGCAGCGTCAGGGCAACGATGCTACCCAGGAGCGCGCCGATATGGTACTGCCCTTCAGCGCCGATGTTCCAAACTCGGGCCCGAAAGGCAATGGTTAAGCCCAGGGCAATCAGCAGCAGCGGCGTTGCCTTGAGAATGGTTTCGGTGATCTGGCGCGAGCCGCCAAAGGCACCCAGCACCAGCACCTGGTAAGCCTCTAGGGGGTTCGCGCCGCTCAGGATAATTAAAATGCTGCTGAGCACCAGGGCGAGCAGGCCGCCGATGACGGGAGCCCAGGGTTTGAGCCACCCCAGCCCTGGCTTGCTCTGGCTAACAGGGATCAATTCAGAGGTCATGATACAGCTCCCTCTGAAGGGACGGCCCCAGATGCGGCTGAACGTTGGCGATCGCCCTCGGCTGATTTTCCGGCCATCCACAGCCCCAGCTGCTTCACATCAGCGTTCTCGGCCCTCACGACGCCCACAACTCGCCCCTCGTAGAGCACCGCAATGCGATCGCTCAGCCGTAAAACCTCCTCCAGCTCCGTTGAGATCAGCAGAATCGCGGCTCCGGCATCGCGCTGGGCCATCAGCTGGCCATGGACAAATTCCATGGCTCCGATGTCGAGCCCTCGGGTGGGCTGAGCCGCCAGGATGATGGCGTGACCCTGGGAGAGCTCACGGGCGACGACGACTTTTTGGGCATTCCCCCCCGATAGCTTGCCGCTGCGGGTCTTCACCGATGGGGTGCGGATGGTGAACTGCTGCACCAGGTGGGCGGCGTGGGCTGCCATTTTGGTGGGATGCAGCAGCCCCCTGACGTTAAAGGGCGGTTGGTCGATGTCCCGCATCAGCAGGTTCTCGGTCACGGTAAAGTCGGAAATCAACCCCATGCTGTAGCGATCTGAGGGGATGTGGGCGATCGCCCCGTCGCGGTGAATGGTGCCCTGGGTGGGCGTTCGCAACCCCATAATCACCTCCTCCAGCTCCCGCTGGCCGTTGCCGTCTACCCCAGCCACGCCCAAAATCTCGCCAGGGTAGACGCTGAGGGCAATGTCTCGCAGCGCCGGTACTTGATGGTTGCCCAGGGCCGAAATCCCCTCTAGATGCAGGCGAGGCTCCTGGGGAGTCGTAGGCAGGGGAGTGCGATCGGGACGCTGCAAATTGACCTCGCGCCCTACCATCATCTCCGCCAGCGAGTGGGTGTCGCAGTTGGCAACATCGCTGGTACCGACCGTTTTTCCATCGCGCAGAACCGTAACGCGATCGCACACCGCCAGTATTTCCTTCAGCTTGTGGCTGATGAAAATAATCGTCGTACCCTGGGCCGCCAGACGACGCAGGATGGTGATCAGCCCCTCCGTTTCCTGGGGTGTGAGCACAGCGGTCGGTTCATCTAGAATCAGAATCTTCGCCTGCCGATAGAGTGCTTTGAGAATCTCGACCCGCTGCTGTTCCCCCACCGACAGCTCCCAGATTTTGGCCTCGGGTTTGAGCGATAGGCCATACTGGTCGGCTAGGGCCATCAACCGCTGGTGCAGCGTCTGACGTGGCTCCCGCAGCACCCCAGTGGCCTGCCCCAGGATGATGTTTTCTGCCACCGTAAACGGCTCCACCAGCATGAAGTGCTGATGCACCATGCCAATGCCCGCCGCGATCGCCTCGTGGGGCGTGTGAAACCGTACTGGCACGCCATCGAGAAAAACCTCGCCCTCCTCGGCGGTATACAACCCACAGAGAATGTTCATCAGCGTGGTTTTGCCCGCGCCGTTTTCGCCCAGCAGGGCATGAATTTCTCCGGGGCGCACCGAAAAATTGACATCCTGATTGGCAATCACCCCCGGAAACCGCTTGGTGATGTCTTGCATCTCAATGGCCAAAGGAAACTGCCCAGGCTCTGTCATGGTTCACCTCAGTGAATAATTGCAGGTGTGATAGACCCTTGGCCCTCACCCCAAACCCCTCTCCCTGGGGGCTACCGCTTATACATAAGTCTTCGGTTGGTTGCCCAGAGCTATCTGGCCCCCTAAATCCCCCCATTCGGGGGGACTGTGAATTCCGGCTCCCCCCAGAATTGGGGGCTGGGGGGGCTAAATGCAGCATTTTGAGCTTCATCTAAAGATGGGCATAAGTAAAGATGTGCATAAGCAGTAGCTCTTAGGGAGAGGGACTTTGAGCCTAGGACAGTATCTTGCTCCGACTCGTGTGTACAAGGTAACCCTAGAACGCCGGTACAGAAACCCGGTTTCTCGGCCAAAATGCCAGTCATGCCGTTAGGGCAGTGACAAAGAAACCGGGTTTTTAGCCATACTGTACCGATACTCTCGGGAGAAAGGAGCTAAACCTCTGGTTCCCTCGCCCCTCGGGAAAGAGCTAGGGAGAGGGCTTTCGAGGATTTTGAATGATGTACTACTCCTACTCCGGCACAAAGGGGACTTCCAACTCACCGGACACGATCTTGGCCTTCGTCTCATCCATGGCTTTGATCACATCTGCGCTGACGGCATCCTGAAAGTCTGAAGTCACCTCCACCTGAACCACCCCCTCCGGGACGCCCAGGTTATAGAACTGATCGGCAAAGGTACCAGCCGCCGTATCTGCCAGCATCTGGTTAAACAGGGGCGTCATATTCCAGACCAAATTGGCGGCCACCACCTCGGGGCCTAACGACGACATATCGCCCACGTACCCAGTGGCAAACCCATCCACGTCCTTCGCCGCCTCGATCTGGCCGAGGGTTGGCCCCTGGCCACAGCCAATCCAGAAATCCACCCCAGTTTCAGCTTGGGACAGGGCCGCTTCCTTCGCCTTCGCCACGTCATACCAGTCCCCCACCGCCGCACTGGTCAGCGTCGCGTCAGGGCGCACCTCCTGCGCCCCCGCCAGCATCGCTTCGCCCATGGCATGGCACACCGGAATGTCAAACCCGTAGAGGGCACCGAGCTTACCAGTTTTACTCAATTCTGCCGCGACCAAACCTACCAAATACGCGCCCTGGTAGAACGGTTGATCGTAGTCGGCGACATTTTCCGATGTCTCGCCAATGCCCCCAGCCCAGGCAAAATTTACGTCGGGAAATTCTTCTGACACCTGAAACACGGCATCTTGATAGCTGAAAGAGTGGGCCACAATCAGGTCGTATCCCTCCTCAGCATACTGACGCAGCACGGCGGCCACATCGGCTGGGTCAACGGCCTCAGACATAGCAACTTCTACACCCTCGGCTTTCAGCGCTTCACCCGCTTCAAAGGCCGCCTGGTCCCACGACTGATCGTTAGAGGAACCGCTTAAGACTAGGGCGACCTTGGGTGCTTCGGAGTCGGTAGTCGCTGCAGTAGATGCTTCACCAGTATCGGTCGCGTCAGTTGAGGCAGTTTCAGTCGCGCAGGCCCCCAAGAGCAGGGGAACCGCTGCGGCGCATCCAAACAGGGCTGAGCGCAGGCGACGAGTCAAAAACGGTTGTGTCATAGCAGGAGAGGTAATGGCAAAGTGAACAAGATTGAAATCGGTTGGCAGGCTGTAGTCAATAGGTCGCCTGCAAACGACTGAGCAGATAGGCCCCAGATTTAACCGGGGCATAACGAGGCGGGTTGTCCTCACTCTGGCAGCTGGGGAAGCAGACAATGTCGGCATCGGCATCGGGCTGACAGAAGAAGGCGATGGAGTAGCGATCGCGTCCGGCCTTCTCCGGCTGAGGTAGCCCAACCCGATGCCGAGTAGAGCGAAATACATCGTTGCTCCAGCGCTGGGTCAAGTCGCCAGTGTTGATCAAAATAGCATCTGGAATCGACGGGGCCGCAATCCATTCGCCACTGACCAACTGTACCTCTAACCCCCCCACGTCATCCTGAAACAGCAGCGTCAGCGTGCCGTAGTCGGAGTGGGCCCCGGCCCGAATTTGCCCTGGCTTGGGCAGGGTTTCCATGGGTGGATAGTGCAACAGCCGCAGGGTATAGCCCCGAGACCGATGCTTGGCCGCAATGTAGGTTTCGGGCATCTCCAGGGCGATCGCAAACGCCCGAAAGATCCGTTCTGCCGCCTCAGCGCAGACCTCAAAAAAATCTGAGATGGTGGTCTTAAAGGCGTCGTGACCCGCCGGCCACCGGTTCACCACCAGGGCCTGCTGATCGTCGCTCAAGGCCTCGGCGGCAATCTCCCGCCCCAGGTTGAAGGCTTCTTTTAAATCACCGGGCTTAGTTTCATCCAGCCGCTCGCGCTCCATGCCCACGTAACCGCGATTGCTGGTTTCGCTGGACCAGGCAATGGTTTGCTTTTCGGCCAGGGGCAGGGCAAAAAACTGCTGGGCTTGCTCAAAGGCCTGGGCGATCGCCCCCTGAGGAACCCCATGATTTTTGAGATACATAAACCCCACCTCGTGGCAGGCCCGATAGATCGCCTCAGCCACGGTTTGCTTGCCCTCTGAGTCGTCGCCCAGGAACGGCGAAAAGTCAACGATGGGAATATCGACAGCGGTTTCAACGGCCATGGTGAATCTGGAGTGGAGTTCGCAGAGCATAATAGCTCGCTAATGCTATCCAATTAACTCCTGAACACCGATGACGCTTTGTATAAGGCGTAACCGTTGGTTAAGGAGAGCCACCCACCGCCTGAACGAGGAGCCTGACGCGATAAGGGCGGGGAGCCAAGGGAATACGGTGATGCCTCGCATTGTCAATTGTGAATACAAACCTGTGACGCCCTTGATGGAGAATAGTGTTGTGGGTTGGCAGCCGGTTTCAGGTATAGTCAGGCTCATCCCTCAAAATCGTGTTGTATAGATCATGGCCCAGGCCGACTCTGCATCGCCCAAACCGCAAAACAACACCCTCAAGTGGGTTGCCCTGGGCTGTGGTGGGTGCCTCGGTATAACGGTGTTAGCGGGTGTCGCGCTGACTGTTTTGCTAAGTCGCATGGTGCGGTTTGCCGTTGGCCCCGATCAAGCCGATGTCGATAGCCAAGAGTTGTTTGTCTACGCTCTGCCGGGCGAGAGTCAGAGCATTTTTACCATGGATATATTGGGCATCGAGATGAGTCAGGTCGCCAGCACCGACTCGCCCCCCTCCGTGCTGTTGACCATGGGCAAATTGCCCCGCTACCTGCAAGACCAAGCGGCCCGTGACACCTTTATTGACCAGTTTCAAGAACAGGTAACCGTCGAGGGTTCCTACCAGCTGGGCGAACAGCGGGTAGAAGAGCGCACCCTCTGTGGTCAGCCGGTGTCGGTGTTGCTCCAGTCAGGGCGGTTTGAGCAAGGGGCTAATGCCCATGACGCCGCCAGTTTACTCACCTTTGTCGACTATAACGACACGGTACGTTTTGTCTGGCTGCTGACCCATGGCGATACCCCAGCCGCAACGGCTGATCAGGTATTTTCTAGCCTCGACTGCCGCTAGAACGCCGGTACAGCAACCCGGTTTCTTGGCCAGAATGCCAGTCATGCCGTTAGGGCAGTGACAAAGAAACTGGGTTTTTAGCCATCCTGTACCGATGCTCTAGGCGGGCGGCTTTGGTGACCGATTAGCGATGACTCATTTGGTCTGGGTAACGCGCCAGCTCAGTTTGAGATTGAGCCAAAAGTTCCAGAAGGTCACGATCGCGATCGCAACCAGGTTGGCAGCGTAGGCCCAGCGCTGGCCAAACACCAGGTTATAGATCACATTCAGCATCAGCACGTTGAGCACTAAGCCCCCCAGGCAGATGGCGTTGAACTTGAGCAAGCGCTTCAGCCGAGCCCGCCAGCCCTGCTGCATTAGGCTGACGTCGGCAAAGGTCCAGGCGTCGTTCCAAATAAAATTGTTGAGAATAGCCACCTCAGCGGCCAAAATTTTACTGCGGGTGAGGGGCAACCCCAGGGTGCTGTGCAGCAGATAGAGAATCACCATATCGACGACCACGCCGCTCAGCCCCACCAGACCAAACCGCACAAATCGCTGCAGCGGAAACCGCTGGTGTAGCTGCGATAGCCGCCCGCCGACCCGCAGCCGCAGCAGATGGTGAATATAGTCGATGTACTGTCGCCAGGTGACTTTGCTAGCTCCCTCTAGCCGCTCTTGAAACACATAACCCACCTCAGCAATGGTGTCGATGTCGCCGCGCCCCAGCACTTCGAGCAAAATCTTGTAGCCTTTGGGGTTGAGTATTGGCCCTGCGATCGCACGGCGCTGCACCATAAAATAGCCGCTCATGGGGTCACTGACTCTACCTACCACCCGAGGTAGCAGCAGCAGACCCACAGTTTGCGCCCCCCGCGACAGCACCCGCCGAATCAGGCTCCACTCGCTGACGCCGCCGCCGGTCACATGGCGACTGGCCACCGCCAGATCGGCTCCTTGGGTAAGGGCCGCCAACAGCTCTAGCAGCACCTCCGGTGGATGCTGCAAGTCGGCATCGATAACGCCCAAAAACCGTCCTGTTGCGGCCTGCCAACCGCGAATCACCGCCGCCGACAGACCTCGCTCCTGCTGTCGTCGCAGCACCCGCAGCTGAGGATAGGTGGTGGTGAGCGCCAGGGCCGTCTGCCAGGTTAAGTCAGGGCTATCATCATCCACGATGATCAGCTCATAGTCGCCAGCAATGACCTGATCTAAGAGGGTTACCAAGCGCTCGACGAGGGGTTTGATATTCTTGCCCTCGTTGTAGGTTGGAATCGCCAGCGACAAGGTCAGGGTCTGGGCATGGTTCTCGCCGCCTGCGGTGCCCATCTCAGCCAGGGACAAAATCTGTAGAGAGCCTTGGGGCGTGGGCTCTGGGATTTGTAGCTGAGGCGGCAAAACCATACATAACCCTATACAGCAAAATCAATGCGAACCCGATCGGCTAACCCCGTTTGGGTCGCCTGTATTCCCCTGCCAGGGGAAACGTTTACCAGAGCGGCTACTCACAGGCTCTTATCCTACAGCAGTCTCTTCAATGGGTAAATGTACTGCTCAGCCTGTGGAAAAATTGCCCCAGGGTGATGGCACAATGGCCCCCGATGGGGCTAGGCGATGGTCAGCCTACAGGGGCAAATCAACTTTACTGGCGGTGACTGAGGCCGACGGCATCCCCAATGGAACTCAGTCCATGGGCCTCAAGCTGTGCTAACAGGCCAGTGAGAATCTCAGGTACCATCCAGGGCCCCTCATAGATCCAGCCGGTGTAGGTTTGCAGCAGCGTCGCCCCAGCCGTAATTTTCTCCCAGGCATCTGCGGCGGTAAAAATGCCGCCTACCCCCACGATGGGGAGCTGGTTCCCAGTGCGTGCATAGATATAACGGATGACCTCGGTCGATCGCTGGCGCAACGGTGCACCACTGATGCCACCGGCTTCTTCGACGAGAGTATTGCCTGTTTGCAACAGTGTTTGGGTCTTCAGCCCCGTCCGAGCGATGGTGGTATTGGTGGCAATAATACCCGCTAGATGATGGGCTAGGGCTAGCTCCAGAACAGCGTCAATATCGGGCCAGGCCAGGTCGGGAGCGATTTTGACGAGCAGCGGCTTGCGATCGCTATTTTCTGCCTGCAGCGCCATCAAAATGGGGGCCAGGTGATCGGCGGCCTGTAGCGATCGCAGCCCTGGGGTATTGGGTGACGACACATTCACCACAAAATAATCGCCATAGTCATAGAGCTGCCGATAGCTAAACCGATAGTCCTCGGCCGCATCGGCTAGGTCTGTCACCTTTGACTTGCCGAGATTAATCCCTATTGGCATCATCGGCCTTTGGCTGGGCCAATAGGTTTTGAGGCGTTTAGCGAGCGCCTCAGCGCCTTGGTTGTTAAAGCCCATCCGATTGAGTACAGCCTCGTCTTTGACTAAACGAAACAGACGGGGTTGGGGGTTACCTGGCTGCGGATGGCAGGTCACGGTGCCCAACTCAGCAAAGCCAAAGCCCAGCAGTGGCCAGGTCAGGGCGGCTTCGCCATCCTTATCAAAACCCGCTGCTAGGCCCAGCGGGTTAGCGAAGGTGAGCCCCCAGCAAGTTTGGCTGAGGCGGGCATCTAGGTGGCAAAATTGCTGCCGCAGCCAGGGATGGATCCGATCTGCCAACGAGGGCTTAGCTGACTGGCCTAGCCAGGCCAGCAAGTTCATGGTGCGGCGGTGGAGGAATTCTGGATCTAGCTGAACGCCATGAAACAGCAGCGGACGCACAATCTGGCGGTAGGGATCTTTCACAGACTGTATTGGTGAATGCAAACAAAAGGCAGGGTAAACTGATATTCAGGCTAAAGGTATAGCGCCTATAGCTGCTTGCAGCATGGAGCACATCAAGTGATGAAAACGGTTGGCAATCTGTGGCAAAGGGTGCTGAGGTTGTCTAGCGGTTCTCTTCAACATTAAAGCAGCCCTAAGGTCGTTTGAGGCCACTGAGCAGACCTGGCTGGAGTCTACAGCAGTCACACCGCCGTTGTCTGATCGTTCTTGGGTCTACCTAAAAGAGCCACTGGGTAACGAGGTGAACGCCCCAGCTAACTTGATGGGGCCAGCCCGAGGTTAGCTGGTTTCTAAGCTGGGTGTAGGTCTGTGTATCTTTTTTCTGCTACCGAGGAGACTGTTGACGCCAATGGCGCAATCGCGATCCAACGAGTTCCCTAACGATCAGCACGACCAAAAGATTATGGTGCTGTCGCGTCTGCTCAAGGCGCTGCGGAGTACCACGACGCCTGAGGAGGCGATCACGCTGGCGCTCAATCATGTGCACCAGGAGCTAGATTTTGAGGTGGCCTGGGTGGGTCGCTACGATCGCATCAACCATCGTCTACTGACCAAGGGATGCCACAGTCCTACCCAAATGCGATCGATGCGCACAGTGGTCAACCTCACGCCTGGAGATGTGCTGGAGCAGGTCGTGATTCAGCTACGTCCTTTAATCGTGGCCGATCTGCAAAATGAGATTCGGGCTGGAGAGTGGGGCACGATCGCCAAGCAGCTAAAGCTCCAGAGCGCTATCATTTTTCCGATTAAGCATCAGGAGAGTTGTCTGGGCCTGTTGGTGCTGGCCTCGCCTGACTGGGGTAAGAGCGCTTCGTTGGGAGAACGCTCTTATTTGGCCATTGTGATGGGTGAGCTGGCCGAGACGCTGTCTCATTTTGAGGCCGATCAACAACGGCAGCAGGCCAAACGCCTGGAACAGCCTCTGCTGGCGTTGATTGGTAGTTTAGGCAATCTACCCGATATTGACAGCCAGCTAAGCGACGTACTGCGCGAAATACAGCGGTTTATTGCCCCCCACCGCACCCGAGTATTTTGGCTTGAGCCCAAGGGCAATTATTTCTGGCAGCGAATGCCAACGCTATCCCTCCGTCCGGCCGATCAAGAAACTGACTATAACATCGCCGTTGACGAGGTTCGCAGCTTGTATCAGGCCCTGTGTAACGAGCAATTGGTCGTCATCGGGGAGAGCCAGGGTGCCCTTAAGGCGATTGTTTCTGAACGCATGATGCAGCATATTCATGCCCAGGCGCTGCTGGTTGCACCGATTAGCCACCAGGGCGATCTAGTGGGCTTTATCTCGGTCGAAGGTAATCAACCGCGCATTTGGCAAGAGGCCGAAAAACAATTTGTGATTGGGGCAGCGCGGCTGCTCAGTCTGGCTTTGCCCGGGGCTATGACCCGTGAGAGTGGCCACCAAGTCGAGCTCGATCAGCACCTGACCACCGGTGTCATTCAAGGTATCCACGGGGATGTCGACTGGCAACAGACCCTGCAAACCTGTTTTACGGTGCTGCAAGATCGTCTGGCCATTCAGCAGTTTTTTGTGCTGTTGTTTAATCCTGACCGCAACGGCTACGATCTGTGCTTTCAAAGTCAGGCTAGCCGACCTAGGGGAGTGCCGCTGCTATGGCCTTGCCTTGACAATGTGGATTGGCAAATGCTGGAGCGGAGTCCGTCGGCGGTCAGCATTGATAGCCTGGCCCACGACCTAAAGCTGATGGCTTGGCGCTCTATTCTGCGCGATCTCAGTGCTCAGTCGCTGCTGGTGAGCAATGTTGCCCCAGGCAATGCTCCAGAGGGATTGGTGATCATATGCGATCGCGTCAGCCGCCAGTGGACGACGGCTGAGCAGTCGCTATTTGAGGCCGTCGCCCGGCAGATCGGGGTGATTTTGCACCAGTGGCAGCTCCAGCGTCAGCTCGACCAGCAGCAGCACATCTATGAGGCCATTCAGTGGGGGTTGCAGGCCCTGTACAAAGAGCTCAATCCAACTCAGCTTGAGCAGGTTACCTTACAGCAGGTCATGCAACTGCTGAAAAGTTCTACAGTGCTGCTGGTAACCTGGCCAGCGGGCGGGGCCACGGCTACGGTGACCCAAATGGTTAGCCAAGATAGCAGCGTTCGCGTGAAGGCCAATCATCCTATTTCCGTCGGCACCGATGCCCTGATTAACTGGGCTGTGCAAGCCGACGGTCTGCTGCCCCTGACGGTTGATGAGCTGCCCCCGGCCACGACTGGTTGGCTGAATGCTCCTGCCGGTAGCCGATTGCTGACGACTGCCCTGCGGACGGCTCCGACCCATGCAGTGACGGGGCTAGCTGTGGCGGTCTTACCCCCCAATCGTCACTGGACTAACCATCACCTGACTATCTTTAAGCTGCTGATCAATCAACTGGCCTGGTCGCGGCGACATCTGGCGATGACCACCATGCTGACACAACAGCGCCAGGATCTGGAAAACCTCAACTGGTACAAGCACCACCGGCTCGAAGATCTGTACCGTATTTTGGGTAAATTGGCCCAAGACTTAGGCCAATTGAAAGGGCGTGAACGCAGCTCGGTTAGCGAACTGGAGGTGCTTCAGGATCAGCTTTCCACCGTGATGGAAAATGCGGAGACAGTGTTGATCGGTGAACGATGGCAGCTTCATACCCAGCAGCAGTCTATGCCGCTGGTAAGCATGCTAAATCGACTGCTGGAGCGGATTAACCCCATCCTCGAAGCCCGGCAGCTGTGGTCTAAGTTTCATAACGAGAGCAACGTGGTGCTGGGGGGTGACATGCTCAAACTAGAGCTCATTCTCTATGAGGTTATGGCCGCCGCCTGTAACCGTTCTCCGGTGGGAGGCCGGATTGATCTGTGGTGTCGCGTGCTTAACCTCGATTGGGTTGAACTTTCGGTGACTGACGATGGGGTATTTTCACCCCAGTTACTCGATGAGCTGAATCAGGGCTATCCGGCTGATGTGCTGGCCCCTTCGCCCTTAGATGAACCACCGGGGCTACAGCTGTCGATCTGTAAGCTGTTGCTCGATCAGCTGGGGGGTGAAATGAGCTTTTCTATCCTGGAGGATGGTCGCACTCACAGTCGCCTGTTGCTGCCTTTGGCCCCCTACGGAGAGGTAATCGCCGGCAAGCCTCGCTCTCTGCCAACCCCTATGCCGACCCCTGAGACCGACCCATCAAGCCCCGAGTAGGGACGTGATGGGATAGCTCATGCCGAACTTAACAGGGCTACTCAGCCGCTAACTCGGGATTCGATGACACAGCCACCTGGGCTACGGGTGGCTGGAGCATGGGGGTTTGAATGACTGCGTTGTTGGCAATCGTAAACAGAGGATTAGACAAAATCCCTGCTAGCGAAGTGGCAACAACCGCCAAGATCAGACTCACCTGCATGGGGCGCAGACCAGGCAGATCCCAGCGGATGGCGGGGTATCCCTTAACCACGTCAGACATCTCTTGGGGCTCTTTAACCACCATCATTTTGATGACGCGGATGTAGTAGTAGATAGAAATGACGCTGGTGACAAGACCCACCAGTACTAGGCCATAGGCCCCCGCCTGCCAACCTGCCCAGAAAATGTAAATTTTGCCAAAGAATCCAGCCATGGGCGGAATGCCTCCCAGAGACAGCAGGCAAATGCTGAGACCTAAGGTCAATAAGGGGTCTTTCTGGTATAGGCCAGCATATTCACTAATTTGATCGGTACCCGTGCGCAGGGAGAACAAAATCACGCAGGTGAACCCGCCCAGGTTCATAAAGAGATAGACGAGTAGGTAGTAGAGCATACTCGCATAACCGGCGTCAGTGCCCACCACCAGACCAATCATCAAAAAGCCCGCCTGACCGATCGATGAATAGGCGAGCAGGCGCTTCATGCTGGTTTGTGCCAGGGCTACTACATTGCCCAGCACCATGCTGAGAATGGCCAGAGCCGTAAAGACAAAGTGCCACTGGTCTGATACCAGCGGAAAGGCGGTGACCAGAAGGCGAATCGCTAGGGCAAAGCCAGCGGTCTTAGACCCCACCGACAAAAATGCCACGACTGGGGTGGGCGACCCCTCATACACATCGGGGGTCCACTGGTGAAAGGGAACTGCGGCAATCTTAAAAGCAATGCCAGCAATCACAAAAACCAGGGCAACCACTAGGCCAATTGGGGCCTCGGTACCGTCGGAAACGATGGCTGATGCGATCGCACTCAGCTGAGTCTCGCCCCCCGACAACCCGTACAGCAGCGACGAACCATAGAGAAAAATGGCTGAACTGGCCGCGCCAATTAATAAATACTTGAGCGCCGCTTCGTTAGAGCGGGGGTCACGCTTCATGTACCCAGTCAGCAGATACGACGAAATACTGAGGGTTTCTAGGGCAACAAAAATCATCACCAGCTCGCTAGAGCCGGAGAGAAACATGCCGCCTAGGGTAGCGGTCAGCAAAATAACCAAAAACTCAGCCAGGGAAGTGCCCGACTGCTCAACGTAACGGATCGCCATGGGCACGGTGACCACCGCTGAGAGGGCGATAATGCCGCGAAATACAATGCTCAAATCATCGGCCGTAAAGGCCCCCAAGAACCCGACTGGGTTGACCATTGACCACTGGAATACCAGGGTAACCACTGCACCCAAGCCACCGAGCATAGCGATGTAGGGCGTCCAGGTCGAAGAGGAACGGCCCTGAATCAGATCGCCGACTAAAATCACCAAAATTGTGGTCAGTAAAACGGCCTCCGGCCAAATGGTGCTAGCGTTGAGCTGCGCCCCGAGATTGACGAGATCCATGGGTTCTTTTCCGCGAAATTATTTTTAACCGTACCAGTTCAGTCGTGCGGTGACCAGGGGCTATGACCTAATGGTGGCGATAAGGGTAGTCTATGCCACAATCGCTGGCCTGCCGCCCCTATCGTAGCTCAGGCATGCTCGGCTGAAGCTTAAGGCTGCCGTAGGCTGATGCCAGTGCGATCGCCACCTGCTCCAGGGTGATCGCTGCGCGTCTGAGGCTCAATAGGGCTGGACGATAGTCGATAAAATGATCTATCTATGATCTTAGAGTTCGACCTGAAGATGATTCACCCAGGTGCTATTGGTTAAGTTTTCATAGTCAATAGCCTTAGCAGTTCGGTAGGTGTGCAGTACAGTGTTGATCATCTGGCCATCAACTGTGCCAAATCTCCAAATCTATAGATGGGTGGTCAAAACCTGCTACAGATGGCTTCTGTAGGTTAGGAAAGTGTCTAACCGCGATTGCTAACGATTATTCCTCAAGCGCCAGCAGCCCTATGTCAACCCTTGTCATTGTCGAGTCACCCACTAAGGCCAAGACGATACGCAACTACCTGCCTGCGGGGTACCGGGTTGAAGCATCGATGGGGCATGTGCGCGATCTACCCCGTTCGGCCAGCGAAATTCCGGCCAGTGTGAAAGGCGAAAAATGGGCCCAGCTGGGTGTTAACCCCGAGGCTGATTTTGAGCCGCTGTACATCGTGCCCAGCGATAAGAAAAAGGTCGTCAAAACCCTCAAAGATGCCCTCAAACAGGCAGATGAGTTGCTGCTGGCCACTGATGAAGATCGTGAAGGTGAGAGCATTAGCTGGCATCTCCTCCAGGTGCTAAAGCCCAAGGTGCCTACCCGGCGCATGGTGTTCCATGAAATCACCCAGGAGGCGATTCAAGCCTCCCTGGATAACTGTCGCGATATTGATAGCCAGCTGGTTCATGCCCAAGAAACCCGACGAATTTTAGACCGCCTAGTGGGCTACACCCTGTCGCCGCTGCTGTGGAAAAAGATTGCTGGCGGTCTGTCGGCAGGGCGGGTGCAGTCGGTGGCGGTTAAGGTCGTCGTCAAGCGCGAACAAGAGCGTCGGGCCTTTCGGAGAGGGGCCTACTGGGATCTCAAAGCTTCACTGGTCAAAGATACGAGCGCCTTTGAGGCCAAACTCTACTCCCTGGGGGGGACACGCCTCGCCAACGGGAGCGATTTTGACGAGGCCACGGGTCGGGTCGCGGATGGACGCGACGTCGTGCTGTTAGATGAAACCCAGGCTCGCGAGCTACAAACCCGTCTCCAATCTGGGGTGTGGACGGTCAGCAACCTGGAAGAACGACCTAACACCCGCAAGCCTGCTCCCCCGTTTACCACGTCAACCCTGCAGCAGGAGGCGAATCGTAAGCTGCGCCTATCTGCCCGTGACACTATGCGGGTGGCTCAAAATCTCTATGAGCAGGGTTATATCACTTACATGCGTACCGACTCGGTACACCTCTCTGAGCAGGCGATCGCCGCTGCCCGCGCCTGTGTAACCACCAAGTACGGCACCGATTACCTCAGCCCCAAGCCTCGACAGTATGCTACTAAATCCAAGGGTGCTCAGGAGGCCCACGAGGCCATTCGCCCGGCTGGGAGTACCTTTAGAACCCCTGCCGAGACCGGTCTCTCGGGGCGAGAAGCCGCGCTCTATGACCTGATCTGGAAGCGGACTGTGGCCAGCCAGATGGCCGAGGCCCGCCAGACCAACATTACGGCCTCCATTGAGGTTGAAAATGCTATTTTTCGCGCCACCGGCAAGCGGATTGACTTTCCGGGTTTCTTTCGCGCCTATGTGGAAGGTTCTGATGATCCCGATGCGGCGATCGAAGGTCAAGAGGTGTTGCTGCCGGCTTTTGCCATGGGCGATAGCTTGAGTTGTACAGACCTGGAGGCCATTGGGCACGAAACTCAGCCCCCCGCTCGCTATACCGAAGCCACCTTGGTCAAGATCCTCGAAAGCGAGGGTATTGGTCGTCCTAGCACCTACGCTACCGTCATCGGTACCATCATCGATCGCGGCTACGTGCGTCTGGTTAACAACAGCCTGATCCCAACCTTTACGGCATTTGCTGTCACGGCTCTGCTAGAGCAAAATTTTCCTGACCTGGTAGATTTGCATTTCACCGCTCGCATGGAGCAGACCCTCGACGATATCTCGACGGGTGAAGTCGATTGGTTGCCCTATCTAAAAGCCTTTTACTCTGGCGATCAGGGGCTAGAGACTCTGGTACAAGCGCGGGAAACTCAAATCGATCCCACCGCCGCTCGGACGGTATTACTCAACGATTTAGAGGCCAAAATTCGCATTGGTCGTTACGGCCCCTATGTGGAAATTGGCACTGGCGAAGAATCGGTGAAGGCCTCTATTCCGGCTGATGTGCCTCCGGCTGACCTAGACAGCGACCAAATTGAGCGCATCATTAAGCAAAAAGTTGAAGGCCCTGACAAGGTAGGCCTTCACCCCGACACGGGGGAACCCATTTTTATGCGCATAGGTCCCTATGGCCCCTACGTGCAGTTGGGAGAACCGACCGACGATAACCCTAACCCCAAGCGCGCTTCTTTGCCCAAAGGCACCCAACCCGAGGCGGTCACGGTAGAAATGGCGGTAGGACTTTTGATGCTGCCGCGTAAGCTTGGGGTACATCCCGATACCGGGGCAGCTATTAAGGCAGGGCAGGGGCGGTTTGGCCCCTATATCGTTCACGATCAGGGTAAAGCAGGCCGCGACTATCGTTCCCTCAAAGGCGATGACGATGTGCTGACAGTGACCTTAGAGCGTGCCCTAGAGCTTTTAGCCCAGCCCAAGGCTGGTCGAGGGCGCAAGAAAGCAACTCCCCTGAAGGAGCTAGGGCCCCACCCCGACGATCAGGAAACGATTGCGGTGTTCAACGGGCCCTATGGCCTCTACGTCAAGCACGGCAAAATCAACGCTTCGGTGCCTGAAGGTACTGAACTCGATGGTATTTCCTTGGAGCAAGCGCTGGGCTGGCTCAGCGCCAAAGCCTCGACCAAAAAAGGCAAGACCACTGGGCGAAAAGGGAAAACCACCACCTCACGCACCACTAAAACGGCAGCCGCCAGTAAGGCTAGCGGTAGTAAAAAAACGACCAAGACGACCGCAGCTAAGGCCAAAAAAACTACCGCTTCCAAGTCGTCTACGAGTGCTAAAAAAACCACCCGTTCTACGACGACTAAAGCTGCTAATAAAACGGCAACCCAAAAATCAACCTCTAAATCCAAGCAGAGCGACAATTCGGCGACCGATACTCAGGCTGACTAGTACTCTGAGGCGGAAAAGGCAAGAATCGGTATAAGATGACACTATAACGGGATGCTGACCGGAGGCCTGGTGTGGTATAGCTTGGGTTAGCGTCAGGCATAGGGGTGTATCAACGGGCCTAGACTCTCTCAAAAGGCCTAACTTTGTCTGCAGATAAGGAGGCCCCAATGCCCGTAGACCCGCGATCGCCGGATGCTGCCGCAGTTGCCCCGGTTGCCGATGTCTGGGAATTTTTGGTGGGTGGCCTTAGCGCCTATGGGCGACTCTACGGTCTGCCCGACGATTCAGACCAGGTGCAGGGCATTTTGGGAACGCTCTTGCGACTACACCAGCCAGAAAAGCTGCCTGCGGTAGTTGATCACGTTGTCCAGCAGGTGCTGGATGGGTTAACGCCCGAGGCGCTTAAAAATGTCATGGTCAATCGCGCCAGCAGCACCCTAGCAAAGGCAACCCGTCGTTGGCAGCAGCAGCTAGAGAGCCAGGTAGAAGACATTCTGGCTACCTATCTCCAGCGCTATTCCCCCACCCTGACCCCAGATACCCTGCGCAGCGCGGCGACGGCGGTGATGCCACTCCTGGGTAATGATCGGCCACCGACGCGGGCCGAAACGGTTGGCCTAATCAGTTATCTGGTACGCACTTTTGATCCGGAGAAGGCTCTGACAAGGGCGATTAATCCGATCTACCTGGCGATCGCCCACAAGCTAGCCATTAGCCTGAGTCAAAAGCCGCTCGAAGCGGCTGTGAGCGAAACCGTTACCGCCTACGTGGCCCAATATGCCCCTACGCTGACTAGCATTGGCGCAGACCTAATTGCCACTGCCCTGGGCGCTGTGCTGAAGAACCAGGTCGATTTTAACTTTGATACTCAGCTCAGCGTGGTTGACGAAAAACTCTTGATTGAGCAAGTCAGTTTTCAGCTCAATATACTGCGCCAGTCACCGCTGTCGTCAAAGGCGGCTGAGGTGGTGGCCGCTGAGGTTAACGCCGCCGTCGAAGCCTTTCTGAGCCATCGCCGCGATCGCGACGAAGCGGTCGATGTCACCACCGGCCTGGTCAGCGACGACGGTCTGTCGGTCTCCAGCCCTTGGACCTCCACCCGCCCGCCCGCTGCTCCTC
>NZ_JADEWX010000059.1 GCF_015207395.1 Nodosilinea sp. LEGE 07088
CCCTACGGGCGGGGTGGGTTTGCACAACCTGGGCTAACCCACCCCTACCCTTCCCAGGAGGGGATGAGAGATATCTCAGTTCTCAAGTTTTTAACCTTCTAACGTTCAAACCTTCGAACCATGGCGACAAAATTTCCTAAATTTAGTCAGGATTTGCAGCGAGACCCGACTACTCGTCGGCTCTTCTATGCGATCGCAACCGCCCATGATTTTGAAAGCCACGACGGGATGACGGAGGAAAATCTGTACCAGCGGATTTTTGCCTCCCACTTTGGTCACCTGGCCATTATCTTTTTGTGGATTTCCGGCATTTTGTTTCATGTGGCCTGGCAGGGCAACTTTGAGCAGTGGATTAAAGACCCGCTGGGTACCTCACCCATTGCCCACGCCATTTGGGATGCTCAGTTTGGCCCCCCTGCGATCGCGGCCTATACCCAAGCCGGGGCCTTCAACCCGGTGGATATCTGCTACTCCGGGGTATATCACTGGTGGTACACCATCGGCATGCGCACCAACAACGACCTGTTTACCGGGGCGATGTTTTTGCTGGTGGTGGCTGCCGTCATGCTCTATGCGGGCTGGCTGCACCTGCAACCCCGGTTTCGCCCCAGCCTGAGCTGGTTTAAAAATGCCGAGGCGCGTCTCAACCACCACCTGGCCGGGCTATTTGGCGTCAGCGCCCTGGCCTGGACCGGGCACCTGGTGCATGTGGCCATCCCTGAATCGCGCGGGCAGCATGTCGGCTGGGATAACTTTCTCAGCATTCGCCCCCACCCAGAAGGCCTAGCGCCACTGTTTACGGGGAACTGGGGGGCCTACGCCCAAAACCCCGACACCGCCAGACACCTGTTCGGCACCGCCGAGGGGGCGGGTACCGCCATGCTCACCTTCCTGGGGGGCTTTCATCCCCAGACCGAGTCACTGTGGCTGACGGACATGGCCCACCACCACCTGGCGATCGCGGTGATTTTCATCGTCGCCGGGCACATGTACCGCACCAACTTTGGTATTGGCCACAGCATCAAGGAGATGACCGAAGCCCTCCAGGGCCCCGGCTGGAAAGGGTTCTTCATTGCCCCCAACACCGGTCGCGGTCACCAGGGCATCTACGACACCTACAACAACTCCCTGCACTTTCAGCTGGGCTGGCACCTGGCCTGCCTGGGGGTAATCACCTCCCTGGTGGCCCAGCACATGTACGCCATGCCGCCCTACGCCTTCATGGCCCGCGACTACACCACCATGTCGGCCCTCTATACCCACCACCAGTACATCGCCGGGTTTCTGATGCTGGGGGCCTTTGCCCACGGGGCGATCTTTCTGATTCGCGACTACGACCCGGTGGCCAACCGCGACAACGTGCTGGCCCGGGTGCTCGACCATAAAGAGGCGATCATCTCCCACCTGAGCTGGGTGTCGCTGTTCCTGGGCTTTCACACCCTGGGCCTCTATGTGCACAATGACTGCGAAATGGCCCTGGGCAGCCCCGATAAGCAGATCCTGGTCGAGCCGGTCTTTGCCCAGTGGATTCAGGCCGTGCACGGTAAGGCTCTCTATGGTGTGAGCACGCTGCTCTCCAACCCCGACAGCATTGCCTCTACCGCCTGGCCCAACCACGGCAATGTCTGGCTACCCGGCTGGCTAGAGGCGATCAACAGCGGTACCAACTCGCTGTTTCTCACCATTGGGCCAGGGGATTTCTTGGTTCACCATGCGATCGCCCTGGGTCTCCATGTCACCACCTTGATCTTGGTCAAAGGAGCCCTGGATGCCCGCGGATCAAAGCTGATGCCCGATAAAAAAGACTTCGGCTACGCCTTCCCCTGCGACGGCCCTGGACGCGGCGGCACCTGCGATATCTCCGCCTGGGATTCGGTTTACCTGGCCACCTTCTGGATGCTCAACACCCTGGGCTGGGTGACCTTCTACTGGCACTGGAAGCACCTCGCTGTCTGGTCGGGCAACATCGCCCAGTTCAACGAAAGCTCGACCTACCTGATGGGCTGGTTTCGAGACTACCTGTGGCTCAACTCGGCCCAGCTGATCAATGGCTACAACCCGGCTGGCACCAACAACCTCGCCGTTTGGGCCTGGATGTTCCTGTTTGGCCACCTGGCCTGGGCCGTTAGCTTCATGTTCTTGATCACCTGGCGCGGCTACTGGCAAGAGCTGATCGAAACCCTGCTCTGGGCCCACGAAAACACGCCCCTGTCTTTCGGCTATCCCAAAGACAAGCCCGTGGCCCTGACCATTGTGCAGGCTCGCCTGGTGGGGCTCACCCATTTCACCGTCGGCTACATTGCCACCTACGGCGCGTTTCTGATTGCGTCGACGTCGAGCCGATTTCCTTGAAGTATGGGCCGTTCTGGCCCAAAAAGCTGCGGACTCTCCTTCGCAGACCCGTCTTGGCCGAGGTTCAGCGGCCAGGACTCGCTCAACAAACTGCGGACTCTCTTCGCAGATCAGTCCTGGCCGAGGTTCAGCGGCCAGGACTTTCCCAAATCCTTAAGCTACGAGGCAAGATCATGACAAGTGCGCAACCCTCTGCCTGGGCCGATGCCTACGACTACGACGATCCAATTCAGCCCTACCAAGGCAACCCTCAGCTCGGTAATCTGGCCACGCCCATTAACAGTTCGGGCCTAGTTAAGGCCTACATCAACAACCTACCCGCCTACCGACCCGGTCTCAGCCCCTTCCTGCGAGGGCTAGAAATTGGCATGGCCCACGGCTACTTTTTGGTCGGCCCAGAAATTGTCGTTGGCCCCCTGAGGGAAACTGCCCATGGTGCCAATCTCAGTGGGCTAATCACCGCCATTTACATTACCGTATCCGCCTGTTTGGGGATCTCTATCTTTGCCCTATCTACCTTCCAGGGTAATCCCGGCGGAGCCTATAACTCCCATTCCCAAGATCGCCTGCGTCCGTTGCGCAATAAGGACGACTGGTTTCAACTCAGCAGCGGCATCTTACTCGGTTCTATGGGCGGGGCCATTTTTGCCTACGTGCTGCTCGAAAACTTCGATGCCCTCGATGGCATGCTGCGCGGAGCCGTCAACGTCAGTCAGACGCTACTGAATGGCGCAATGGGGTGAGAAGGTACTGAGTTTTGAGTTCTAGGTGATCAAAATCTAGTTCAAAATTCAAAGTTCAAAATTCAAAACTAGCCCAAAATCCAAAATCTAAAATCCAAAATTCACACTCAAGGAGCCCTCCCATGGCCGACATGACCCAACTCACCGGAGCCTATGCCGCTCCCTGGCTGCCCTGGATCATGATTCCGATGATCTTTTACATTCTGCCGTTTCCCATTTTTGCGATCATTTTTCTCTGGATTGAGCGGGAATCTAACGGCGACAGCACCATGGGGCAAGACCCCATGAATCCACCCTCAGGTTAGGGGGTAAGGGAGCGATCGCTTCTGTCCCCACTTGAGCGGAGTCAAAGGGTTGCTAGACAGGAACCCGAACCCACCTAGGGTACCAATTGATATCCATGATTTAGGAGACTTTGCCATGAAAAAGCTGTTGGGAATTTTGCTGATGATATTCCTGTGGCTGATCATCATGCGGCCTGCCGCCGCTGCCGGCAACACCCATCTGGTGCCCTGCCAAGACTCAGCGGCCTTTATGGAGCGGATGCAAAATGCACCCCAAACCTATTACTTTGATCAACCCTATAAGGCCTACTCCACCAATTTGCTCTGCGGTGAGGACGGCCTGCCCCACCTGCAACTCCGCCTCGATCGAGCGATGGATGTGGTGATTCCCTTTGCAATTTTCTTTTACTTTGCCGGGTTTGTGGGCTGGTCGGGGCGGGCTTATTTAATTGGCAGCAAGCAGGCCACCAAACCGGAAGAAATGGAGATTTTCATCGATATTTCCCTTGCTATTCGCTCCTTTACCCAGGGCCTGCTGTGGCCCCTGCTGGCCTTTAAGGAATTGACGACACGGGAACTCACCGCGCAAGAGGCCGAGCTTACGGTATCCCCTCGATAGAGTTTTGGAGAATTAGCAATGTCTGCATTTATGAAATATCTGACCAGTGCTCCAGTCATGGCGACCCTGGCCTTAGTGGTTTTAGCGGTGGTGATGATTGAGCTAAATCACGTTTTCCCAGGGTTGCAGTACGGCACCTATTTCCACAGTGCGCCCTGACCCATTAGGTAGATGAAAAGCCCAGATTAAGCAAGGTATAGGATATGTGATGGCGTTGGCATAGCCATATCAAAAGAACATGCTGACGAAATTAACTTTAGTAGGGTGCTGCGCCATCACTCACCCGACAAGCCACCCTAATTTTGCTCAGTCGTCTGGTACCGCTAAGCATTTATAGCGAAGTTTACATGGGTAAAATACATCGTGAAGATCCTTCTTGCCCCATTGATAAGGGAGCAGAAGGGATCTTAGACAGGCAAAAATTGGGGGATCTAGAACTCAGATAGTGTGTACTTTATCTAATCGGGAACCGCTACAGAAAAACTAACAAATCAAACCCTATAGCATTCACACTGTTCTAGGGTTGTTTGCTAGTGGCAAAAATTTCAAAGAGCGCCAAGAATAACACTGCCACCACCATTAAATTTAATAAATACTGGCTAAATATTAATTAAATAAGTTAATAATTATCCTGGGGGGGGGGAAGTTTTATTTCTCTTCTTTGATAAAGCCTGTTTTGAAGTCTTTATAATATCCAAACGCGCAAGGCCCATGAGGATACTACTCGTTGAGGATGATGACACGATTGCAGCCGTTCTAGAAAAAGGTCTGGCCAGCGAGCACTACGCTGTAGATGTTGCTCAAGACGGTCAGATGGGCTGGCAGCTCATCAATGCCTTCGACTACGATCTAGTTATACTCGACGTTGTTTTGCCTGAACTCGACGGCATTCAGCTTTGTCAGCGGCTGCGAGACCATTTGTACCACATGCCGGTGCTGATGCTAACGGCGCTTGACTCTAGCAATCGAAAAATTGCTGGCCTCAACGCTGGAGCTGACGACTATATTACCAAGCCCTTTGAGCTAGACGAAATTTTAGCGCGGATACGAGTGCTGCTTAGGCGAGCTCAAGCTCCGGTTTTGTCGATGCTGTCCTGGGGAGCCCTACAGCTTAACCCCAACACCCAGGACGTTACCTACGGCGACCAAGCTCTCAGCTTGACGCCCAAAGAGTATCGACTGCTGGAGCTATTTTTGCGCAATCAGTCTCGCGTATTTAGCCGTTCTGCCATCCTAGACAGCCTCTGGAACTGTGAGGAAGCCCCCGGCGAAGACACCGTCACGGCCCATATGAAGGGATTGCGCCGCAAGCTGACGGCGGTGGGCGCTCCCCCCGATTTGATCAAAACTGTATACGGCGTAGGCTATCGGCTTAAGCCCCTAGACGCTGACGAGGCCAGGTCAGCCCCTGTCCTGGGCAAAGAATTAGCTGATGAGCAGGCCCAAGCGGCTCCGCCAGCGCCGCAGACCGTGCAGCAGACGAAAGCGGCCCTGCGATCGCTGTGGCAGTCGGTAAAACCCCAGCACGAGGAGCGGCTAGCCGCAATCAAGCAGGCCGTTGAGGCTTTGGCCGCTAACCAAATGACAGCCGAGCTGTACCATCGGGCTCATCGCGCGGCCCACAACCTGAAAGGGGCGCTGGGGGTATTTGGCCTACCCGTGGGCTCAGAACTAGCCCAGCTGATTGAGCAGCGACTGGCCGATCGCGAGCTAGTCCTGCCCGGCGATTCTCCTCAGCTACAGCGTTGGATTGCGGCCCTAGAGCGGGAAATTACCAGGGGCCCCTCTTCGCGCGATCGCTGGGACGCTCAGCCCATCCTGCCCCTGCTGGTGCTCATCGACCCCGACCTGATGCTGCCCCATGACCTGGCCAAGGCGGCCAAAAAACAGGGTCTGACTACCCAGGTGATCTCAGACCACCGGCATTTACGCCTCTTGCGGTCGCAGGCAACCGCCACCTACCAAACCTGGCTAGCTGGCCCCTCGAACAAGACCTTGCCCCCGCTGCCCGATCTGGGTATCTTCAGCTGTGCGATCGATACGGTTGATGAGGTCGTCCTGGATAAACTCTCAGCTCTAGTCAACCAGGTGCCCCCGCTGCCGGTTTTGATCGGCAGCGCCGATGGTAGTTTGAAAAGTCGCATTAAAGCTGCTCGGCTGGGTCACTCTACCTTTCTGCACAATCCCGATATAGAGCAGATTTTAGGCTGTAGCATAGACCTGCGATCGCACCTCCAGGCCACCACCGCCAAAGTCCTCGTCGTTGACGATGACCCCCATATGCTGGCCACCCTGCGCACCATCCTCGAGCCTTGGGGGGTCAAGCTCACTACCTTAGAGCATGCGCCCCAGTTCTGGGCCATCCTCCAGCGATTTTCCCCCGATCTACTCATACTAGACCTTGAAATGCCCGAGTTTAGCGGCCTTGACCTCTGCCGAGTGGTACGCCAAACCCCCGCCTGGCATCACCTGCCCATTGTCTTTCTCAGCGCCCATAGCGCCCCCCCCCATCAACACGCCGCGATGCTAGCCGGGGCCAACGACTATATCGATAAGTCCCTCACCGGCTCAGATTTAATCAAACGGCTGTTCAACCAGCTGAAAATCCATCGATCGTCCTGTTCGTCCTGTCCCTCATCCAAAGCGCTGCTCAACTAGCCCCACCCCGCATTCTCCTTCCCCATGCCCCTCCACCCCCGCTCTGCTCTCGACGCACTTTTGCACCGCATGACTGACCGAATTCGGCAGTCCCTTGAGCTGTCAGAGATTTTGGCCTCGACTGCTACCGAAGTGCAGACGTTTCTCAGGTCAGATCGCGTGAAAGTCTATCGCTTTGCCCCCGATGGCAGTGGTGAGGTCGTCGCCGAATCTATTCGAGACAACCAGCTCCCGTCTCTGCTCGGTCACCGTTTTCCCGCCGAAGATATACCCCAGGAGGCTCGCGACCTGTTTTTGACGGTGCGTCAGCGCAATATCGTCAACGTGGCTGAGCAGGAAATTGGCATTAGCCCGCTATTTAGCCCTGCTCAGCAGCAGCGAAACCACGACATCTGGTTTCGCCAGGTCGATCCCTGCCATGTCGAATACCTGACCAACATGGGGGTACAGTCCTCTCTAGTGGTGCCGGTGCTCTATCGACACCAGCTTTGGGGGCTGCTGGTGGCCCACCACAGTCAACCCCGCCATATTGGTCCCCAAGATTTGGAAGTTGTGCAGCTGGTCGCCGACCAGGTCTCTGTGGCACTGGCCCACGCTATGGTGCTCAAGCAAAGTCGTCTACAAGCCCAGCACGAAGCCACCATTAACCGGGTCGTCACGCTGCTCCACAGAGCCCCAGCTCCAGCACTGCAAGCTGCCCTCAACCAGACCGTAACAGCGCTCCAGGGATTAGGGGGGCGGTTATACCTGGCAGCTTCGGCATCTGGAGCCCAGGGCCAACCGCTCACCGCTGGGCCACCGCCTGCCATTGGTTTCAAGTGCTCGTCCTTAGTAGCCGGTCGGGCTGCTCCCCCGCTCGAACACCTGCCTGCCTGGCGCGCGTGGCTGCGCACCGAAGCGTCTGCCCGACCCGGCGAACAGATCTGGGTAATCGACGATCTGCAGCAGTCGCAGCTACCGGCGGCGCTGAAGTCAGCGCTACAGCTGGAAGACATGTGCGGCATTTTAGTGGCCCAGCTTACCTATCGCCAGCAGCACCTGGGCTATCTGAGTATTTTTCGCCAGGCCATCACGGTTGAAACGATTTGGGCCGGTCGGCTCGACAGCCGTGACCCTCGGCAGCAGCTTCCCCGGCAGTCGTTTGAAACCTGGCGTGAACAAAAACATGGGCAGGCCCACCCCTGGAGCGAAAACGATATTGAGCTGGCCCAGACCCTGGCCCACCACTTTGCTCAGGTTATCTACCAAGGGCGCCTCTATGCTCAGGTTCAGGGCCTTAACATTGCCCTAGAAGGTCGCGTCTTACAGCGCACTGTCGAGCTCCAGCAGGCCAACACCGACCTCAAACGAGAGATTACTGAACGGGAAAATACGCTCCATCAGCTCCAACTAGCCAAAGATTCTTTCAAGCGGCTCAGTCATCAAAATGAGCTCATTCTCGACTCAGTCGGTGAGGGCATCTACGGAATAGATTTGCGGGGCCACGTTACGTTTGTTAACCCAGCTGCGGCTGAGACCCTGGGGTATGCCACGGACAAGGTGCTAGGGCAGTTTATGCATCACCTGATAGCGCCGACTCAGCCCGACGGTACCCCCTACGGGTGGAAGCAAAGCCCGGTGTTTAAAACCTTAACTGACGGCACTACCCACCAGGTTTCCGGGGATTGCTTTCGTAGACGCGGGGACGTGTACTTTCCTGTTGACTATACCAGCACCCCCATTCACGAAAATGGCAAAACTTTAGGTGCCGTCATCCTCTTTAAAGACATTACCGAACGGCAAATGGTAGAACGACTCAAGGATGAGTTTATCTCGGTGGTCAGCCATGAACTGAGAACACCGCTGACTTCAATTCGGACTGCCCTAGGGCTGCTGGTGCAGAACGACCTCAACGTTGCGCCTGACAAGCGGCGACGCATGGTAGAAATTGCCTTTTCCAATACCAACCGTCTGGTACGCCTGGTGAACGACCTTCTAGACGTAGAACGCATTAAACTCGGTAAAGTTAACCTTAAAAAACAGGCCTGTGACCTGTCCGAACTCATGTGTCAGTCCGCCGATGAAATGCGGGCAATGGCCGAAAAAAACGATATCCAACTGATTATTTCCCCGCTTTCAATTCAGCTCTGGGTTGACCGCGATCGCATTATTCAAACGCTGGCTAATCTGCTCAGCAACGCCATTAAGTTCGCGCCCAACGGTTCAACAGTAAAGGTTCTAGCTACCCTCGCTGACGTTAGCCCATCAGACAACAATCAAGACGACTCTGCAAACAACCCGCCCAGCTTGACGAGTAAACCGTCATCTAGTTCAGGTGGCATCACCCAAATCACCGCTGCGGTGTCACAGGTGGTGCTAATTGCTGTTCAAGATGAAGGAAAGGGTATTCCTGGCGATAAACTGGAAACGATATTTGATCAATTTGAACAGCTAAACGTTTCAGATAACGAGCACCAGGGAGGAACCGGTCTGGGCTTAGCAATTTGTCGTAGCATCGTAGAACAACATGGAGGCAAGATCTGGGCTGAAAGTACGTTAAATCAAGGAAGCACTTTTTTCTTTACGTTGCCAATCGACGGTAAAAGAAGCTTAGATCAAACCGGGCTTCCTCAGCTGGCCGACTAAATTAGGAGGGTAAACCCTCAACAATTATTTTGGCCCAATCGCTGAGGATACGCCTAAGCGGTTTACCGCCACGATCGAGAAAATTGCTACCCCTGCTCGGCAAATATCCTGGTCAAATTCTAACGTCTTAGGCGGGTGCTATATCCTGCCTGATACCCTTGGCCTAGATGGTGACATTACTGGATTGGCAAATAGACGGCGGTAGCGCGACGCGTTGGGCGGCAGCCTCATCTACTTCTATTCTTAGGACTATTGTATGAAAACCAAGCGTGTTCTCATCATTGACGATGAAGCCGATATTCGAGAAGCCACTCAGATGTGTCTAGAAATTATCGGGGACTGGACTGTTATTCTAGCCAGTTCAGGCTATGAGGGATTGGCTAAAGCTGTTGATGAAAAGCCAGACGTCATTCTCTTAGATATTATGATGCCGGGCATGGATGGCCTGACAACGATGCAACGGCTGCGGGAAAACTCCGATACAGCTCAAATTCCGATTATTTTATTGACGGCTAAGGCTCAGTCTAGCGAACAGCGTCAGTTTAACCAACTCGGCATCGCTGCAATTATCACCAAGCCTTACGATCCTTACAACTTATCAAATCAAATTTCCGCCGCCTTGAGTCGCTGAAGTAGCCCAATCAAGAGGCTCAGCCGGGATCATCTCGATCACCTTAGCCAGCATAAAATTCACTGAGAAAAGTCTTCCTGACTTCTTCAGATTATTTATTTATTATTCAACTTAATCTCATTGATTGATTGCTTGGCATAGCGAACTCTTGTAGAGATTGTTGCGCCAACGACTCGATCCTCCTAAATCCCCCTTTTGGGGGATTTTCTCCTTCCTTTAGAAAAAATTGTAGAGCATACATCGATCGCATTCTGTTTGTGCAGATTGGGAATGCACCCGAACGTATTTGCGCGAAAAACTAGCCCCAAGGGTTTTCACTGTAGGTTTTTCCTATGAGCATCATCTATCTGATTGGTCTACCGATGCAGGTCATGCCTGGGCTAGGCGATGTTGGTCAAGTTCTTCTCAATATTGCCCGACTCTGTGCGCCCTGGACCGTACTAGGGCTAATTGGCTGGACGGTTTGGGTAACTCTCCGCGACACCATCATCTACGCCGCCGATCTTCACGCTATTCCCTGCTCAAGGTGCCAGTTTTTTAGCGATAACCCGCAGCTGAAGTGCACGATTCATCCCCACATTGCCATGACTGAGGCGGCGGTAAATTGTGCTGATTTCTGCCGCAGCCATACCGATAGTAATGGGCCTATTCGTGACTCAGGCCCATTCTGCGCATCTGCGGAAGGCTTGACTCGTTCCCCGGCTAAATCTTCCCAGGAGCTAGTCTCTGGTTCTTCCGTAGGGGAGCGTTGAGCAATCTTCAGGCGGTAAGGTATGCCACAGCCCAGCGGGTGCGATCGCCGCCGCCTCTACCGTTAGTTAGTTATTTTTTAAATTTACCTGCTATGTCTCTAGGGTAACCATTGATAAACGCAAAATTCCTTCTTTGCAGATAAACATACTTGTACTTATATGTACGGTTTTTGAAGAAAACGATCGGATTAAGGCCACCAGACTTTATTGTTTAGGGGTAGGCAAATGATTCAGTAATTTGCTTTTGCAAAATAATAAATGGTTATTTGCCTGCGCAAAATAACGAGCAATTTTTGTCTCAAAAAATAATTGACGGGCTGATGTTGAGAGGTTTTTAGGTCGATAGCTTGATCTTACTTAGGTCAACTCAGTTGATTCTGGTAGCCGCCAAATTAGCCAGCATTAATGGACTCAAGTCTAGGCGTTTGATGTTTAGACTGAGTACTTATGAGCTAGATGCTAAGGCCGTTGCTATACCAGATTTAGCGCCACTAATGCCTGGTGCTTTTTGTTAGATGGCACTCAGTGGTAGGACAGCCTCAAACAATACCCTTGGGTACTGGAGAGGTGGCCTAGTTCAGAGGGCTATAGACATGATTGTAGGGCGGCTCAAACCTAGCCTAGGCAGGATTTAGATCGATCGCTAAAGATATCTTCGCTATTACCCAGTTCAATCGCTATCAGTTCATCTAGGAGGACTTCCCCCAATGAGTATTGTTGCTAAAGTCATCGCTCAATCAGACGAAGCCAATCGCTTTCTCAGCAGTGCTGAACTCAGCAAACTTCAAGAGTTTTTTGGTAACGGCACTGTCCGCATTAGCGCTTCACAAAAATTGGCGGCTAACGAACAGAAAATTGTTGATGAAGGCAGTAAGCGATTCTGGGCTCAATGCCCCAATACCCCCAGCAACAGCGGCAATCCGCAAAAAACTGCCCTCTGTCAGCGGGATCAGGGTTGGTACATTCGCCTGGTTAGCTATTGCGTTCTGGCTGGCAATTCTAAGCCTCTAGAAGACATCGGTCTGGAGGGCATGCGGGATATGTACGTCTCCCTTGGAGTGCCATTGGCCAACCTCAAGCTAGCGATGAAGTGCCTTAAGGAAGTCGCCATGGGCAACTTGAGCGCCGAGGAAGGTGCCCTGGCTGCGCCCTACTTTGACCAGCTCATTCGAGCCTTCTAAGCACCTGGTTAGCGGCTTGAGGCTGAGTCTACCTCTGGCCTGGGGTGCCTAATCCCTGACACGTTGGGGCCAGATTTACCTAACCTCAGAAATTTCGATCTATTGCTTCACGTTTGATTTAACGCTCTGGAAAAGGAAAGCTATGCAAGACACCATTACCGCCGTCATTAACCCCGCTGATGAGAAAGGTAACTACCTAGAAGGGGCCGAGCTCGATGCCCTAAATAAGTATTTTCAAAGCGGTACCCTGCGGGTTAAGGCCGCCGGCCAGATTGGCGATAGTGCAGCCAGCATTATCAGCGAAACCGTAGCCAAAAGCCTGCTGTATGGAGATATCACTCTCCCGGGGGGCAATATGTATCCGACTCGGCGTTACGCGGCCTGTCTGCGGGATTTGACCTACTTTCTGCGCTATGCCACCTATGCCATGCTAGCGGCAGATGCTTCTATTTTGGATGAGCGGGTGTTGAACGGGCTGAGAGAAACCTACGGCTCCCTAGGGGTACCCATCGAACCTACCATTCAAGCGGTTCAGACTATGAAAGAAGTGGTAACCCAGCGCGTTGGGGCCGATGCTGGCCAAGAAATGGATGTCTATTTAGACCATATCATTTCGGGCCTGAGCTAACCTCTGTGCCTAGACTGACCTGTTTGTAGGGGTGGGGCGATCGCCGCCTCACCCTGGCAGCGGCTAGACCACCTCTGCCGATTCCCATAGACCACTCCTATAACAGTCAAATCATGCACGCTGTTAATCAAACCCAGGAGAAATATCCCTGGTGGGCGGGTAACGCCCGATTTATACACCTGTCGAATACGTTTATTGTGGCCCATGTGGCCCAGGCTGCCCTGATTATGCTCTGGGCTGGGGCCTTTACCCTGTTCGAGCTAGCCGTCTATTCCCCCAAAGCCCCGATGTACGACCAGGGGCTAATTTTGCTCCCCCACCTGGCTACCCAGGGATGGGGCGTGGGTGCTGGCGGTGCGATCGCAGATACCTTTCCCCTCTTTGCCATTGGTGTGATTCACCTGGTGGCGGCCGGGGTGCTGGCCGGGGGGGCTTTCTTTCACCGCGATCGCCTGCCCCAGAGTCTGACCAATGCCCGGGGCAACGCCACCAAATTTGATTTTGACTGGGCTGACTCCAAGCAATTGGGCTTTATCTTGGGGCACCACCTCGCCATTTTGGGTCTAGGGGCTCTTTTGCTCGTCATCAAGGCCAAGGCCTTTGGCGGTCTATACGACGCCAATATTGGCGAAGTGCGCGTGGTAAACGATCCAACCCTGGACTTTGGCACCCTGCTGAGCTATCGCACCCACCTATTTGATGTCAACAACCTAGAAGACCTAGTGGGCGGCCATATTTATGTGGCGGTATTGCTGCTGCTGGGCGGGGCATGGCACATTTTGGTACCTCCATTTAAGTGGGTACAGCAGCGCTTTCTCTTCTCTGCCGACGGTATTTTGGCCTACTCGTTGTTTGGTATTGCGATCGCGGGGTTTGCGGCCTCCTACTACTGCGGTTTCAACACCCTGGCTTACCCCACTGAGTTCTATGGGCCACCCCTAGAGCTAAAGTCGGCCTTTTTGCCCACCTATTTTGACCCCACCAAAGCGGCAGATGCAGGCTATTCGTCGCGCACCTGGTTGGCCAACACTCACTTTTACCTGGCCTTCTTCTTCCTCCAGGGAGGTCTTTGGCACTATCAGCGCGCCCTAGGCTTTGACCTGAGTAGCGTCATCGATAACTGGCGACAGGGCCGGGCAGAAATGAGCGATAACCCCACTCTGGCCTATCAAAACCCGTTCCATAGCGAACCTCAGCCGCTGCTAGACGTGCGGTATGGATTACCCCAGGCCGAGTTACCTCCTCTACTAGCCCAGGAACAAGCCTTTGAAGACTACCTCTATCATCCCTCCCAGGGGATAGAGCAGCCTAGCCTGGCTACGGCAAACGGCGTGCGCTCAACGCTTTATCAAACTACCTACCACAGCCATAAGCAGATGTTCTATCGGGCTCCAACACCGCTAGCCGCAGGCTACGGCAGGCGTACCCTTGGGCGACTGTACGAGCCTGCCAAGGTAGCTAAGGACAACCTCGATTACCCTAGCTCTATGCCTAAAGTCATGTATGAGCCCAGCCAAAATGCTGGTCACGGCTCCGGTGGTCACAGCGTCAAAAGTCGCAGTGGCAATGCTGACGGCAATGGCAGTGGTACTGGTGACAGCGCCCCAACTCACTAGGTGAGATAACGGCTAGCATCACAATAAACAACCCTTTGCCCCCATGGTTTAGCTTTCAGCGAACCATGGGGGCTTTTGGTCAGATTTGGTTAACCTGTGCAGCTGTCAGCTATTGCCCCTAGCTGCATGACAAACCTCAGCCCTGCCAAAACAAAGCTGAGCTGGCTGTAAAAGCCACCTGCCCAAACTATAGGTCACCAATGTCCAGAGGAAAGGAACTGGCCCCGATGGCAACAATTAGCCCACAAAGAAACCAATCTGTCGTCAACAATACATAAAGTGACGCTGTACAACATAAACGGGCCTGACGGGATTCGAACCCGCAACTTCCGCCGTGACAGGGCGGTGCTCTAACCAATAGCTTACGCCGCGCTAACGCTTTGACTACAGGCTTTTGAGCCTATCTCTGATTTCTCTAAGCATTCGCCTTAGGACAGATTTAGGACAATGCGCGATATCGTACCCGTGAATAACAACGGTAGTATCCAACTCAAGTTCACTGTCGATGGTCAACGATACAGCTTTAACCCAATCCGAGGGGGCAAGTATGCCAACAAACGCCATCTAGGTATTGCTACTGGCATTGCTACCCAGATTCAGAACGATATCCTAGCGAGTGTGTTTGATTCAACGCTCGATAAATATAGACACCTCCCTACCGCTGCTAAGACTACCGGGAAGGCTCGAAAAGAAAAGGCTAGGGATAACTCAGTAAAGCCGTTGCTCTCTATCTGGGATGCCTGGGTAGATACGCTAGAACTTAGCCCAGAGACTAAAGCCGACCACTATGAAATGATTAGGCGCATGATTGTTAAGGCAGATGCCAAGACAACAGACGTTAACTGGCTTATAGAAGCAACCATTGCCGCTAGCACGTTTAACAAGCGCTTAGGCTATCTCAAGTCTTGCGGTAAGTGGGCTGTATCAGAAGGGAAAATTCTTGACAACCCCTTTGAAAGAGTAAAGCCAAGGAAAACAACGAAAATAGAAGTTAAACCCTTCACTGTGGCGGAGATACAGGCTATTCTCGCAACATTTGAGGAAAGGTATACACATTATGGCCCGTTTGTGCGTTTTCTATTTATGACTGGGGTTAGAACCTCTGAGGCTATTGGCCTGTGCTGGAAACATATCGACTTTAATCAAGGGGTGATTATTATCTGTGAGTCTTTGTCTAAAGATAGAACGGGTAACGGCTATAAGAGAGTCAGAAAATCTACCAAAACAGGCAATACTCGCTATCTGAGCATAAGCCCTGAGTTAGCAGAGATGTTAAGGGGTATTCAACCAGTAAAGGCTAAGCCAGAGGATTTAGTTTTTCGGTCTGCCCTAGGTTGTGTAATAGATGCTGGCAACTTCCGAGAAGATTGGGTCACAGTGCTAGACAGCCTAAAAATTCCCTACCGCAAGCCTTATACAACCCGTCACACGCTTTTGAGTCACGCTATTGAGCAAGGGATGCCAATCACCTCCGTTGCTTATATTGCAGGGCATTCAGACAGTCGCATGGTGATGCAAACCTATGGGCATATGATTAATCGCCCTGACCTACCTGACCTCAAAATCTAGCTTTATTATTTCTTAACATTTTAGTCTTAGGGGTTAGCGCTCAAACGTTGCCTCTGAGGCTATTTTTATGCAAATTATTGATAATTTTGCCAGGGTGTCTGAGGCTCGAAAGGGAATATAGCTTTCAGATAATTAGCACTCTAAAAATACTAATAATTGGTATTTTTGAGCATGGTTTTTGGAATTTTAATCTCAGTCTGACTGCCTTCTAAAATTCCAAGGCCTTTACAAAATCTATACCCGGTCGTTACAATAAGAAAAGATACAGAAAACGTCTATATCTAATAGCTAAAAGCAAATTAACAGAGCAAATATGTACACAAATAACCCTCTAACTCTTAATCGAGTTTACTCACAAGAGCCTAGAAAGAAGCTGCTAACGGTCAAAATGAGCGCTAGTGAGCTAGATATTTTGGCTAACACTGCAAAAAAGTCTGGAAATACGATTTCTAGCTTTACTCGTAAGGCTTTACAGAGCTACATTCAGAGTTTTGTAGAGTTTACCCAATGAAACCAGATAAAAAACACCTGCATTAAGCAAGTGTCAAAATATTATTTTTTTACTAAAAGGAACAATTATGTCTAAAAAAGAGGCTTATTGCCAAACTCAATCTGTAATTACTGAGCATTTTGCAGACCGTCTAAAGCTCCATAAGCAAACTAAAGATATCTACTTAGATGATAGCATCTTTGATATTGCCAAATTTAGAAACGAAATCCTAGAAAAGCACGGCATTTTGCTTGAAAATGACCAGTATATTTATGAGCTAATTTACTTGGAAGCTGAGAAAAACACTTTCTCACCTATTGAAGACTACTTAACTCACAACCATGATGCTTTTGACGGTATAGATTATGTGGAAGTTTTGAAGCAAGTTGCTGAACAAGCCTTACATATTGATTCAAGCTCAATTGAGGCGAAGTTTGTCACTAAAACTTTGGTTGCGGCAGTGGCTAGAATATTTGAGCCTGGGATTAAGTTTGACCAAGCTTTAGTTCTTTATGGTTCCCAGGGCTATTTTAAGACTTCCTTCTTTGAGGCTCTTGCTGGAGAACAGGATTTTACCTCAATTCATCTAAGCAATTTTGATAAAGATGAGCGAATGATTTGCCAAAGCAAGTGGTTCATTGAGCTGGGAGAAGTTGAGCAAAGTATTAAACGTGCTCAGATGGGTAAACTAAAGCAGTTTCTCACTGAGCGTAGCGATACTTTCCGTAAGCCCTATGACCGAAAAACGATAACTATTCCTCGCTCATTTATTCTCGTAGGCTCAACTAACAAGCGAGAGTTTCTGATTGATGAGACTGGAAATAGACGCTTTTGGGTGATTGACCTTAAAGAAAAGATAGATATTGACTGGGTTAAGGAAAACCGAGATAGCATCTGGGCTGCTGCTACGTCTGCTTACTTGGAAGGTGAGCCTATCTACTTAACCGTGGCAGAGCAAGAGCTAAGCAACCGTCAGAATAGACAATATGAAAAAGAGGATATCTGGACTCCTGTTATTGCTGAGTGGCTTGCTAAACGTGGCACACAGCCTTTCACAATGGCTGAAATAGTCAGTAATGCTTTAGGGAAGGAAATTAAACGGATGAATAACGTTGACCAAAGCCGAGTTAGTCAAATACTTGAGCAACTTGGGCTAGAAAAGCCTACAAAGACAACAAGAGTTAATGGTAAACCTGGTAAATACTGGATGGTTAAGGAAGCTGTAGCGGCCTAGTGTAACCGCACAATCCTAACCTAGTTACAACTTAGACAGGGCTGAAATCCTTTTAGGTAGAGGGTTTCAGTCTTTTCTGTAACCATGTAACAGCGTAACTACAAAAAACAAAAGTATTCTAAATTTAATAGTTATATGTTCTATTAATTATGTGGTTACGTAGTTATACAAGGATGCTTCGGTAGGTTTGCCAGTTACACAGTTACAAGGGAGAGTAGCGATACAGGCGATAAGCCAAAAGCCTTGATATATAAGGGTTTCCGCCATTCATGCTTGACACCTTACCTTATTCTTTTTCGAGCCTCAAGGGTTATTTTTCAGGCATAAATCAAGGACTACACTACCTATAGCAGCTTGTTACTCTAATAATCTTCAGAAAGCACTATCTATAGCGTCCTCTCAGGATGACCTCTAAGGCTGCTCTAATCTGTTGGCAATGCGCGTAGACCTTAAAGCCGAGATTTTCCAGTTTTATGCCAATTATTTACACACTCTTAATGAGTATATATGCACTACAAGATGGTGACTTATAGAAGCCGGGGTATCTCTAAAATGTAGTGAGTTTTACAGTTGCCCCCTAGAACTTCATACGGAAGCAATTTTTAGGTTAAGCCTAGCGAATTCTTCCGGTTTGAAAGGGAACTCTTAGAATATATTTATTAGCATGTTAGCTTTCACAAGATTACGTAAATCAATGAATAACTCTCAACTGAAATTGCTGGAACGCGCAAGTCAAGGCGACAGTAAGGCTATTACAGCATTAATAAATGAGCAGATAGGTGCAGATGTAGAAGTGCAAGTTGGAGCTAAAGAAGATATTCTTTTAATTCGGTTAATTGCCGATGAGTCGGTAGAACAAGATTTGATTCTAGAAAAAATTGAGAATATCTTAGAACAGATAAGATGCCCTATATTCAATACTTGCAAAATTCAAGCTGTCAAAAAAGCTGACATGAAGTCTACTTGGGTTTATTCGCTAAATCTTCAGAAGAGACCTTTAGAGAAAGACATATTTACCTCCACCTCCTTTGATACTATCAACGATGAAGTTGATTTGAAAAATTTAGAAGAGCCTCATCTTGCTGCAAACACTGAAAGCTCTCATCCAGTCGGAGATAATGCCCAAATTAGCAAGTGGAAACTTCCTGGAATAGGTTTAGGGAATTTCCAGAAACTTAGTGGCCAAGTCTCAGAACAAGCGCTGCGAATTGCCCAGGAAACTGCAACTACTACACAAGATGCAGCTTTCAAGGCAACTGAGCAAGCAATGCGTAGCTCTATTAATCAGACTATGAATGCTTTTCAAATCGCTGTGGAAGAAATCCACGCAAGAAAACTTCCAGCGAAAATGACCGCTCTTACTGGAACAATTAATGTTGGAGTAATTCAACTTAGCATAAGGCTTGATATACCAATGGATGAAGAAACCGGAGAAATTAGTATGGATGTTAAGTAAGATTGCTATGGCCTACTACATTCTCTGAAAGAGTTGCTCAGCATAAATTATTTGAAGAAACTTAATTCATAACTTTTAGTTAAAACTTTTTTGGTTTTTATATAGGTGTGTTTCATGGCAGATTAGAACGCATAAAAATAGGTTTTTAGGTTTTCAGATTTTTGAAAAATTAAGGTCATTTCCGTGAAAAATTCTGATTCAAATCCTAATGCTCTAGAACTTGCTAAGCAAGGAAACCCTAGGGCTATCGCTGCATTAATTAATCGTCAATTGCAGTCAAAGGGCATTGCTTCTAAAGCTTCCAAGAAAGATAGCCTTTTGCAGATTCTTTTAGAAGCAACAAATACTCCAGACCAAAAAGTGCTTTCTTCTTTCCTTGAAAAAGGAATCAAAAAAATTAATCCGCAGGGCATTAAAGCCGTAAAAATATATGGGAAGTCTCAAGCTAAAGATATTCCTGATTGGAGTTATTCATTTGAATTAGCTCTAGAAGCAAACTCATTTGATATAGACGATTTTCAAGATAATAGTGTTAATGAAGCGAAAAAATCGTTAGCCCATTTTGAAGTGGAAGGAAAGAATGGGAAAATATGCCTAACCCAAAAGAGAGTAATTATTTCTAGGGAGGGATTCTGGGGGTTTGTTAGTCAGGGAATGGCAGGTAGCAAGGAAATCCCCATACGAAATATCACAGCAGTCCAATTTAAGCCTGCTGGAAAAACAGCAGATTGGGTACCCCTAGTTGGATACTTGCAATTTTCAGTCCTAGGTGGAGTAGAAAAGCAAGGCGGCGTCTTCAAAGCAGTTGATGATGAGAATGCTGTTGCCTTTAATCCAGAGCAACAGCCTAACTTTGAAGAAGTTAAGCGTTACGTGGACAGCATAATTGATGGTGAGCCTATAAGCTTGTCAGAACTCAAGTTCACTGACCCAGCAACAGTGGAGATAGAACAATCTATTTGGAACAAACCAATTGAGATTAATAAGCTGAAAAGTAATTTATTGAGAACTACGGATTCCAGTAGGGAGTTGTCCCAAGAGCCTACAGTGACCAGAAAACCAAGTCGAATATTGGTTGCGATAACTGCGATTTTCCTGGGATTCTTCGGAATTCATAAATTTATACTTGGATACCATCGGGAAGGTTTTATTTTACTTGGCATTACCCTTATAAGTATGGGGACTCTAAGTCTTTTTACTTGGCTAGTCGGTCTTGTCGAAGGTATATTCTATCTGCTGAAATCTGATAGGCAGTTTCAAACTCAGTATGTCGAGAACAAGCGGCGGTGGTTTTAGAAATATCTGACTTTCAGACGATAGATGTTACTCATTTCTAAATCTCACTCCATGATTACATAACGAGTGAGAACCCGCATAACCTCATTCACCTTTCCTGTAGGGATAGGCTTGCTCCATTCTCTGACTTCTGCAAAACCAACCCGATAAAGTTCATGGATTACTCGTTCAATTGCGTAGGCTGAGCCTGTAACTGTAAGCAAGACTTTTTCTCTACCAGGTTCAGTGGTTGGTTCTATGGTCACTGTTGCATGGGTATCAGTGATAGGTAGGTTTGAAGGTAGAAAAGCTTGAGGCATGGTCGCACTGTCCTAAATATTGTCACAGTCCATTTGGCAGGTGAGTTGAGAATACCACAGTCCATTTGGCATGTATACGCAAAATCCTGCTTCTGTAACGATTAGAAGCATGGGAACAGCAGGCAGAGTACTAAAAACAGTCCTAGAGAAGTACGAGATTAGCCAGGGCAAGCTAGCTACCGTGATGGGTATCGGCTCGTCTAACGTCTTTCGGTGGGCTAATGAGTTGCGCGACCCTAGCTCAGAGACCGTGTTAGCGATAATCCGAGCACTCTACAAGATTGACTCAGCCGCCGCAGAAGAGTTTAAGGCGCTTTATTTAAGTGACCTCGACGCTAGAGAGCCTTAACCAGTCTCATCCTGGGTGATATCCTTTTTCGAGCCTCTAAGCCTACAGAAGGCTCTGGGTTGCCTTAGGAGTTATGTTCAGCCCAGGAGAGGTTATATCAATGTGTATGTAAAAGGTGTGATTTTGCTATGTAGGTGTTGTGGTACGGGTTGAGTTTTACCCGAGAAACCTACATAGAAGTGTTGCCAACCCGCTTGAGAGCCTGCCTACACGCCCCACAGCCCTGCTCTAGACCGATTGGCTATCATTGAGTCATCCCCGTAGCACTACCTCCTTCGTGGCCACCGTAGCGGCACTGAGAGAACAATGCTATAACCGGGCATGTACACGCTTAGGACAGATTTAGGACACAACCCATTGGGTTAGCTTGTGCTCTCAAGCGCTTTAAGCGGCAACTGCTTAACTAGAACGGGCCTGACGGGATTCGAACCCGCAACTTCCGCCGTGACAGGGCGGTGCTCTAACCAATTGAACTACAGGCCCATAAATTAGGCAATCTCTATATTGCTCTTTGGGGGAACTTTTGTCAAACAACTTTTTGGAGAAATTGCGGGGGATATTGTTTTGGCAACGATTACTCCAAAAACTGGAGCAACGTCACCCTAGGGTCGGGCAGCTGTTCATAGCGGCTAGCGGTGGCTTCAATCTGGCGGAGCTGCCCCAGGGCCAGACTACAGGGCATGCCATATTTGGCCTGAACGCGATCGCTGGCAATGGTGAGGGCCGTGCGCGAGCGAGCGACAAAGTCGGCCAGGGGGTAGGTGGTGGCCACGGTGAAGTAGTCTTTTACCACCAGGGAAGGCGAGTAGCAGGTGTCTTGGCTACCGTCGGGCCATTGAACTTGAAAGCGAATTTCAGGCATAGCGGGTGGATGGATGGGTAGGTGGGTAGGTGGGCGAAAGCAATCGGCCTGGGGAGAATGCCGAGCCAGAGACTATCCCAAACTAGGGGCGCAGGGTCTGCGCCCTTTAGAGAGATCCTAAACATGGGTATGGCCAGAATTTTCCTTAAAGCATAGGCAGGGATGTCTACGGGCGCTTCCAATCGGCAATGTTCCAGGTGCTGAGATCCCAGGGGGTGAGGTTAATCCCTTCGAGCTGGTTGCTGACGCCAGAGACATCGGCTCGGTGCACAATGGGCATTACCGCCGCTTCCTCAATCAGCAAGTCATTCATTTGCACAAATAGCTCTTGGCGAACTTGGGGGTCTAGGGTCGCCGCCGCTTGCTGCCAGAGGGCATCGAACTCGGGGTTGCAGTAGCGGGCGTAGTTACTCTTGGACCAGTTATTGGCTTTTTGAGCAATTTCATCGCAGGTATAGGTCTGCATGTAAGAGCCGGGGTCGGGGTTGGTGTTGCCTGTGGCAAACATTTGCAGATCGGCCTGAAAACGGTCTAGGGTTTCGCGACTGGCGGGGTCGCCCGAGAAGTAGACGCTGGCATCAATGCTCTTAAGCTCAACGCCGATGCCAATCTGCTCTAGGGACTGCTTGACGATTTCCTGGGTTTTTTGGCGCACCGGATTCACCGAAGTCTGAAAGACTACTGCCATCTCTTGCCCGTCTTTGTCGCGGGTGCCGTTGCCGTTGCTATCGACCCAGCCCGCTGCGTCGAGCAGGGCGGCGGCTGCCTCTAAATCGTAGTCGTAGCTGGTGTTTTCAGAAGCGTAGGGGCCAGGGGCCACTAAAAAGTTGGTGGTGGGCTGACCGGTGGGGCCATAGAGCTGGGTGGCAATGGTATCGCGATCGATCGCCAGGTTAACCGCCTGGCGCACCTGGGGGTCGCTAAAGAAAGGATGGGGAAACTCAACGCTGGAGGTCTCGCCATCGGCGGTGGCCTGGTTGGGGTCAGAGAAGTTGAAAATGATGCGCTCCACCAGGGAGCCAAAGTTAGCGACCACCTCACCCTGCCCAGCGGCCTCTAGCTGTTCGAGAATGGCGGCTTCAACCTGGAGGTTGTTGGCGTAGTCCACATCGCCGGTTTGCAGCACGGCTCGGGCCGCCGAGGTGGCGTCGCCGCCGCCCTTGAGCTCAACTCGGCTAAAGGCGAGCTGGTCGGCCTCGCGATAGTTGGGGTTGGCCTCATAGACAATCACATCGCCGGGGGTAAAGCTCACCACCCGGTAGGGGCCGGTGCCCACGGGCATGGTGTTAGCGGGGGCCTCTCGCCCGTTGGGGCCGTTGTAGTCGGCAAACATATGCTGGGGCAGCACCATGCCCTCGGTGCCAGTAAACACCAAATTCCAGGCCGGGTTAGGCTCTTTGAAATTGATTTTGACGGTGGTGTCGTCTAAGGCCTCAACGCTCTCCACCAGTTCGTAGGACCCCGCATTGACCGTGGCCACCTCGGGGTTGACGATGAACTCGTAGGTAAAGGCCACATCGGCGGCAGTAAACGGGGTGCCGTCTGACCAGGTGATCCCCTCCTTGAGCTTCCAGGTGACGGAGGTGCCATCCGCCGCGACACCACCATTTTCCAGGGTGGGCTCCTCTGCGGCTAAAAACAACACCATGTTGCCATCGGCATCAAAGCTGGCCAGGGGCTCTAGGGTAATGCGGCTGGCCTCAGAGTCTTTAAACCCGCTCGAAAAGTGAGGGTTGAGAATGGTGGGGGCTTGCCAGTAGAGCAGGCGCAGGGTGTCTGCGGCGGCGGGCGCTTCGGCCCCGGTTTCGGTCTGGGGAGTTGAGCGGCACCCGGTAACCAATAGCAGACACAGACCAGCAGCGGCGACGGCGCGAACGTTCATTGACAACCTTGAATCAACTAGGCAATACACTACAAGGTCGGGGGATCAAAATAGTAAGCAGCGCTACGATTAGTCAGCCAGGCGGTGGCAGCCTAGAGCGCCCTGTTTAAACCATAAGGCTTAGCCAGGGGCGATCAAACGCTGAGAAACTGAAGGATTCATGTCAGGCGGCAGCGCCGTGGCATTATGATAAAACTGCTGCGTTGTTTTGAGTTTTTAAGAAAACACCTATGGATATTCTGACCTTTGGCTGGGTTTCGCTGTTGGTGGTGTTTACCTTCTCACTGTCGATGGTGATCTGGGGTCGCAACGGATTTTAGTGAAGGCCTAACCCAGCTATGGAAGCAACTTTAGAAGCCCAAGCGTTTAGTATCTTGGCGACGGTGGCCCTGGTGCTCATGGTGGTAGTAACGGGCGGCGTGGTGTATTTAACCGCCGCCGATTGGCGCGATCGCAGACGCCGCAAAAACGACCAGGCACCCCCCAAACGCCGCGCCAAATCGTAGTTTGGTCAGACCTATGACGACTTCTGCGGCGGCCCTGCCCACAGCCCGACAACGGGTGCTGAACGTGTTGTTGCAGGTGCAGGCAGGCGCCTACGCCGATGTGGCGCTGCACCGTACCCTGGCCCTGGCCCCACTGAGCGACAGCGATCGCGCCTTTGCCACCGAGTTGGTCTATGGCACCGTTCGCCGCCAGCGCACCCTCGATGCGCTGATCGATCAGCTCGGTACTCGCCCAGCCAATCAGCAGCCGCCTGTGCTGCGGCTGGTGCTGCATCTGGGGCTGTATCAACTGAGATATTTAGCTGTGCCCGCCTCAGCGGCGGTGAACACCAGCGTTGATTTAGCTAAGGCCAACGGGCTGGGCCGTCTCTCGGGGGTGGTTAACGGCATTTTGCGCCAGTACGATCGCCAGGCCGCCAAGGGTGACCCGCTGGTCTTGCCCGATCAACCTGCCGTCGCTTTAGGCGTGGGCCACAGCTACCCCGACTGGCTCACAGAACTTTGGGTGACCCAGCTTGGCCCGCAGGAGGCCGATCAGCTCTGCCAGTGGTTTAACCAGGTGCCGTCGATTGATCTGCGGGTCAATCGCCAGCGCACCACCGTTGAACAGGTACAGGTCGCCTTTGCGGCGGCTGGTGTGGCGGTAGAGCCGCTGGCGGGGGTGCCCTTTGGGCTGCGCCTAGTCAATCACCAAGGGGCCATTACCCTGCTGCCAGGCTACAGCGAGGGCTGGTGGAGCGTACAGGATGCCAGCGCCCAGCTGGTGGGGCTGTTGCTTGACCCGCAACCGGGAGATACAGTGCTAGATGTGTGCGCCGCGCCGGGGGGCAAAGCAACCCAGATGGCTGAAATTTTGGGGAACCAGGGGAAAGTCTGGGCCTGCGATCGCGCCCCCTCCCGGCTCAAAAAAATTACGGCTAACGCGGCTCGTCTGGGTCTGGACAATCTACAGATCCGCCCTGGCAACAGCACGGATCTCACCCCGTTTCACCACCAGGCCGATCGGGTGCTGGTCGATGCCCCCTGCTCGGGCCTGGGCACCCTGCATCGCCATGCCGACGCCCGCTGGCGACAAACCCCAGAGAGCATTGCGGGCCTGGCCACTCTGCAAAGCGCCCTGCTAAACGAAGCCGCCCGCTGCGTCCAGCCCGGCGGCACGCTGGTCTACGCCACCTGCACCCTGCACCCCGCCGAAAACGAAGCGGTGATCGAGGCGTTTTGTCGGGCTCACCCCACCTGGCAACCGTGCCCGCCCCCACCGGACTTCGGCCACAATCTGGAGATTGCACCCGAGGGCTGGGTTAAGGTCTGGCCCCATCGCCAGAATATGGACGGCTTTTTTATGGTGAGACTACGACAGATCTAAAAGCTGGCAGGCCGCATTGACTGAGTTGCCTTAGCCTTCGTTTCCCTCAAGCTTTTGGCGCGACTCTCCCCAGTAGGCGCTAACCGTTATCACTTCCTGGGTACCCTTAATTTCCGAATGCCAGCGGTAAATGGTGTTTTTAGGATTGACCCCCACCTCAAGCAGCTTGGCTCCCATGTAGTACTCCATCGAGTCGCGGGTGCGCTTTTTAAAGAACTCAGACTGATCTTTGGGTACCGTGCGCGATAGGTGGGCCTGGGTATGCTTGGGCTTCGCCATGGACGTTCGTCAAAACTATAGAGTCAATTGCTCTTCATAATAACCAGAGAACGGGAATTGCTGCGGTGCGATCGCGCCCCCCAACCCCTGGCCACCGCCCAGATTATTTGGCCTCAATGAATCGCCCTAGCAGCAGCACTACCGTCCGCTGCCCCAGGGTGACTCATGCTTGGTCAAGCTCAAGCAATACTCGACGCAGCCGCTGTAGGGCTCGAGACTCTCGCTTTCTCAGCGCTGGTATCGACAGGGCAGGGGCAGCTTGAGACCTCAAGGTGTAGTGCTGTCGAATTTGCTCGTAGGGTTTGCCCTGCAAAAACTTCATTCGCAGGATGGCCTGGTCGTCTGGGGAAAGTCGATCTAAAGCTTTTTGCAGATAGCCCAGCTGTTTAATCAGCTCGGCCTCTGCTAGCCGTTCTCTAGCAGGCCGCACCAGATCTGACAGCATGGCTGACTTGCGGTCAGCCTTGACCGTAGCATCGACCTGATCGCGCAAAATATTGAGGCCCACATGCCGTAGCCAGGCGGCTGGCGTTTTGATCGGCTGGCCGTGGGTTTGAATGTGCTCGAGGCCGCGCTTCACGGCCTCGAGCATGACATCGTCAAGATCGACAGGGGCAACGTACCACTGCTTTGAAAATTGCAGCAAGAACTTATAAAGTGCCGTTCCTTTAAATTCATCGGGCGTGAGTAGATCACTCACCGACAGCATGAATTCATCCACAAATATTTCGATCTGCGCTAACTTCTGCTGATTTTTTTGGTCAGTTTTTGACATTTTTGTGCTCCATAGTTTTAAGTATAAATACGTTGGTCTTCTACATGCCTCCTTCTCAATGGAGAAGGAGGCACGACGATCTATGCGGCTATCTGGGGTATAGATCGGGCTGTAGACCGCACCGTATAGGTCAACCCCTGCCGACCGAGCAATTCGACCGTGGTGCCAGCCTCAATGGTTGTACCATCGGCACTGACGGCAAACCAGTCAGTAGCGGCATGGTGAAGACGCCCGCGCTTTGAGGGGGTGATGCGCTCAATAATCAGAGCGCGGTTGTGGGCGCTGAAGCTGCCGCCTTTGGGGGTTGCCTGTAAAGTTTTTGATCGATTAAACAGAACTGTGTTACGAATAGAGCCACGCATAAATCAGTCCTCCTGATAAGTCCTGGAATACCAATCACCTTAGGGATCGGTATCTATATTTTGCCTCCATATAATTTTTTATAAGGCAGCTAAAGGAAGTAATTTTAGCCAGGTAAATAAATCGCAAAAGTTTCCTTTTTGGAACCAGCAGGAGAGAAGTAAAAGGAAATTTAAGTCAAAGATTCCTTCGGCTTCAAGGCAAAAGGAATCAAAAGGAAACAAAAGGAACTGAGAAGTGCGGTACACTGCGTTGCAAGTCAGGGAGCAGACTTGCAACGCAGATATCATGACGGATATTGAGGAGATCGTCAGACTTGTCGATCTGGTCTACCTGAGGAAAGCCAAGGCTTCCCTCAAAACTATCGAAAATGAGATTTTGCGCGGTAGCCTGCTCGGCCAAGGCTATGGCGAAATTGCCCGCGCAGGCATATACACCTATGACACCGTCCGCGTAACTGGCCGCCAGCTCTGGAAGAAGTTAGGCGGAGTGTTGGGTGTCGAAGTTAGCAAAAGTAACCTGGGCAGCGTATTAAGCACCCGGATCGACAGTCTTCGCCAAATGGCGGCAGAAGAGGAGGCTGACGATGAATCTTCGGTTGGTGTACCGGATCCATCGGACGGTTCGGCAGCGCCCAGGCCTGAAGATGCGTTCCATGGAGAGGCTGGTCAGGCGATGCCGGCTGCCGAGCGGCTAGACGCCACCGACATTCTCTACGGTCGCGAGGCCGATCTGGAACGACTAAAAGCGACGTTGCAGGTCGATCGGGGCCAAATTGTGGTCTTGGGGGGGCGATCGCAGGCGGGCAAAAGCCCCTTGGTTCAAGCCCTAACTGAGGCGATCGTGGATGACTTTGAGCGGGTGGTGCGGTTTGAGGCCTTCCAGGTGCCCACGGTGGCAGCGCTAGCGGAGCAACTACAGAATGAGCTACAGGAGTTTGTTGGGCTCTCCCCGGCGCTGGCGCTGGAGCAACTGCTGCGTCAGCGGCGCTGGCTGGTGGTGATCGATAGCCTCGAGCATTTGTTTCAGCCCCAGGGGCTGGCCGGAGTATTTCGGGAAACATCAACCTGCTATGAGCACTGGCTGCACCAGTTGGCCAATCAGAGTCGGCTACAGGGCAGTTTGTTGTTGGTTAGCCGGGCCATTCCCCAGGTTTTGCATCGGTATCGGCGCACGGTGGCACGCTTGGATTTGGTCACCGTTACCGTGCACCAGTTGAAGGGCTGGCCCCTAGCCCTGGCCAGACAGTGGGTTGAACGCCAGGGGGTGAGCGCGACCTTAGAGACTACCTGGCAGCAATTGCTGCATTTTTGTGGTGGTCATCCAGAGTTATTGGCGACCACGACCGATCTCATTCTCAGTGAACATCGCAATGACATGGCGGCCTTTTTGCGCATGCCGGAGCGGGCCCTGTGGCAGTGGCGGCTGGTACTACAGCAAGAACTTACCCCCGTAGAGCGTGTCCTATTACCCTGGCTCGTGCTGCGCCCGTTAAGCTACGCCGACCTGAGGGAGTTGTGGATACCTCGATTTTTGCCCGAGCAGTTGATGGATGGGCTGGAATCCCTCGAACGTCGCCATCTAGTAGACGATGATCGCGGCCTATATTCGCTGCATCCTCTGGCGCTGGTGCGCTGCGCCGCCGATCTATGGGTCGAGCAGCTGTTCGACGAGTTGTGCCACAACCGCCTAGATTGGCTGCACTGGTGCCCGCTGGTGTTGACCCATGCCCCCGCTTGGCAGCAACAGCAGCAGCAGCAGTACGTCTTGGGCCCACTGGTAGAGCGACTGCAGCGCCAGTATCTCTCGGTGGCTGAACAGACCGCCCTGATCGGGCGGTTGATCGCCTGCGTCAGAGCGTCAGGCCAGGGTCAGGGGCCGGTGGGGCAGGGCGACTACGCCCTCGGCAATCTGCTCAACATCGCCGCCGCCTGGAACCTGCCATTTCAATCCTTTGATGTCTCGGGAGCGCGATTGCAGCAGGTCAACCTCAGCCAGGCCAATATCGCCAACTGGCCCGCCCGCGACTGTGAGTTTGTGGCCCCCGTCTTGCCGGTGCCGGTCTCGCGATCTCTTCGGGCCGCCATGGCGTCAACCGCAGATTGGCTGGTGGTTGGCGATCGCGAGGGTCGAGTGATCTGGTGGTCTGGGGTGGCCCCAGCCCTGGCCGTGGCCGGTCACTACCAATTTGATGGGGCGATCGCGGCGGTGGCCGTAACCGCTGGCGTGATGGCGATCGCGACCCAGCAGCAGGTGGTTGTTTGGTGGCCATCCCCCGCTGCCAGGCCCAACTCGCCGAGTACAACGCCGTCGACTTCTTTGCCGGTAGCAGCCCCGGTCACCTGCCTAGCCTTTGACCCTGCGGGCCGCTACCTGGCCGCTGGCCTGGAGACAGGCCAGGTGATCGCCTGGGACTTGTATCGTCAGGAAAGTTGCCTCGATCGGCCCAGCCACAGCTATCCAGTCAACCAGCTTGTCTTTAAGGCCGATGGCACTCAGCTCGCCAGCTACGATCTAGGTCGCCGCATTCTCTGCCATCGACTGGTCGATGGCGCTGAGCCCGTGGCAGCCCCGCTAGAAGAAAGTTTCTACGGCAGTTTTATCGGCATCGGTTGGCAGGGAAATGCCCTCTGTGCGATCGAGCGCATGGACAGTACCCAACAAGTGATTTGGCGCGATGCCCAGAGCAATCAACCGCTGGCCCACCCGGCTATCTGGGATCTGGCCGGGTGCAGCATGGATGGCCTCACCGTGGCCGGATACGACATTGACCAGGGACAGGTGGTCATCCAGCCGCGAGGTGCTGAGGCCCCCCCAATCTTAATTCGCGCTTTAGGGGGTCAGCGCCCAGATACAATCCAGCTCAGCCACGGCGGCGACCGATTGCTGCTGGGTAACGAAAACCAAGTGCAAATCTGGCACGGGGTGACCGGGCGATGTCTGTGGCAGCAGCAGGCTACCGATACAGCCTACAGCGGCGGGGGCTGTGACCTCTCGGGCTCAAGCGGTATTGCTCCCTGGCAGCAGATGCTGTTAGAGACCATGGGCGTTAGGTTTACTGCCAACCGCACTCCCTAGGGCTGGGGCCATTTTTAGGTTGCGGATTGCGTCTGGCGGCCAAAATTCTTCCTGGAGGGGTGCCCGGAGGGCGGGGTGGGTAAAGATAGCGACAAAAAATGAGCTTATGAGTACGGCATCAGGGCTTCTTCGCCG
>NZ_JADEWX010000060.1 GCF_015207395.1 Nodosilinea sp. LEGE 07088
AGATTGCCGGGCAGATGTTTGATAACGAATATGACCTGGCCATGACCGTCATTGAGGGCATGGAGGCACGTAGTAGAACCGGAGATTACCCACTGGAACGTTTTATATTTAATTGCGCCTAGCTACTTAGAGCGGCCTATCCTCAATTATTTACTCTAAAACTTCCACGCTAAATAGATGACTAAGGTAAAGGCCACCAGTGTGGCAATGCCAATATAGACCATCTTGAATTCATGACCTTCGATCGCATGTTCTAGCTCCTGATTTAGGTCTTGGCGAAACTGCTGAAGTTTTTCATCTGCCTGGGAATCTTTAAATGATTGAGGCACGGGTTTGGCCATGGTTTTTACCCTCAAATATGCACCGCTAGTATGCCCAAAATCTGCCGACAATCCCGTTTTTAATGTCGGTAGTTAGCGGCTGGCTCGGGGAATATTAAAGCCAACTTTGAATTATAAAGATCGGTTTATCTGTAGTCGTACCTAGAGCGTTCGGGAAGCATGACCCTCAAAGCCATCGCCACCAAAACCAACCCCTACGGCCTGGCCGCTGCGGCTATGCTGCTGCTGTTAGGCGGGTGGGGCCTGTACGCCGTGCGATCGCACCTCACCCGCCCGGCCCCAGTTCCGGCTGCCACAGCCCCCGCGCCAGTACCCACCGTAGCGGCCCTGGGGCACATCGAGCCCACCTCGGCGGTGATCAAGCTGTCGGTGGCCAACGCCCAGGACAGCCGGGTCAACCAGCTGCTGGTGCAGGAGGGCGATCGGGTCGAGGCTAACCAGGTAATTGCCACCCTCCAGGGCATCGAAAAGCTCCAGGCCGAGGTGGCCGAGGCCGAGCAAAATGTCGCTGTTCAGCGGGCCCAGCTGGGCCAGAGCCTTACCCCCACCGCTACTCCCGGTCAGCAGGCGGCCCAACGAGCCACTATTCGCCAGCTCGAAGCCGAGCAGGCCGCCGCTGAGCTTAGAAACCAGGCCGCAGTCGATGTCGCCAGCGCCACCCTACGTGAAGCTCAAAACGACTACGATCGCTACCGCCAACTCTACGATCGCGGTGCCGTCAGCGCCGCTGACCTCGACAGTCGCCTCAAGACCCTGGACACCTCCCGCGCCAACCTGCGAGATGCCGAGGCCCAGCTCGACGGAGCGCGCCAAACCCTGACAGCCCAGATTCAGTCGGCTACCGCGACGCTAACTCAGCTAGGGGAGGTGCGCCCGGTGGATGTGACCGTGGCTGAAGCCGAGCTAGCCTACGCCCAAAGCCAGGTCGATCGCGCCCGAGCCGATCTAGAAGACTTCTACGTACGGGTGCCGGTGGCGGGGCAAATTCTGCGGATCAACACCCGGGTGGGGGAGCGAGTCAACCCCGACCAGGGCATTGTGGATCTGGGTCAAACCGAGCAGATGGTCGTCATTGCCGAGGTCTACGAAACCGATGTGCCCAAGCTGACCCTCGGCCAGCGGGCCGCAATCACCAGCGAAAATGGCGGTTTTACCAATACGCTCCAGGGTCAGGTGGAATCCATTGGTCTGCAAATTCGCAAGACCGACGTGCTGGACTCAGACCCCGCCGCGGACAGCAACGCTCGGGTTGTGGAGGTCAAGGTCAGGCTCGACCCCGCCGACAGCGCTCAGGTAGCTGGGCTGACCTACATGCAGGTGCGGGTCAAGATTCAGGTCGATTAGGCGGCCCAAGCCTCTCCTTGTCATGGGTCTGGGAACTGACTCCCCGACCAAAGTTCTGCACCGGTCAACGCGTCACCCAGTTTTTTCAGCGAAAGGGCAACCGATGGTTTTTGGCAAATCCCCGCTAACGCGGCTATCCCGCATCGAAAAACCCCTGGCCTGGTCCCAGCTCTCCCACCAGCGGGTGCGGCTACTGGTGGCGCTATCGGGTATTTCCTTCGCCAACATTCTGATCTTTATGCAGCTGGGGTTTCGCGCGGCGATGTTTAGCGGCACCACCAACGTGCCCGCCAGCCTCGACGGCGACGTGTTTTTGGTCAACGAAAAGAGCCAGTTCCTCGGCAATGAAACCTTCGACAAGCCCCAGCTTTACCGGGCGGCGGCGGTGCCGGGGGTGGCCACGGCGCGGCCTTTTTACTACAACACCGCCAGCTGGGTGAACCCCGACAACCGCAAAACCACCAACGTCACCGTGATCGCCATGAATCCCGCTCAGCCGGTGATGAGCATCCCTGCTATCAACACCCAGCTGGCCCAGGTGGAGCAGACCGATCGCATGCTGTTTGACACCAAATCCCTGCCGTCGCTGGGGGCCATTGCCACTGAATTTGCCGCCGGTCAGGATCTTCCCATCGAAGTCCAGGGCCGCAAAATGCGGGTCAACGGCACCTATGCCCTAGGCAGCAACATCTTTAAGCGCGGCCATGTGGTAATCAGCGACGTCAACTACCTGCGGCTGTTTGGGGCCGCCCAGGCCACCCAGCTCCACGCTGGGGTGCTCAAGCTCGACCCTGGCGCTGATGCCCAGGCCGTCATCGCTGAGCTCGAGCGTACCCTGCCCGAGACCATTACAGCCCTCAGCCACGACGAGCTGATTGCCCTGGAAGAAAGCTACTGGGCCAAGGAACCAGCGGGGATTATCTTTGACTTCGGCACCATCATGGGGTTTGTGGTGGGGGTGGTAATTGTCTATCAGGTGCTCTACTCCGACGTCAACGATCACCTGTCGGAGTACGCCACCCTCAAGGCCATCGGCTACTCCGACGGGCAACTGTTGCTGGTGGTGTTTCAGGAAGCGGCGATTTTAGCCGTACTGGGGTTTATGCCCGGCCTGCTCTCGGCCCTAGGGTTGTACAGCCTGCTCAGCAACCTGACTGGGGTGGCCGTGTTGATGCGCCTAGGGGTGGGGTTGCAGGTGTTTTCTATGACCCTGGTGATGGGGGTTTTGTCGGCGGCGATCGCGGTGCGCAAGCTGCGTTCTGCCGACCCGGCTGATGTGTTCTAAGCAGACACCCCATCTTACCTGGGGCAAATTTTGCCGTTTGAGTTTTGAATTTTTAGCCTGAGCATGTCTATGGAACCCGTCGTCAATAGCCAAAACCTGCACCACGCCTTTGGCAAAGGATCGCTCAGTAAGCCGGTGCTGCTCGACATCAACCTCGCCATTTACCCCGGCGAAATTGTGATTTTAACCGGCCCCTCGGGCAGCGGGAAGACGACGCTGCTAAGCCTGATGGGGGGGCTGCGGTCGGTGCAGCAGGGCAGCCTCAAAATCCTGGGCCAGGAGCTGTTGGGGGCCAGCAAAAAGCAGCTGGTGGAGCTGCGCAGCCAGATTGGCTATATCTTTCAGGCCCACAACCTGCTGGACTGTCTGACGGCTCAAGAAAATGTGCGCATGGCCCTGCGGCTGCAAAAATCCCTCAGCTACGACGATCGCACCGCCCAGGCCACCGCCATGCTAGAGGCCGTGGGGCTGGGGCACCGGGTCAACTACCGACCGGACAATCTCTCGGGAGGCCAAAAGCAGCGGGTGGCGATCGCCCGCGCCCTGGTCACCCAGCCTCAGTTGATTTTGGCCGACGAGCCCACCGCCGCCCTCGATAGCCAGTCGGGCCGCGAGGTGGTGGAGCTAATGCAGCGCCTGGCCCGCGATCGGGGTTGCACCATTCTGCTGGTCACCCACGACAATCGCATTCTGGATATTGCCCACCGCATTATCCACATGGAAGACGGGCGGCTGATGCGAACAGAGAACCCGGCTGTTGCTGTCATCTAAGGCTGGGAACCAGGTAGATTGACGAATGGGGTGAACAGATCCAGAAAAAGAACCACCAGTCGCCTTAGGGCGTCGCTATGGAGACTGAAAAGGCTGACGCGAAGATCCCCCAACGGGGTTACGGGGGTGAACAGAAGGATCTGCAAGCAGAGGATGCATCGTTAACGCAGGGCAGGGGTTACAAAACTGCTCTCAAGCTCTGGGGGGCGACGAGTCGGTGGTCGGTCATTTCCCAAAAGCTCAAAACCCGCTTGGCCACAGGCTGGGGAGACACCCCATGAAAGAAGTGACGGCCCGGAAATAGCGCTATGCGATCGCCAGTCTTGAGCCAAGGTTGCCAGCCCCGAATTTGGTTGAGGTCGATGATCGCGTCTTCTTCGCCACCGCACACCAGCAGCGGCACCGCCACGCTGCCGGGGCACAGACTGGCTCGTTTCAGCAGCGAGTGGGGCGATATTGAATGGAGTAAATCCTGTTCGAGCAGCTTGACCCAGCCGGATACCAACGGGCGAGCCTGGTGGCCAAACAGGCTGTAGGCCATTTGGGTGAGCAGGTGCGATCGCGGGCAGGGTAGCCTTTCAAGCTGGGCATAGTAGTGGGCCTGCCAGTCGATCATGGGGTTTACCCCAACCGATAGCAGCGTCAGAGACTTGACCCGGTGGGGATTTTGGCGGGCGTAGAGTAGCCCTACCAGCCCCCCCGTGCCGTGGCCCATGAGATGAACAGGGCGGTTGTGGCCCTTGAGATAGTCGTGTAATAAAGTAACGGCGATATCCAGGCAGCTGGGTTCGTCGGGGGTTTGTCGATAGGCCCACTGGGCAACTTCAACGTGGCGGGCAAGGCAGCCCAGCAGTTTATAGTCAAATCTTTCAAAGCTGAGACTGGCATTGAGCCAGAGGGCATCGGGACAGGTGGATAAGGTCATGGGGAAAGGGATGTCTAGACAGGGGTGGAGACGGAGAGTATTGCAACCAAGTCATCGGGGCTAGCGTCGGCAATGTCGTGGAGCGTGACAACCCCGTCGACAGGTAGGGCAAAACCACTGGGGCTGGCGGCCATACATGTGGTGAAGCAGCCGGTCAGAACAGCAGATACATGTCATCACAGAAGATTCCATTGCAAATTAGGAAAGGGGGCAGGATGTTGGAGCCCTATGTGCCCCCAAGAGAGGAGAGGTTGAACCCAACTCTACGATTCGGCGCTCAGGGCTTTTTCACCCGGCGAAGGTCGAATCCGATGGCGCGCAGGACACACCACAGATAACCCCGCAAGAAAAAGAACGCCAGCATAAAATGCCCATTGGCTAACCAGCAACGCCGGTGTGCGCGTTGAGCGCCATAGGTTTGCATAACGCATCAATCCTTACAGAGGTCAGCATCAACAGAACAGCTATTGAGAACAAAACTCAATAAGCAGATTTGACCACAAATCGGAATCATTCGCAATAGGTGAGTGTTGCGTTTTGTTGCTTTGTTCAGAACTGGACAGTGAAAGTCCCTAGTGCCAAGCAATCCCTGTAAAGTCTTGCTACTGAGAGGCTCCAAGAATCTTGGGATAAGCAGGCCTGGGTGGGGATCGCAGCGAACAAAGCATTGACGCCACATTTTTTTGACCTAGCGATCGCCAGGGCTTAAGCAGCTTTGGATTTCATTATTGATTTTTAGTTGCAGCAGTCTTTGCCTGGACAGACATCCTCCGCCAGGTGTAACACACCAAAAGCAATTGCTTTTGGTGTCTCTGACGATGGAGCCCAGCTATTGAGAAAAGTCGTATTCACGCATATCTAGATCACATCCTTCCTGCAGATTGAGGGCCCGCTTGATCGGGTTGATATCCCTAAAGCCCTCGGCCCCATTCTGCTGGAGGCTGGCCTCAAACTGCTCAGCGAATTTGACCACACAGGGGTTGCGGCTGTTGCCTAGGCTCTCCAGGCTGGCCAGGGTCGATTCCATATCCCAGACCCCGACCGCGCTGTGCAGTTGCTCCCACGTGCGGTTGTCCTGGCTGTTGGTGGCGACCTGCAGCTGATGACGATCCAAAATCCGGTAAGCCAGCCAAAAGCTAACGCTCAGAATGGCCGCCATACCCAGTGAAATCAAGCACCCGGCCAAGGGGTTGCGCCGAGTCAGCTTTCCCTCGGGCTGAGGGAGTGGGTCAGCGGTAAAGCGAGCGTAAAATTCTACAAAAGAGGAGTTTTGATCGAGCAACCAAACCTCGATGCCTTGGGGTTTAATTTGCTCAGCGATCGCCTGAACCGCCTCCCAGTCACTGTCAGGGGTCAATCCAGCAATCACCATTTGCTGCTCAGGGAAGTTGGCCTGCTGCAGCTGAACCACATCTACTGCCGCCCAGAGATCAGCGGGAAGCAGGGTGGAAGGACAAAAAATAGCGTAGAGCGGGGTGAGTAGATCAACCACCCCCTCGCCAGGACAGGGAACCTGGCGATGGACATCGTGACCATAGTCTTCAAGCCAGCGCCCAAGCGCGGTGCGGAGATCTTCTGAACTGGCAAACTCTAGGGCAACGGTCACAGCACATCAAAGAAGTAATATATACGTACCATTCTATTGCGATCCCTGGCTTCAAATCATGGAACGTGTGTATTGAAGACCTGAAATTCCTTAGACTCGCTTGTGATGATAAAACGATTTACCGAATTAGACTCTGCTATTTCGCAGACATCGGCAACAATTTGCCGAATCTCGACCTGAGGCGATAGGATAAGATTAAGTAATGTAAATAATCTCTCAGGAAAGGTTATCTTTGCCCAACTCACCGTTTCCCTGCCATCGGTTTTCCAGATGCCCCAAAGATGTCACGATGGAGCCGCAGACCTGACCTCACTCATGATCTACGGTTCTCCCCACTGCTGAGTATCCGTACACTTACGTAAAGTATCAATAAGTAAACCCCTATTTGTTTGGCCGACCTTGTTTCTAGTTCTTTCCCTGGTAGCAAGGCTACAGATGAGTTAATTTCCATCTTCTCAACGCTCCTCAAGCCACTGGCACTGACTAAACACCATGTTTGAACATTTCACCAACACCGCCATCGCCGTCATCATGAAGGCCCAAGAAGAGGCCCGTCGGCTGCGCCACAATTTTGTGGGCACCGAGCAGCTGTTGCTGGGGTTAATCAAGGAAGAATCTACCCTGTCGGCCAAGGTGCTGGGGGAGTTTGGCGTTAATCTCAACGATGCTCGGGCTGAGGTCGAGGCCATCATCGGTCGCGGCAGCGGCAGCGTTCCTCCAGAGATTCCCTTCACCCCTAAGGTTAAGCAGGTATTTGAGCAGGCTTTTCAGGAAGCCCGAAAAATGGACTCATCCTATATTGAGCCTGAGCATCTCTTGCTGAGCCTTTGTCAGAATACAGAGAGCGTTGCCTACCGCGTATTGACCAATCTGGGGGTAGATCCAACCAAGGTTCGCACCCGTATCATTCAAGAAATTGGTGAGGTGGCCGCCCTGCCTGCGGGTCGTCGAGAGAGCGATCGCAGCGACACTCGCAAGTCGGGCAAAATTCTCTCTGAGTTTGGCTATGACCTGACCGCTCTAGCGGCCGCTGGCAAAATCGACCCGGTCGTTGGCCGCAGCAGAGAGGTTGAGCGGGTGGTACAAATTCTAGGTCGCCGCACTAAGAACAACCCCATTTTGGTCGGTGAGCCCGGCGTTGGCAAAACCGCGATCGCCGAAGGGTTGGCTCAGCGGATCGTCAACCAAGACGTTCCCGAAGACCTGATTACCAAGCGGGTCATCAGCCTGGACATGGGCTCTCTGGTATCGGGCACCCGTTTCCGGGGAGACTTTGAAGAGCGTCTCACCCAGTTGGTCGAGGAAGTGCGCCAAGACCCAGATGTCGTGCTGGTGATTGACGAAATTCACACCCTGGTGGGAGCCGGGTCTTTAGAAGGGGGACTCGATGCCGCCAATATGCTCAAACCCGCCCTAGCCCGTGGTGAAATGCAGTGCATTGGGGCTACCACCCTCGACGAATTTCGCAAGTATATTGAGCGTGATGCTGCTCTGGAGCGTCGTTTCCAGCCCATCATGGTCAGTCCACCCTCCGTGGACGAAACCATTGAAATTCTTCAGGGGTTACGTAGCCGCTACGAGCAGTTCCACCAGGTTACCTTTACCGACCAGGCTCTAGAAGCGGCGGCTAAGCTATCGGATCGCTACATCAGCGATCGCCACCTGCCCGACAAAGCCATCGACCTGATCGACGAGGCCGGTTCCCAGGTGAAGCTGCGCTACATGCCCAAGTATCCATCTAAAGAACTCAAGCAGCAGCTACGCCAGGTCAACAAAGAGCTTGATGAAACCATTCAGCTGCAGGAGTTTGGCAAGGCGACGACGCTGCGAGAGCAGCGGCAAGCCCTGATTCAGCAGCTACAGGCCGACATTCCCGAATACGGCGAAGCCACCGACAGCCTGCCGCCACAGCCCACCGTTGACGAAGAAAATATCGCCGATATCGTAGCCGCCTGGACCGGTATTCCGGTCAATCGCATGACCGAAACCGAGGCCGTGCGCCTGCTGCATTTAGAAGATGTGCTACACGAGCGCGTAATCGGTCAGCATGAGGCCGTTGTAGCGGCGGCCAAGGCCATTCGCCGAGCGCGATCGGGCCTAGCCAGCGCCGACCGCCCCATTGCCAGCCTGGTGTTTTCTGGCCCTACGGGGGTGGGCAAGACCGAGTTATCTAAGGCATTGGCCATAGCTCTGTTTGGCTCTGAAGAGGCGATGATTCGCCTCGATATGTCGGAGTTTATGGAGAGCCATACGGTCTCTAAGCTAGTCGGTTCGCCCCCAGGATTTGTGGGCTACGACGAGGGCGGTCAGCTGACCGAAGCCGTGCGTCGCCAGCCCTACAGCGTGATTTTGATGGATGAGATTGAGAAGGCCCACCCTGAAGTCTTTAACCTGCTGTTGCAGGTACTGGATGACGGTCGTCTGACCGATGCCAAGGGTCGGGTGGTCAGCTTTAAAAACACCCTGATCATCATGACCTCAAATATTGGTTCCCAGGTAATTGAAAAGGGTGGTGCTGGCCTTGGGTTCGATTTGGCCACCACCGATGCAGCCACCAGCCAGTACAACAACATTCGCAACCTTGTGAATGAGGAAATGAAGCAGTACTTCAGACCAGAATTGCTGAACCGGTTGGATGAAATCATCGTCTTCCGCCAGCTCACCCGCGATGAGGTCAACCAGATTGCCGATCTGATGATAGAGCAGGTGAACAAGCGATTGGCCGAGCGCCAGATGGCTATCACCCTGTCGGATGCGTTTCGGACGCGCCTGGCGGGCGAGGGCTATGACCAGCGCTATGGGGCTCGGCCCATGCGTCGCGCGATCGCCCGTCTAGTCGAAGACACCCTAGCCGAGGCGATTTTGTCGGGGGATCTGGAAGCGGGCAATCGTGTGCTACTGGATATAGACGACGCTGGTGAGCCGGTGGTCAAGCCCGAACAACAGCCCGCCCTGGCTAGTGTACGTCGCTAAGCTGAACAAAACTGGGCAAACATCCCTGCGTTATGGGGGCACCGCGTACGCGGTGCCCCCATAACGTTTCAACTGAAGTTTTTCAAAGCGAGTCAAACGCTGACAATTGATGGTGATTTGGATCGCTATATAGCCCGTTAGAGCCTTTGAAACCGAAGGCATTAACGATAGGATGACCGTGAACATTGCCGTCAGCGCTAAACCATGGTGAATCTGCCTCCCGAACAACCCCATCCGACAACTCAGCCTGATTCCGGTCGTCGAGACCAAATTCTAGATTTTGATGAGCTGCTGGCGCTAGTGCTAGCCTTTCTGGGTATCGGCTCTATTTTGTGGTGGGGCTTATCTCGCGGCCAAGGGTTACTGGCAGAGGCTGACCTGGTGCCCCGGCGGGGCGGAGATTTGCCGTCCTTAGCGTTGCCAACTCCAGCAGATACGTCAGCAGGGGTTGAACCCCGTACCTTTGACGATCGCGATCGCTCCCAAAGTGACCCAGTCAATCGTGAGGGCGGGTTCCCCAGTTTTGATGACCAGGCTTCAGCGTCTGACAGTGCGGCACCTACGGTCAGAGTGGTAGTGCCGGCGAGCCCTGTGCCGACAGCGCCAACTACAGCCCCGGCCTCGCCGTCTCAGGAGGCGACAGAAACGACCCAGCCCTTAGATATTTCAGACGTGCCCACCACCCACTGGGCCTATCCTTTTATCAAGCCCATGTTTGATGCAGGTTACCTGCCTGATTTTCCTGAGAGCGGCTTTCAACCCGACGAACCCCTCACTCGGGCCGAGCTAGCAGCGCTGCTCAGCCAGGCCTTTGGCGACGCTCCGCGAGAGGGCTCGGTGCAAACCTTCACCGATGTGTCTAGCGACTACTGGGCGGCACCGGCAATTGGCAGCGCGTTGTCCCAGGGTTTTATGAATGGCTACCCTGAAGGAGACTTTCGCCCCGAGCAGGCGGTGCCTCGCTACGAGGTAATTGTATCCCTCGCCACGGGCATAGATCTCGCTCCATCACCGACCTCCGAACAAACTCTGCAATCTTTTACAGACCTCGGCGCGTTGCCTGGCTGGGCTGCGCCTAAAGTCGCTGCCGCCACTGAAAATGCCCTGGTGGTCAACTATCCTACCCGCGACCAGCTCAAACCCGCCCAGGCCGCTACCCGGGCCGAAATCGTAGCGATGATTCACCAGGCGCTGGTGCAGCAGGGTAAATTGCCCCCGGTGCAGTCGGCATATACGGTGCCTTAGAACAGTGACGCCCCACAAGTCTCTATGCCTTGATCCCACCGTCTGATAGACTTAGAAGTCGAGATAGGGAACGCGAAAACCCATTAAATATAGGCAGTTTGGAGGATTGATCCCGTGGAAAGTACCCTCGGTCTTGAGATTATTGAGGTTGTCGAACAGGCTGCGATCGCATCGTCCCGCTGGATGGGCAAGGGCGAAAAGGATATCGCTGACGAGGTAGCTGTAGAAGCTATGCGGGAGCGCATGAATAAAATTCACATGCGCGGTCGGATCGTGATTGGCGAGGGTGAGCGGGATGATGCACCTATGCTCTACATCGGTGAAGAGGTTGGTATCTGCACCCAGCCCAATGCCAAAGATTTTTGCAACCCCGACGAGCTGCTGGAAATTGACATTGCGGTTGACCCCTGCGAAGGCACCAACCTCGTGGCCTATGGTCAAAACGGCTCCATGGCCGTGCTGGCTATCTCCGAGAAAGGTGGCCTGTTTGCCGCCCCCGATTTTTATATGAAAAAGCTGGCGGCTCCAGCCCAGGCCAAGGGGAAAGTGGACATCAACAAATCCGCCACCGAAAACCTCAAGATTCTAGCCGAGTGCCTCGATCGCGGTATCGATGAGCTGGTTGTCGTGGTGATGAAGCGCGATCGCCACAACGATTTGATCAAAGAAATTCGCGATGCCGGGGCCCGCGTCAAGCTGATCGCCGACGGTGACGTGGGTGCCGCTATTTCCTGCGCCTTTTCGGGGACGAATACCCACGCGCTGATGGGCATCGGGGCGGCTCCTGAGGGGGTCATTAGTGCGGCTGCCATGCGCTGCCTGGGTGGCCACTTCCAAGGCCAGCTAATTTACGATCCTGCGGTAGTCAAAACAGGTCTGATTGGCGAAAGCAAAGAGGCCAACATCGCTCGCCTTAACGAGATGGGTATTACCGATATTGATAAGGTCTACGACGCCCATGAACTGGCCTCTGGCGAAACTGTGCTATTTGCCGCCACTGGCATCACCACTGGTGAACTGATGGACGGCGTACGCTTCTTCCACGGCGGCATGCGTACCCAGTCGCTGGTTATTTCTAGCCAGTCTTCGACGGCCCGGTTTGTCGATACCATCCACATGGTTGATCAGCCTAAGAGGCTGCAGCTCCATTAATTATCCCAAGGGGTGAGGACGTAATGGCGTCCTCACATCCCAACGTTGACGTTTTAGATGCGGGGATCCTCGCATCTTTTTTTGGCCAAGTTCACAGTTTTTGATGGACTTTTGTTGAGTTTCCTTGAGTCGCGCCCTATTTATCTCTAAGTTCAAACATATTGGCAATTGTGTACGGCGTAACCCTTAGCTCCGCTAGCCTCAGCAATTCTGCAGCCAACGCTAAGGATCTGCCGGCATCATTAATTAGGTGACTATTAAAACGCGTGGAGGAAGAATGAATATCGCCGTAATTGGCCTGAGCCACAAAACCGCCCCGGTACAAATTCGCGAAAAACTTAGCATTCCGACGGCTCAGACAGGAGACGCGATCGCCCACCTGACCCATTGCCCCCACATTGACGAAGTCTCGATTCTCAGCACCTGCAACCGGCTCGAAATCCACATCGTCACCGAAGCCACCGAGCAGGGCATTCGCGAAGTCACTCAGTTTCTCTCAGACCATAGCGGCCTACCCCTCCGCGAGCTGCGCCAGCACCTGTTTATCTTGCTGCACCAAGATGCCGTCAATCACCTCATGCGGGTTGCCGCTGGCCTGGATAGCTTGGTGCTGGGGGAAGGCCAAATTATCGCCCAGGTGAAGCATGCTCACCAGCTGGCCCAACAACACAAAAGCATTGGTCGCGTGCTCGATCGGTTGCTGAAGCAGTCGTTGACAGCAGGCAAACGGGTACGCAGTGAGACCAGCATTGGCACTGGGGCTGTCTCGATTAGCTCAGCGGCGGTGGAACTGGCTCGCATGAAGGTTGCCGATCTGAATGGCTGCCATGTGAGCATTTTGGGGGCCGGTAAGATGGCCCGTCTGCTAGTGCAGCACCTGATCTCTAAAGATTCCTGCACCATCACCATTCTCAATCGCACTATCGGTCGCGCCAATGAGTTGGCGGAGCAGTTTGCCGATGCCGACATTCGCACGGGCACTCTGGATACGATGTTAGAGACGGTACAGGCGTCGGATGTGGTGTTTACCTGTACCTCGGCCACCGAGCCCCTGCTACACCGCGAAAATCTGGAGCCGTTGATGACCCCTGGCCGCACCCTCATGCTGTTTGACATTGCGGTACCCCTGAACGTGCATACCAACGCCAATGAGCTCGACCATGTGCATGCCTTTAACGTGGATGACCTCAAGGCCGTAGTCGCTCAAAACCAGGCCAGTCGCCGCCGCATGGCGATGGAAGCCCAGGTACTGCTCGATGAAGAGGTGGAAACGTTTATGGATTGGTGGCGCTCCCTCGATACCGTAGGCACCATCAGCAGCCTCCGCAGCAAGGTTGAAACAATCCGCGAGCAGGAACTAGAAAAAGCCCTATCGCGCCTGGGGAGTGAGTTTGCCGAAAAACACCAGGAAGTGATCGAAGCCTTGACCCGCGGCATCGTCAACAAGATTCTCCACGACCCGATGGTGCAGCTGCGCGCCCAGCGGGATATCGAGGCCCGCAAGCGAGCCATGCAGACCCTACAGGTGCTGTTTGACCTCGAGACAACCGAGAAGTATAGCTAAAAGCCAGAACTCATCAGGGCTAGGTTTTGGTCGCCAAACCCCAGGTTTTCTTAAAACCCTGGGGTTACGGCATCGGTGTAAGATACCAAGCATCCCAATGTTGGATTGCAGTCAATGACAAGTCCCTTTCGCGTTGGTGTGGCAGGCCCGGTAGGGTCGGGGAAGACGGCGTTGGTAGATAGCCTCTGCAAGGCGCTGCGCGATCGCTACTCGATCGCCGTCGTCACTAATGACATCTATACCCAGGAAGATGCTCAGTTTTTGGTGCGCAGCCAGGCCCTCAGCCCCGATCGCATTGTCGGGGTAGAGACCGGCGGCTGCCCCCATACCGCCATTCGCGAAGATGCCTCGATGAATCTGGTGGCGATCGAAGACCTAGAGGCACGGGTTAACCCGCTAGACCTGGTGTTTGTAGAGAGCGGTGGCGACAACCTGGCCAGCACCTTTAGCCCCGAGCTGGTGGACTTGACCTTATATGTCATCGACGTCGCCGCTGGCGACAAGATCCCGCGCAAGGGTGGGCCGGGAATCACCAAATCTGACTTTTTAGTGATCAACAAAATAGACTTAGCCCCCATGGTCGGCGCTAGTCTAGAGGTGATGGAACGGGACGCCAAGAAAATGCGAGGCGATCGCCCCTTTGGGTTCACCAATCTCAAGACCCAGACAGGCGTAGACACGATCATTCACTTTATCGAACGCCATGGGGCGCTGGCACCGGTTTCTACCCAGGCACTGTAAAGAGCCGAAATTTCGCTCGGACGGTGCCTGGCAAGAACAGGGCATAGCAAGAACACTGATAGGCACGGTAGAGTAACCGTCCTCTATATTACAGCCTGGCATAACGGTGTCATTGCAGGGATTCGAGTACTGTTTTACACGCCGACATCATCTGCCGTAGCGACCTGATGGGGATAGCATCGCTTGATCCCCGTGGTTTAGATGGCGCTGGCAGGGCTACGCTCTTCCCCAAGATCTTGCTTCTAAGGCGGCCAAAAGGAGACTCCACCACAGATTCAGGGAAACGACGACTCAAAACTTCGTTACAAGGGAGTTTTAGCTTTTTGTATCCCACGCTACATTTACTGGTAGTCACACCTCTTAATATCCACTCTGATAGTCTAAGTAGATTCTCGGTCAAGCCATTTTTTTCATTAATGAGTCAGGAGAGAGGTTGAATGGTCACTCGATTTAATCGACGTAAGTTTTTGGTGTACGGGTCTGCGACCCTGGGCACCTCTATGCTGCTCAAGGCCTGCGGCGGCACCACCACCACTGATACCGGTGAGGCTGATGGTGGCACAGAGACTGCCGCCGCCGATGGCGAGACCATTAAGGTGGGCATTCTACACTCTCTTAGCGGCACCATGGCTATCAGTGAAACCACGGTGGTCGATGCAGAAATGCTGGCCATCAAAGAAATTAACGCCGCTGGCGGGGTGTTGGGCAAGCAGATTGAAGCCGTCACCGAGGATGGTGCCTCTGACTGGCCGACCTTTGCTGAGAAAGCTGAAAAACTAATCGACCAAGACCAAGTGGCCGTGGTGTTTGGCTGCTGGACCTCAGCGAGCCGTAAAGCTGTGCTCCCAGTCTTTGAGTCAAAAAACCACATGCTGTGGTACCCCGTGCAGTACGAAGGCCAAGAATGTTCACAGAACATTTTCTATACAGGGGCAGCCCCCAACCAGCAGATCGAGCCAGCCGTAGACTGGCTGCTCGAAAATAAGAGCAAAGACTTCTTCTTGGTGGGGTCTGACTACGTGTTCCCCCGTACCGCCAACACCATCATCAAAGAGCAGTTGGCGGCCAAGGGTGGCAACACCGTGGGTGAAGACTACTTGCCCCTGGGCAACACCGAGGTAACCCCCATCATTACCAAGATCAAAGCAGCTCTGCCCGATGGTGGCGTGATCTTTAACAGCCTCAACGGCGACAGCAACGTGGCCTTCTTTAAGCAGCTCCAGGGCGCAGGCATGGGGCCGGATCAATACCCGGTGATGTCGGTGAGCGTAGCTGAAGAAGAAGTGCGTCAGATTGGTACCGAGTTCCTCACCGGTCATCTGGCTTCTTGGAACTACTTCCAAACCGTGGAGACCCCTGAAAATGAGAAGTGGGTAGCTGACTTTAAAGCCGAGTTTGGTGACGACCGCGTCACCAACGACCCTATGGAAGCTGCCTACATCATGGTTTATTTGTGGAAGCAAGCGGTGGAAGCCGCTGGCACTACGGACATTCCTGAGGTTCGCACAGCAGCCTACGGCCAGGAAATGGCCGCGCCTGAAGGCCCCGTAACAATGAACCCCAACCACCACCTGTCCAAGACTGTACGCATTGGTGAGGTGATGGATGACGGCATGTTCAACATCCTGTGGGAAACTGACGGCCCTATCGATCCTGAGCCCTGGAACCAGTTTGTACCTGACACCATTGGCTTTGCCTGCGACTGGTCTGATCCTGCCAAGGGCGGCAAGTTCGAAATCTAGGTCAGATCTGCACTCTCGCAGCGCTGTCGAACGATAGTTGGGCGGGGATACAGTTGGCTGTATCCCCGCTTTCTATAAACAAGCTTTGTGCCTTGCTTGAGACAAGCCGCCAGGGCCTCCTCGCCTAAGGCAGAGCACTGTTGAAAAACTGTTTTGAATGGACATTTCTGGTGCAGGGCGCACTCTAGGATTCCTGGAGATATGTGGACTGTCTTGAAGGTTCTGTTTGGTGCCAGCGGCCAGGCTTTGGGCGCGTAAAGGTTGTTCTTAACCAGGAGTAGCTGTGTTAGAAGGCTTAATTGGCGGCCTGTTTAACGGCATTAGCATTGGCGCAGTGCTGTTGATTGTGGCCTTGGGTTTGGCCATTGTGTTTGGCTTGATGGGCGTTATTAACCTGGCCCATGGCGAATTAATGATGTTTGGGGCCTACACTACCTTTGTGGTGCAGAACGTGGCCAAAAGTATGGGCGGTATTGCGCCCGAAATTTATGTTTTTGCGGCGCTGCCGCTGGCCTTTGTGGTCTCGGCGTTGCTCGGCCTATTGCTAGAACGCACGGTGATTCGTTACCTCTACGGGCGGCCGCTCGAGACGCTGCTGGCCACCTGGGGGGTCAGCCTAATTTTGATTCAGCTGATTCGCAGCATCAGCTGGCCAATGGTGATCGGGCTGGTGATCTTTGCAACCCTGTTTTTGATTGGGCGTTGGGCGTTGACCCGCTACACCGACTGGGATCGTATTAGCCAGTGGGCAAACCCCATATTTTTGGGGCTGTCGGTAGCGATCGCAGCCGTCGTTAGTTTTTTGGTGCAAAGCTCGGGCAGTAGCCAGTTTGTCCGCCCCTGGTTTGGTGCCCAAAACGTCGATGTGACGCCGCCGAGCTGGCTGCGGGGCGGCGTGGCGATCGGCAGTGCTTTGCAGTTTCCCTATGCCCGACTGTTCATTATTGTGCTCACCATTCTCTGTCTGGTGGCCGTGTATTGGTTTCTCAACGGCACGGCCTGGGGTCTGCGCATTCGCTCGGTCACCCAAAACCGGGGTATGAGTGCGTGTTTGGGCATCCCGACCGAGCGGGTGGATGCGCTGACGTTTGCCCTGGGCTCTGGTCTGGCAGGCATCGCTGGCTTTGCGGTGACGTTGCTGGGGTCTGTAGGCCCCAACCTGGGGGGTAACTACATCGTAGATGCCTTTATGGTGGTGGTCGTCGGTGGGGTCGGCAAGCTGGTCGGCAGCATTGTAGCGGCGCTGGTGATTGGTATTGTTACCTACCTGGTTGGCTCAGGGACGATCGCATTGATTTTGCCGCCAACAGCCTTTTTTCAGCCTGCGATCGATTTCTTTAACTTCTTTGCCACGACCAGTATGGCCAAGGTGATGGTGTTTGCACTAATTATTGCCTTCTTGCAGGTGCGGCCCGCTGGGCTGTTCCCGCCGAAGGGGCGTTCGGTGGAGCTATAGGGCGATGACGACTGAGGTAACAACACAACCGCGCCGCGCCGCACAGGCCAGCCAGAAGCGTAAGTTCATGATTGAGGCGATCGCCGTGATTGCGATCGCCCTCATCCTCATTGTGCTGATGCCAATGCTGTTGACGGGGTTTCGGCTCAACCTGCTGGGGCGCTTTCTGGCCCTGGCGATTGTGGCCCTGGGTATTGATTTAATTTGGGGGTTTACCGGGCTGCTGAGCCTGGGTCACGGCATCTTCTTTGCCCTGGGCGGCTATGCCTTTGCCATGTACCTAGAGCTCAACACCCTAGGTGAGGGCCAGCTGCCCGAGTTCTTTGGCCTCTACGGCGTCACCGAGATGCCGCTGTTTTGGCAACCGTTTAACTCCTTCCCGTTTACCCTGCTAGCCATTTTTCTGATTCCGGCAATTGTGGCGGGGCTGCTGGGCTATCTGGTCTTCCGCAACCGCATTCGCGGAGTGTACTTTTCAATTTTGACCCAGGCGGCCCTGGTAGTATTTTTTAACTTTTTTAATGGTCAGCAAAAGCTGATCAACGGTACCAACGGCCTTAAGACCTCCACCTCAATGTTTATGGGTCAGCAGGTGGGCAGCGACGGCATGCGCATGTTCTTTTACATCAGCACCGTGATTGCCCTGATTGCCATGTACGCCCTTTGCCGCTGGCTGACCAGCGGGCGCTTTGGCCGCATGCTGGTGGCGATTCGCGACGACGAAAACCGGGTGCGGTTCTCGGGCTATGACCCCACCGCCTACAAGGTGCTAGTGTTTGCGGTCTCGGGGGCGATCGCAGGCGTTGCCGGTGCCCTCTACACCGTGCAATCGGGCATTATCTCTCCCCAGGTCATGGATATCGCCTTCTCGATTGAGATGGTGATCTGGGTGGCCGTGGGCGGTCGCGCCACTCTGGTTGGAGCCATTCTCGGGGCGGTGCTGGTGAATATGGCCCGCAGTCTGCTCAGCGAACGCTTTCCCGACGTGTGGCTGTTCTTTCAGGGGGCACTGTTCTTGATTGTGGTGACGGCGCTGCCCGACGGCATCATTGGCTGGGGTCGCCGCCAATTTGGCTCGGCTGTCAGCTCGACCCTGGGCCTGGCTCCCACCAATCTGCCCTACCTGGACGACAGCCCAGAGCCCGAGGCCGTAGTCGAAACCCCTGAATTTGCCGATAAGTAAGGTCAGTAGGGTGGGCAATGCCCACCGTCTACCCAGGCATAACAGGCAAATCGCGCTCAACAGCAAAACATTCTGTGCCACTGTGACTCTGCCAATGGGTAATACCTACCTTACCCTCATCCCAATTCTTTCCCCGGTGGGCGGTGCCCACCCTACCCGGAAACCGAAGGAGACCTGACCCGTGAGCACCAAAGTTCTCGATATTCAAGACGTCACCGTCAGCTTCGACGGCTTTAAAGCCATCAACCACCTCAACTTCAGCATGGACGAGGGCGAGTTGCGGGTGATTATTGGCCCTAACGGCGCGGGCAAGACCACCTTTTTAGATGTCATTACCGGCAAGACCAAGCCCACCGAAGGCGCTGCCTACTTTAAGGGCCAAGATCTGCGCAAGTTCAAAGAGCACGAGATCTCCCGCCTAGGCATTGGCCGCAAGTTTCAGACTCCTCGGGTGTACCTCAACCTCACCCCCCGCGAAAACTTAGACCTCTCTTGCAATCGCGATAAAAATGTCTTCGCCACCCTGTTCAAAAAAGCGCCACCTGCCGAAAAGCGCACCGTCAGTGGTCTGCTCGAAACCATCGGCCTCGACCACAAAGCCGACATTCCCGCTGCGCTGCTCTCCCACGGCGAAAAGCAGTGGCTAGAGATTGGCATGCTGGTGGCCCAGTCGCCTGACCTACTGCTGGTCGATGAGCCCGTAGCGGGTCTTACCGACGAAGAGACTGAGCAAACCGGCAACCTGCTGATGTCGCTGGCCGAGAGCCACTCCATTGTGGTGATCGAGCACGACATGGAGTTTGTGCGCCAGATTGCCCGCCAGGTCACCGTGCTGCACCAGGGCAGTGTGCTCTGCGAAGGCACCATGGACGAAGTGCAAAACGACCCCAAGGTGATTGAGGTCTACCTGGGCAAAGAAACCACCCTCACCCCTGAGCAAATGCTGCTGCTGCGCATTGCCGCTACCATGGCCTGGGCCGACGACAACTTTGCCGATGTGCAACAAGAGGTGATTCTCGATCGCCTCAGCCGCAGGTTTGCCCACAACCCCGACGAGCAAGCCAGCCTGCGCGACGACCTCAAAGACCTGCTCGCTAAAGAGATTCCCCTCGAAGAGCTGGTACCCCAGCTCACCACCCCAGCCCAGCGCGAAGAGGCCCTGATGCTGAGCTACGAGGTGATCAGCGCCAACCAGATCAACCAGAGCGAAGCAGTGGTTTACCAAAAGCTGCTCACCATGCTGAACCTGCCCCCCGATACCGTCAGCCGCCTAGAGGCTGCCGCTCGGGAAGCATTAGCCGCGTCGAACTAAGGCAGCTTGACGGTTTACCCATCCCGGCCCCTCCCAGGAGGGGAAATCCAAAATCCAAAATCCAAAATCGCTATGACCACCACCCTCCCCAACCCTGCCCTGCAAGATCCCGCCACTGCCCCGATGGTAGAAATCTCGGGCCTTAACTTTTACTACGGCGAGAGCCACATTCTGCGGCATGTGAGTATGACCGTGCCCAAGGGTCAGATGGTCTGCCTGATTGGCCGCAACGGCGTGGGCAAAACCACCATGCTCAAAAACATCATGGGGGTGCTGCGGCCCCGCACGGGTGAAATTCGGTTTGAGGGGCAGGTGGTAAATAGTTTTCCGCCCGATCGCCGGGCGCGGCTGGGCATTGGCTATGTGCCCCAGGGCCGTGAGGTCATTCCTCGGCTAACGGTGCGCGAGAATCTGCTGATTGGGCAAGAGGCACTGGGCAGCCGGGGCAAGCCTAAAAAAGAGGTGCCCGACGAAATCTATGAGCTGTTTCCAGTACTGAAGGATATGCTCGATCGCATGGGGGGCGACCTCAGCGGTGGCCAACAGCAGCAGTTGGCGATCGCGCGGGCGATCATGGGTCAGCCCAAGCTGCTGGTGCTCGATGAACCGACTGAGGGCATTCAGCCGTCGATCATCCTCGACATTGAGGCGGCGGTGAAGCAGATTGTTAAGACTACCGGGATCTCGGTGTTGCTGGTGGAGCAGCACCTACACTTTGTGCGTCAGGCCGACTACTACTACGCCATGCAGCGGGGTGGCATTGTGGCCAATGGCCCCACCAGCGAACTCACCAACGACATTATTCAAGAGTTCTTGGCGGTGTAGTTGGGTCGCTGTTATGCTGCCTTGTCTAATCACAAAGTTGTCACATTTAGGCCATAGGGTTGAAATATTAATTGTCAAGGCTATGGCCTACCGCCTGTATTAGATGCAAAGCTATTATCCCTGGAACACCGAGGCTTTTGTCAGTTGGCTACGGCAAGAGTTGACCCACCACGACAAACAAAGTCTCGCCGCTATTTTGAGAGTTCCCAGGCACGTGCTGAGAGCCTGGCTGACTGAACCCATACCGTCTCTGACCCTGGCCCATCTGCGGGCGATCGCTTCCTATAAAGCCTGGAACTTAAACCAAGTGACTGAGTGGCTTGGGCTTCAGCCAGCCCATGTGCAAGAGCTCATGGATCAAGCCGTAGCGGAGACTAGAATTTCTCTGCGATAGGTACCGCCAAGGGTATCAACGTCAGCCGGGAGCAGTTTAGGCATAGAGAATTCAGGAGCCAGAAGCTTTAGCTCTTCTGGCTTTTGATGGCTTCCTAGGCAAGCGGAATCGGGGCTAACCAAACCGGGTGTTTACCCCACTACGGTATGAACTTTGAGAAAGTTAGTGCCCTTGGGGGTATTGGCTGGTACGCCACCCATCACCAGCAGTTTGTCGCCCGGCACCACTAGCCCTCGGGCTAGCAGATTGCTCTCGGCGGCGGCGACCATTTCCTCAAAGGTTTGGGGAAAACTGTCGAGCAAAATGGGCTTCACACCCCAGATTAAATTCATCCAGTGGTAGACGGTCTCTACCGACGTGCAGGCCACCACCATGGCATTGGGTCGCTCGCCTGAGGCAATGGTAGCGGTGTAGCCCGTCTCGGTAAAACAGACGATATATTTGAGCGCCAGGGTCTGGTCGATGGCGTTGAGGGCCTCGCTGAGGGCATGGGTTTCATCGCTGTAGGTGGCAGGCTCGTTAACAAATTGCAGATCTTGCTCGACATCAATGGCAATGCGGGCCAGCATCTCCACCGCCCGCACCGGAAACGCCCCCACCGCCGACTCGCCCGACAGCATCACCGCATCGGTGCCATCGAGAATGGCATTGGCCACATCGCTGGCTTCGGCCCGAGTCGGGCGCGGGTTTTGAATCATGCTCTCCAGCATTTGGGTGGCGGTGATGACGGGAATGCAGCGGCTGTTGCACTCGCGAATAATATGCTTTTGCAGCATGGGTACCTTTTCGGTGCGCATCTCCACACCCAGGTCGCCGCGGGCCACCATCACAGCATCGACCACGGCCAAGATTTCTTGCAGGTTACGAATAGCCTGGGGTTTTTCAATCTTGGCCAGCACCGGGGTATGGCTGGCCCCCAGCTCGGCCAGCATGGCTTTGAGGGTGAGAATGTCTTCGGCCTGACGGACAAAACTCAGCGAGATAATATCGACCCCCTGAGACACGCCAAACGCCAGGTCACGCTTATCTTTGTCGGTCAGGGAGGGCAGGCGTAGGTTGAGATCGGGCAGGTTGACGCCTTTGCGGCTTTTGAGCAGGCCACCCTGAATCACCCGACAGGTAACCTTGGCATCGCTGACCGCCTCAACCTTCAGCTCTAGCAGCCCGTCGTCGAGCAAAATCTGCATGCCGGGCTCGGCTTCTTCGGCCAGGTAGGGGTAGTCGATGCCGATGCTGCCGGGAATCGCCTCAACCTGGTCGAGGGGAACCAGGTCGAGGGTGGTGTCTTCTTGGAGAGCCACCGGGCCGTTGGACAGCTGGCCCACGCGGATCTTGGGCCCCTGGAGGTCTTGCAGCAGGGTGATCGGGGTATCGTGTTCTTGGGCTACCTCACGCAGTAGGGCAATCATGCGGGCGTGGTCGTCGTAGCTGCCGTGGGAGAAATTGAGGCGAGCCACATTCATACCCGCGTCGATCATTTGCTTGAGAGTGGCTTTGGAACTGCTAGCGGGGCCAATGGTGGCCACAATCTTGGTGCGCCGAAGGAGGGATTCCATAGCGATAGCCCAGGGAGCAGAGGTCGTCCCCAGTATAGGCACAGTTATTTTGGCCCCTGTGTAGTCTTGACTGCATTACAGCAGATGCCCTGTTGCGGTGGTGACGATCGCCAGATCAGCTGTGGGGCCAGTGCAGTAGCTGTTGTTCGGCTTCGGCAGCGGGCAACGGCTTGGCAAAACAATAGCCCTGGGCGTAGGGGCAGCCTAGCCGACGCAGTTGGTCGAGTTGGCTCTGGGTTTCAACACCCTCGGCGATCGCATCCATGCCCAGGCCTTGGGCCAGGGCCAAAATCGCCTGCACCATGGCCACGCCGCGCGGGTCGGCCTCCATAGCCAGAATAAAGGAGCGATCGATTTTGAGAATCTGCATGGGAAACTGGTGCACCATACTCAGGGATGAGTAGCCGGTGCCAAAGTCATCAATGCCCAGCTGAATGCCGCGATCGCGCAGGGCCTTTAAGATCTGCTCGGCAGATTGGGGGTTTTCGATCAGGGCGCTTTCGGTAATTTCAAACCGTAGGTGGTCGCCGCTGAGACCAGTGGTCGCCAACACCCGGTCGATGGTGTCGATCAACTGGGCGTGGGCAAACTGCTTCACCGACAGGTTGACGCTAATGACTAAGTCATGGGCCTGGGGATGCGCCTGTTGCCACTGCTGCAGCTGCTGACAGGCCGCCAGCTGAGTCCATGCCCCAATGGCGAGAATCAGGCCGGTCTCTTCGGCTAGGGGAATAAACGTGCTGGGCGGAATCATTCCCCAGCGCGGGTGATGCCAGCGCACCAGCACCTCAAAGCCGATCAGGCGCTGGTGGGCGAGATCGACGATGGGCTGGTAGTGCAGGGCCAGCTCCTGGCGGTCGAGGGCCCGCTGTAAATCGTTTTCGAGGGTGAGGCGAGTGGCCACCTGCTCGTACATGGCCGGGTCAAACAGGGCCGACTGCCCCCGGCCATTTTCTTTAGCCCGATACATGGCGGTATCGGCATCGCGTAAGAAGTCTACGGCTTCTGCCGCACCGGTGAGCGTTGAGGCAATCCCGACGCTGGCGCTGATAAAAATCTCGCGCCCTTCGAGCACCAGGGGAGGGTGCAGTACCCGGTGAATGCGTTCGGCCACCGTCAGAGCATCCTCAATCACCGCAATGGGATTGAGCAAAACGGCAAACTCGTCGCCCCCCAGGCGGGCTACCATATCGACCTCCCGCACCACTGAGCCCAACCGACGGGCACATTCGATCAAGAGCTGATCGCCCACCAGGTGCCCCAGGCTGTCGTTGATTACTTTGAAGCGATCGAGGTCGATAAACAACACCGCAAAGCGCGCCTGGGGAGACGTTTTGGCCACCTGCACCGCCGCGTTGAGCTGCTCCATAAAAAAGGCTCGATTGGGCGACCCAGTCAGGGGGTCGTGCAGCGCTTCGTAGACCAGGCGGTCTTCGATCAATTTGCGATCGGTAATGTCGGTGAGGGTACCCACCAGGCTGACAATGTCGCCCTGGCCATTGCGCTGGGCCTGCCCCAGCAGTTGCACCACGCGCCGGTTGCCGTCGGGGCGCACAATTGCCCCTTCTAAATTGAGCGGCTGACCAGTACGGCTGGCCTGGGCCAGCTGCTGGTTCCACCCAGTGCGATCGCTAGGGTCAAGGGCGGCCAGCTGAGCCTCTAACGGCAGCGGCGGCTGGCCGGGGTCAAGGCCATAGATGCGAAACATCTCCTCCGACCAGGTGAGCCGTTGGCTGGGCAGGTAAAGCTCCCAGCTACCGGTATGGGCAATGCGCTGGGCTTCTTTCAGGCGAGCCTCGGCTCGCTGGCGATCGCGGAGCTCGCGCTGGGCTTGGGCCAGGGTTTGGGCTTGCTGCACCGCAATGGCGAGCTGGTCGGCAACGGTTTGCACCAGCTCAATGTCAGAAACCTTCCAGGGATCGGTTCCCGGTTCAGGGGCGTGCCGATGAATACCCAGGCAACCCCAGGGTAGAGCACCACTGATGTGTAGGGGCACCAGCAGCCAGCAGCCGGGCAGCGTCGCCAATAGCTGGGGCAGGTCTGACAGTGTAGCCGAAGCCTCCCCAGCTATTGACGATGTCGTATCGAGCTGCACAATATCGAAATTTTTAAGTTGACGGGCCACCGAGGCATTGTCATCAAAGACGCCGTCCAGCAGGCTGGGCAGGGTGTCGTCGGCTCGATGCTCGACCAGCACTCGCCACACTCCGTCGGCGGGCTGGCGCATCTGAATATCGACGTGGTCGGCTTGGAGCAGGCGGGCGACTTCACAGGCGGCGGTTGCAAAGATATTGTCAAAATCTAGGGAGCGGCGAATTGCTTGGACTACCCGATTGAGCGCCTGTTCACGATGAATTTGGTGTTCGATCTGCTCGTAGGCTCGCTTGCGGCTGGTGACATCCTGAAAGTACACCGCCAGCCCCTCCTGGGTGGGGTAGACGTGAAACTCACACCAGCTGTCGGAGTGGGCCATATATTCTTCAAAGGTGAGCCCGACGCGGTCGGCCATAGCCCGACGCAGCTCTTTAGACATGGCCGTACCCAACACCTCAGGGAACTCGTACCAGAGATTTTGGCCCAGCACTTGGTGGCGCGATCGCCGTAAAAACTGCTCGGCCCGCTGGTTTAGGTAGGTAAATTGCCAGCGCTGGTCGAGGGCAAAAAAGGCGTCGGTAATGCTCTCGAGAATGTTGTTGATGCGCTGGTGCGAAGCCTGGAGAGCCTGCTCGGCAGCCCTACGTTCAGCCTCTTCCTGCTTGCGAGCGCTAATATCTTGGGAGACGCCAATGCTAAATAGCAGCTGGCCATCGCCATCGCACACCAGAGATACCGTCAGGGCAACCCAGACAAAATTACCGTGCTTATGGCGATAGCGCTTTTCAATCGCAAAGGAATTGATTTCACCTGCCAGCAGGCGATCGTAATAGCCTAGATCAAGCGCCAAATCGTCGGGGTGGGTAATGTCGATGAAGGTTTTGCCCAACAACTCTTCCCGGCTGTAGCCGAGCATTCGACACATGCCTGGATTGGCTTCCAGCATTTGCCCGTCTAGGCTGGCCTGGCAGATGCCCAGGTTGATCTGCTCAAAAACGGCTCGAAACCTGGCCTCAGCATCTCTCAGGGTGGCCTGAATCGCCTTTGGCTGACCCTCCACTAGGTCCCCAATGGAGGCGGTACCATTGCCAGCCTTGGGGATGGAGCTGGCAAACCCGATCGCACTAGCCCTGTCACTGGTGTCTAGAGAGTTTGAATCAGAGAAAGCGGTCATTGACGACACCCTTGACAGTAACGTAGCGCCTCAACTAAATCACCCAGCTATGTCTCGGCATGGGTGAAAGGCTACGGTAGCGGCCTTAAGATACCCCGCCAGCGCTGCTCCGTCCACAGGGTTAGCCCTTGACAACAGCTGACTCAACCAAATCAGCTGCCACTTCCTGGCGTAAACGAGCCAGGGTCGCCGACGTATCAGTATCCTTGAGAATAGCGGCCAGGGTGGCGCTCACCCCCTCTGGGCCCCAGGTACAGCCCTGCTCCAGGTAGGTCTTAGCGGCCTGGCCAACCGCGTAGGAGCCGTAGCCTGCGGCGCTGGCCTGGGCCGTCATAGCCCCAGCCAGGGCCGCTACCCCCGAGGCGTTATCGACCAGGGTCACCAAAGCCGCCGTAGTTTTACCGGCCCCCAGTAGCCCGCTGCCCGCCTCGCTCAGCAACAGCGTGCCCGAGCTTTTGAGAATTGCTCGCCACAGTCGCCCCGCCTCGTGGTTCGTAATCGGAAAACCATAGATCCGCGCCAGGGTGCGGATCAGCACTAGGTCGATGATGACTCCCCCCAGCAAATCTAGTCCGGCAATCGGATTGAGGGCCACGGCGACGGCTTTGTACTTGGCAAACTGCCAGATCGTGTCATCGGCGCGATCGCCGTGCAGGCGGGTAACATGGCTCACCATATCGCCTTCGATCGAGCGGGCATGGCGCAGGGCATTCAGCGCCACCAGGGCGGGGCCATCCTGGGCCACAATGGTCAGCAGCGCCTGCCGCAGGGCTTCTATCTCCGGCGGCTGGGGTTCCCACTCTTCACGGGTGCGGCCATCGGGCCATTCAATCCGCACTTTGAGCGGGGCGGGGTTGGCCGCTACCATCACCACATCGTCTACAGCCAGCTGGGTGCGAGGCCCGCCCTGCCCCTGGTCAGCCCAGAGACGATGCAGGCTATCTCTCACCGTCTGACGATCGACCTCAGGGTACAGGTCAACCTTGTTAAAGACCAGCAGCAGAGGCTTTTGCCGACGCTGTAGATTGAGCAGGGCAGTGTACTCTAGCGGGGTAATTTCCCCAGCTACCACAAACAAAATCAGGTCGGCCTGATTGGCCACCGTTGCAGCCATATCGGCCTGCATATTGCCCCCCACCTCATCTAGGCCAGGGGTATCGACTAGCTCAATCTGCCAGGGTTGGCCAGTTTGAATGTCTGGCTGCCAATAGACCGAACGCGGCCAACGGGTGACGCCGTGCAGGGGGCCAGTCTCCAGCGCGGCGTCACCCACCAGGGCATTGATGAGCGCCGATTTACCTCGACTCACGAGCCCAAACACAGCCACCCGTAAACAGCGTGACTCCAGCTTGGCCGTCAGGGTCTGGAGCTGGTTGAGCCCGGTTTTAACCGCCGCCTGGTGAGTGGCCGTCGCCCCGCTCGCCTCGCCCTGGAGCGCCCTAGAGTAGCGGTCAACCACCTGGCTGAGGGTTTGACGAGCGCGATAGATCAGCGGAGAAGGGGGCATAGGGTAGCCAGGGTAAAGGGAAGAGAGACTGGGGCAACCTGCCGACATCGCCCCGGTTGCACCTCAACGGTGCGCCAAGCTTTAGCTCCGGTCAAGCCTGACCGGAGCTGTATCCGCAGGTGCAGCCTCCACGGCCACGGGGTCACACCCGCCAGCGGGGGTATCGAGATTCAAGACAGGGGCGCTACTGGCAGGTAGCTGAGCGGGCTTGAGAATGTCGATGCCCTGCCGGGTTAGCGACTGCAGCAGGCTCAGCTGGCGATTTTGCTGCACCGTGCTCTGCAACCGCTGGGCGATCGCATCCCACGACAGCTCAGCGGTGGGGGTACCCGCTAGGGCCGCCTGCTCAAAGTAGTCAGCCAGGCTGAGGCCAGCCATACGGGTGAGGTAGGCGGCGCTGAGTCCTTGCACTAGGCCCCCGGCGACATAGGTAGCAAAGTGCCCCTTGAGCACGGCGGTGAGCACCTGAGTCGAGAGCTCAACCAGCCCCAGTTTCACCGTCAGACGGGCCAGGGTGCCCGCCGCCATTTTAGCTTCGTCTAGGGACAGGTTAAAGCCATAGAGCTGGCCCAGATCCATAATTAGCTGGCCGTTGATGGCGACGGTGGCCAACAGGTCGAGGGTGGGTACGGGGTTGGCAAAGGCGGCGGCCCCGGCGACCCACTGGAGCTGGTCAATCTGGGGCAGGGCGCGATCGCGGCGCAGGCGGTTGAGGTCGGTCTGCACCTGCTGGCGCAGCACCCGAGTACGGCGTAGCACAGTCGCTGCGACTAGGGTCGATCGCCGAGCCACCAGAGCCGAGTCCATCGCCACCGCCAGGCCCTCGACCTCGGGCGGCGGCGTCTCTAGGGTTTCGCTGACCGTACCATCGACCTGGTGGCGGCGCACCTTGATGGGGCGGGGAGCTGCGGCAGTGGCCACCACCGCCACCGGGGCGGGTAGGGTAGCCACTTGCCGCTGGAGTTGGGTCAAAATCGTCTGCTGGTCGGCGGTGTCATAGTGATCTCGCTTGTTGAAAACCAGTACGGCCCCCTGGCCCGCAATCAGGCGATCGCGCAGCAGCGTCAAGGCGCTGTCAGTAATATCGCCGTCGGTGATCAGCAGCAGGCCGTCGTAGCCCAGCCAGTCGGGGGTAGCATTGGCGGCCAGCGACTCCTCCTGTAGAAGCAGCGGGCGATCGGAGGGGAGCAGGGGGAGCAGGGTGGTTTTACCGGTACGGGGGTCTCCGGCGATCGCCACTCGTAGCGTCGGGCGATCGAGCTCGGCCACGAGAGCCTGATGCTGTTGCTGATAAGCCCTCAGGGTCTCGGGGAGCACCGTGGACACAGCCGCCAGCTCAGCTTCCTCGGCCAGGGTCGCTACCCGCTCGGCCAAAGCCGCCAGCTCAGCCTCGACTCGGGTACGATCGACCACTGGCGGCGCCATGGGCTTAGGGGTGACCGGAGCGCGATCGCCCCGTCGCCACCACCATACCCCCGACCCCAGGGCAATGGCGCTCAGCAAGGTCGAGCTAGCCAACGGGTTGAAGTGGGCGCTGCCCAGCAGCGCCAAGGTAGCCGACAACCCTAAGCCGCCGACTAGCAGGGGGCGTTTGAGCAGGTGCTGCCACCCCATCGGGTGCGGTCCACCCTGAGCAGCAGCGGTGCTGTTCTGATCGGTGGCGATCGCCTGGTTACCGTCATTCATCAATCCTGAGCCCCATGTTCTGCCCTTCATCTCTGGTGCAGCGCCGACCCGACCCGGCTCCCCGCTCTCTATTGTCGCAAAGGAACTCCCGTTCCTCCAGGGGGACTTCCTACCCATAAACACCGTAGTGCCCGTCCGGATCACGCAGCGAGCGGTCAGTAATCCTACTGTAAACTGGTGTAGCGCTCTAGCTGGCCGCCCCTTTTCTTGAACTGAACTCACTGCTATGCAACCCACCCTGACCCCCGGCACCACCCTTCAAAACCGCTACCGCATAGTGCAAGAGCTTGGTCACGGGGGGTTTGGGCGCACCTATCTAGCCGTCGATCTGGGGCGCTTTGAAGAACAATGTGCCGTCAAAGAACTCGAGCCGCAGCAGGGCGATCAGTTCTCAGACAAGGCCCTGCAACTGTTCCAGCGAGAGGCCACCATCCTCTACAACATTGAGCACCCGCAGATCCCAAAATTTCAGGCCATTTTCGAAGAAAATCAGCGGTTGTTCCTGGTGCAAGACTACATTGACGGGGTCACCTACCGAGAGCTGCTCAACCAGCGGCTCCAGCAGGGCATGACCTTTTCCGAAGCGGAAGTGCGGCAGTTTTTGCGCCAGATCTTGCCGGTGCTAGCCCATATCCACAGCAAGGGCATCATTCACCGCGACATTAGCCCCGACAATGTTATGCAGCGCCGCGCCGATCAGCTGCCGGTGCTGATCGACTTTGGAGTGGTCAAAGAAGTCGTCACCCGCATCCAGCCGCCGGGCTCTCCCAGTCAGGTGACCTCGGTTGGCAAACTGGGCTACGCCCCCAGCGAGCAAATGCAGTCGGGTCGAGCCTACCCCAGCAGCGATCTCTATGCCCTGGCCGTGACGGCCATTGTGCTGCTAACGGGCAAAGAACCTCAGGAAATTTTCGACGATGTCAACCTCAACTGGCACCTGCCCCCCACCCTCAGCCCAGGGCTGCTACAGGTGCTGCAGCGGGCCACCAGCTACCGACCGGGCGATCGCTACCAGTCGGTGAGTGAGATGGCCCAGGCCCTCGGGGCCGCAGGTACAGCGCCGGGACGGCCCACTGCTCCAC
>NZ_JADEWX010000061.1 GCF_015207395.1 Nodosilinea sp. LEGE 07088
CAGGCGATTTTTCGAGTTCTCAGAGGATGAATCGTAGGGCCGACCCTCGCTGCTCCACGGACTATGACGATCACGTGCCTAGGGGATACGGTCTAGCACTACTTCTCTCTCAACATACAAGGGGAGCCAGGGAGCCAAGCGATCCAGAGCGGTGGATATGTTTCCGCCTCAGGGTTCTAGACTCTTGCTGTCTCTTACTGTCTAAGGACTATTCGGTTACTTAGGCCTTGCGAAAGGCCTCTAGATGGGCGATTTGTTCGGACTGCTGCTGGATCTGGACCGATAACGAGTCGCACACCAGCTCACAGAGTTCGAACACAAAGGCATTGGCGATCTGGTAGTAGACGCAAACCCCTTGCTGCTGGCGTTTAACAATACCCGCCTGGGCCAATATCTTGAGGTGCTTCGATACATTGGCCTGCCCTAGCCCCGTTGCCTCGATAATCTCTGACACATTTTTCTCGCCTAGCTTGAGAGCACAGACAATCTGCAGGCGGCTCGATTCTGATAGCACCTTAAAAAAGTCGGCTACGAGCTGTAATGTCTCTGGGGAAAGCTTGACTAGGCGACAGTCGCTATCTGTTGTAGTGCTGTCAACCTGAGGCGCACGCGAAACCATGGTGGAGAGATTCATAGACGTAGACTCAGAAAGCCAGACTAAAGGCTAAAGGTGTCAATTTATTACTGATCAGTAGTATAACAATTTTTCTCTGGGTTGCGGATAGACCTAGCCTTTGACCCCGCTGCCGGTCTCGGTGGGTACGATATAGCGTTGCAGCACGATAAAAACCGCGATCGCAGGTAGCACCGACAAGATTGACCCCGCCGCAATCAGCCGCCAGTCTAGGGAAAAGCTGCCAGCTAATCGGGCTACCCCCAAGGGCAAGGTGTAGCGCTCGGGGCGATCGAGCAAGATCAGCGGCCAGAGAAATTCTCCCCAGGTGCCGATAAACACGAAGATGCCTAACGTGACCAGGGCCGGCCGGGTGGCGGGCAGCATGATATGCCACCAAATGCCTAGATCAGAGCAGCCATCCATGCGGGCCGCTTCTTCTAGTTCCTTGGGTACCCCCTGAAAGGCCTGCCGCATGAGGAAAATGCCAAAGGCTGAGGCTAGGTAAGGTAACACCAGCCCCAGGTAGGTGTTGCGCAGCCCCAGGTTCACCGCCAAAATGTACAGCGGTATCATCACCACCTGAAACGGAATCATGATGGTGGCCACAATCAGCGCCAAAATGGCATCGCGACCGGCAAACGACAGCCGCGCTAGGGGATAAGCCGCCAGCGAGCACAGCAGTAAATTGGCCGCCACCGTCAGCACCGCCACGATGGTGCTATTGAGAAAGTATTGACCGAAGGGGTTCGACTGCCAGACCTGGCGGTAGTTGGCCAGGGTCGGTTGCTGGGGCAAAAGCTGGGGCGGAGTAGCCAGCAGATTTTCTAGCGGGCCTTTAAAGGATGTGCTGAGCAGCCACAGCAGCGGAAATACCATGACCACCGCAATCAACAGCAGCAGACTGTAGATGCCCAGGTTGCGCCAATGGGGCCACTTAGCCATTTTCCTCACCCCAAGTTGAGCTCCTGCAATAGCCAAAAGCCCGCAAAGGACTCGCTCTCGGGGCTGTCTTGGATGCCAATGAAATGTACCTGATTGGCTTGAGCCTTGGCCGCATCAAACCTTTGGGCTTCGGCGACCAGCTGGGGGTTGGTCAATGCGGCTAGAATCCAGCTGTCGGCGGCCCCGGTTTCGAGCACTATATCAGGAGTCTTGCCAGTCTCGACCCGCCAGCAGGCTAGCTCCAGACCCGACATCCAGGCCGCTAAGGCGGTGGCACGGGGCGAAAAAATGAGCAGACCGGGAATAGGCGTATCGGGAGTCAGATTGGCCATCCCCAGGGGAAAGGCTTCACCAAAATCTATATCCCACTCGGGTAGATCGGCAAAAGCCGCTGCTTCCAGGCTGACAAAGGCCCACTGTTGACCGAGCAGGGCGTCGGGTAATGGTTGAGGGTTTGGGGGGGGAGCCGCCACTGAGGGCGCAGGGACGGTGGTAAAGCCCTCCATGGTGGGATAGACCGTGGCATACCGTTCTTGCAGCCAGTGATTGAGGGCCAGGGTGCGGCGGCTCGGCCGAGCGGGAATGCCAGCTTCATCGCAGGCCCGCAAAATCATGTTTTGCATTTGATAGCGAAAGTAGCGGATGCGGCTGGGAGGGCCAACACCCTGGCTGGTAGCAGCTGCGATCGCCTCATCGATCGCCCCTTTCAGGCTGATCGAGTTGACCTCAGAACTCGACAAAAACTTTTGGTAACGGAAGACCTGATCGGGCTGGGTCTCAGCGTTGACGATGCCTTCGCAGAGCAACACTTCCCAGCGCTTTTTTTGGTTGTCATCCAGCACGGGCCGGGAGTAAAAGTCGAGTTCCCATACGCTGCCCATGGCCTTAGCCCTCGCTCTCAGCTAGCACCTGGCTGATATCGCCGAGGCGATTTTCAGCATCGGCAAATACCGCCTCGGCCTCTTTCAGCAGCTCACCCGGATATTTTTCGAGCACCTTGGTGGAGAGTGAAATGCGGTTGCGCTCGGTGTCGAGGGCCACCACCACCGCTTTGACGGGCTGGCCTACCTTGAGCACGGCAGGCAGCGACTCGACGTAGTTTTTGCTGATTTGCTTGATATGCAGCAGGCCGCTGATGCCGTCAAACTCTATGAAGGCCCCAAAGGGCTTGAGGCTGACCACTGTGCCTGCAATCAGTTGACCCAGCTCCAGGGAGCCCATGACCTGACTGCGGGCGGCAATGCGCGCCGACATCACCAGCTTGTTGGCGGCCGGATTGACCTCTAAGAAGCCCACGGTGAGCCGCTGGCCCACAGCCTCTGATAGGTCTTCGTAGGTGAGTCCCAGGTGCGATCGCGGCACAAACCCCCGCAGCCCTTCCACATCGACGGTGACACCGCCTTTGTTGTAGCCGGTGACCTTAACCTCCAGCACAGCGCTGGCCTCGGCCTGCTGAGCTAGCGTCTCCCAGAGTTGTTTGAGCTGTAGCTTGCGGATGGATAGCAGCACCTGACCATCGGCATCCTGGTCACGAATCACCTGAAAGGAGTATTCTGCCCCAGGCTCTAAAATGCCCTCTAGGGAGGCGACGGCCCGCACCGCCGCCTCGCGAATGGGCAAAAAGGCAGATGACTTGCCGCCAATATCCACCGTTGCCCCATCAGAGGCGCAGGAGATGACAGTACCTTTTACAGTGCTACCCACTTGAAAATCGTAGTCGTGGGCGGCCAGGGCTTTGGCAAAATCTTCGGCGGAAAAAGTCAAGGCTCAGGCTCCTGGACAGTCAATACAATTTGGCTAGCTTTCTACTATACAACGCCAGCGTTTTTGCCATGATGCCCAAACCCACGCACTGCGATCGCCGTTCTCTACGGCTAACGCTGGTCTGTTGCCAGGTGTTGGCCAATATTGGCTAACCGCTCTAGGTCTGAATCGGTGGGCTGCGCCAGTACTCTAGGGGATAACGGTGCGATCGCATCCCAGGGCCAGCATAACGATATTCCAGGCTCCAGCACGACAAACCCAGACCCTTTACAATAGGGGCCAAATCATAAGTGGTGTAGCCCCAATCAGCCATGGCCGAAGATCAATTCAGTCTGTTTAGCACTGGTGATGCCCCAACGCAGAGGGAGATGGCCAACTCCAGCGCTGTCGATTTTGACACTATTCCCACCGATGGCTCGGTGCCCATTCTCCCCGGTGTTTACCCTGACCTGACCACCCTGGGCAATCACTGCCGAGGGTGTCAGCGCTGCGGCCTAGCCCACACACGCACCAATGTTGTCGTCAGTCGGGGCAGCCCCACCGCCCCGGTGCTGATTATCGGCGAAGGCCCCGGCCAGCAGGAGGACGAGCAAGGACGGCCCTTCGTCGGCAAGTCGGGTCAGCTCCTAGAAAAGATTCTCGCTTCGGTGCGCTTCGACACCGAGCAAGACGTCTATATCTGCAATATCGTCAAATGCCGCCCGCCCGACAACCGCGTACCCACCGCTGCCGAAGTGGCCGCCTGCAAGGGCTATTTGCTCGAGCAAATTCGTCTGGTTGACCCCAAAATCATTTTGCTAACCGGGGCAACGGCCCTGAAATCCCTCTTGGGAGTTAAGTCGGGTATCAGCAAGGTGCGTGGCCAGTGGATGGAGTGGGAAGGCCGCCTGTGTATGCCGATCTTTCACCCGGCCTACCTGCTCCGCAACCCATCGCGCGACAAAGGCAGCCCTAAATGGCTGATGTGGCAAGACATCCAGACGGTGAGAGCCAAAGTCGATGAGCTGAGCGGCAACTGAGGGCATCCGTCAGCAGCGGGTTCGGCTTTCAATACTCGGCACTTGAGGAATCTCTGAGAAAATAGTAGGAACGGCTAATCAGCCGTTAAACTGCGTTTGGCCGCGCTGGGATGGCTCGAGGATCCTGGTTTTGGCGGTGGCACAGAGTCTGAATTTATATCGCTTGGCCCGCTAATAACAAGGAGCTTTCCATGGATACCAACAACCTTTTGCGCCAGTTGCTGATGATCGGCGTGGGGACTACCTCGCTGGTGGCAGAGCGGGTCAAGCAGGTGACTGAAGAATGGGTGCGTGAGGGTAAATTTAACCCCGAGCAGGCCCGTACCCTGGTGGATGAGGTGATGGCCCAGCTCAACGAAGGTAACGGAGCCTTAGAAGATCAGTTTCAGCGGTTGTTTCGCAACACCCTGCAAGATTTAGGCGTACCTCGTCAGGCCGAAATGGATGAACTGCGGGGTCGGCTCGATCGCCTGGAGCGCCAGGTGCGCGATTTAGAAAACCGGGCCTGGAAATAGCTGTTTCCCTCAGCTCTGCGCTCGGATACTTCCAGGGCTAAGACCGCTGGTCTGGGCTCCTAGCTCCTATAGGCCAAGTCCTTCTATCGTCCCGACTTAAGCGGATACCTGATTTAAACGGGTTTGCCGATACAACACCGGCCAGGGAAGAGGCTAAACTCAGCATCAAGCTAGTTTTCTAGGGGCAAACCAGCGGTGCGGATTTTTTTCGACTTCATGGTGGGCGGCATCGCGGCGCTGTTTCCGGTAGTGGATCCCATAGGATCTGTGCCCATGTTTCTTGTGTTTACGACGGGCATACCGGCATCGCTGCGCAACCGCTATGCCCTGCGCATTGCCCGCAATGTGGTGGTGCTGCTGATTAGCTCACTGCTTGTGGGGGGTAGCGTGCTGCGCTTCTTTGGGGTCTCGCTGGCGGTGGTGCGCATTGCCGGGGGCATCGTGGTGTTTCATGCCGCCTGGCGGGCCATGAACTCTGACCCTAAGCTCAACGAGGTCGACAATCAAGATGTCGCCCAGCGCCTTGACGAGCACAAAGATATTTCCTTTATGCCGATGACCATTCCCCTGCTAGGGGGGCCCGGGGCGATCGCAGTGACCCTGGGGCTGGCGGCTCAGGCCGGTGGCGATCTGTCGGTCTCAACGGCCATTAACCTGCTGGCGATCGCTACCGCCATCGCCCTGATTGGGCTGGTGATTTATCTGGCGCTGCGATCGTCTACGCTGCTGCTCAAGGTGCTGGGGGCCAGCGGCATTCAGGCCATGAGCCGCCTGCTGGGGCTGTTTGTGATGGCGATCGGGGTACAGCTAATTTTGAACGGACTAGCCGACTGGCTCGACTCATTGAACCTGCTAGCTCCCTAAAACCTAGAAGAACTAGACAACTGTGTTATTCAGGATAATTTTGCTTTAAACTTGTTCTGTTCCCTAAAAATATTGCGCTTCCTGGATCTACTGATTTGGCAGTCATCAGTTGGGTTAGAACCAACCAAAGCAGCAATAGCAGTGCTCTCTATAAATAGCGTTATTTCGCTCGCGGGCGAACAGGTAGTCAGCAAATTGTTCGTCGATCCCTCTTTTGTACAGCGAGTAAAGCATCCATCAGGGCATGCTGTTTACCGCAAATCTTTCTGGGGAACGTTTAGCCCATGAGTTATCCAAGCTTTCACAGCTTTGTTAAGCTTTTGCGCAGTCTACTCAAGCGTAGGCAGCCATGGTTGTACGAAGAGTCTGTTTTTCTCGCCGATCTATGTTTGGCCTATGGCACTATTGCTGGGCTAACCGATCGCAATAAAAAGACGCTCTTTTTAGCGGCTCACTTTAAAAATCTCGGTGCCCTTTATTTAGACGACGAAAACCTGAAGCAGGAATACCCAGATCATAGCGAAGCCCTAACTCAGATGGGGGCGCTATTTAATGCCAGCACTCAACTGGCCAAAGATGCGGGGCTCGAAGAAGTCGCTGATGTGCTCAGCCAATATCATCTCCGGGCGATCCCTCCAAACCACCTGGCGCGCATTTTCCAAGTGCTCAACACCTGGGTCTCGTGCCGCCAACGCAAAGGCTGGCGCAGCGCCATGAGTGATAAAGAGGCGCTGATTATTTTGAAGCAGCGGGCCGAAATGCAGTGGTCTGATCCCAAAGTTGTGTTTCACTTTATTGAGCATCTGTGCCGCTACTCAGCGCGCGCCGATCGCAGAGAGGCCTGCACGATTACCGGCTTTCAGGTGCCGCCAGAGGTGCCCGCCAACAAAGATTATGGCTTTGATACCCTCGAAGACCAGTTTCAGTACCCGGTAGAAGCAGAAACCGCAGGCGGTCTTTAGGTCGAAGAGTTAGATGCAGGGTCGGGGCAGATGTGAACTGGGGGATAGTCAGCGACAGCACAAGGGGATACAGTTGGGGAAATACGGCAACGGCCTTAGGGTTTTAGGTCAGTGCTGGCTCATCTTCTCCCCTAGGTGACTCTCTACGGGCCAAGGAAGCTGGGAGCCGTCTGTCGGAGATTTGCGCTTGACGATGATTTTTTTGGCAAATAGCGAGCAAGGGTCTGTAATGACTAACGACACATTAGAACAGTCTTTTTCTAACTCCTCGCCTGAGGATGCTTTGGATGCAGCGCCTTACCTGGAGATAATTGAAGCGGTCATTGCCTCCCTCGACCAGGGAGATGGGGCCATGGTTAACCAAACTGCTGACGGACATCTATGGCGCTTTAAATACGGCAGTGTAGAGGTCTATGTGCAGCTTACGGGTGAAACTGAGTCGGATACATTAACGGTATGGTCGCCGGTGCTGAGCTTGCCTGCCAAGCATGAACCTCAGCTGATGAAGCTACTGTTGCAGAGAAACTGTAATGAAACCCTAGAAGCCCGTTTTGGCATTTCGGGGGAGCAAGTACTGGTCATTTCAAGCCGCATTTTGAAGGATATTTCTGCGGCTGAGATCTCTCGTCTAATGACGATTGTGGCTACGATCGCCGATGACTCGGACGAAGACCTGGTGGCTGAGTTTGGCCTAGGCTAGGCCTGGGCTTCTTCGAGCACTGATTTTGCAATGGAGGGCAGCTGTAGCCCCGGTGGGTACTGTCCTTCATCTTTGATGCGTTGAATCATGGCGGGGGAAATGCGCAGACCCAGGCGGTCAGCCATAGCCCGCACCACATCGCCTCGATCGATGGTGCCTGCCACCGCATCGGCAGGGGTCAGTACGGTCAGGCGGGGCAGGTGCAGGTCTTCGAGCTGCTCAATGGCTTCGGTTAGCGGTGTATTTTCTCGGACTGAGGGAATATCGAGTAGGGGCTTGGCGATGTGGCTGAGGGAGGTACTTTCCCACTGGCTGCGTTCGACATTGCGCATATCGTCAATGCTAACCTGGCCGCGATAGCGCCCGTCAGACGCCGCGAAGTAAGCCGCAGCACGATTTTCTTCGAGCAGATAGGTGTCGGCAAATTGCCGCAGTGACATGTCGGCATCAATCACCCGAAAGTCGCGCACCATGGCATCGGCGGCGGTCAGGGCTAACATCGCCTCTTGCAGGTTGGTGACCTGGTTGTAGGCGGCGGCGTTGCGCAGGGCAAACCAGCCGATGGCCGCAATCCAAAAGCCAGAAAACGCCTGGTAGACCAGGGCCATAACCAACCCAAAGGTGATGACCAGCCAGCCTAATAACTGACCCGATCGGGCGGCCCAGCGAATGCCCTTGATGCGGCTCTGGGTCACTTTCCACACCAGGGCCTTGAGCACCTGTCCGCCGTCTAGGGGCAGACCGGGAATCAAATTGAACAGGGTGAGCACTAGGTTGATCTGGGCGACACTGCCGGTGATGACGCCCACTGGAGTCGGCAGGGCCGGAATTTGAGCGATGGCGGTGAGCAGCAAAAACAGCCCGAAGCTGACGAGGGGGCCTGCGATCGCAACTTTGAGAGCATTTTCTGGGGTTTTAGACTCTTTGTCGATGGAGGCGATGCCGCCGAACAAAAAGAGCGTAATGGAGTTGACCGCAATACCCTGCATCTTAGCGGCAATACTATGGCCGAGTTCGTGGAGCAGAACTGAGGCAAACAGCAGCAGGGCCAGCGCAAAACCCATCACCCAGGCTAGGTTTCCCCAGGCCGAGTGCCAGCTAGGCTCTAAGCCGTAGGATACGGTCACCAGCAGCAAAATAATGAACCAGGAGCTATCGATAAACAGGGGAATACCCAAAATAGCCCCAATACGCCAGCTGGATTGCATTGCCTAGCCCTCATGTACGCCATCAAATGCCAACCCAGACCTCAGGCCCTGGCATCACGCTACAGGTACCTCAGTCTGGGATATAGCTCTATTCTATCAACGGGGCTGATTACTCGCTGGGGAGCCTGATCACAGCGGCCTATAACAGTCCGGCGTTGCCTAGGCCTAAGATCATCCCCGCTCCGAGGATATGGCCCAGGCTGGCGATCGCCAGCAGTTCGGGTAGGCCAAAGCCCTCAAATACCATGGGCAGGCTAACCGGCAGGGCAGGCCCTACACCGGGCTTTTGGATGGCGTACTTGCCAATGGCCAGCACAAACAAGTTACAGGTAATCATAATCAGCGCCACTTTGAACGACCACTCAGGGGTGAGGGGCGTGGTTTGGGCCAGCAGCAGGGTAGAAAACAGCAATGGTTATATCTCCGTTAGCTTAGAGGTCTAAAATCAAGTTTTGAGAAGTAAGCTTCAGCGAGCTGCCTGGGGTATTGACCGGGTCATCACGGCCCAGAGATTGCCCATGCAACCTCTCTGGATTATAAAAATCTCCCGACACCCCGCCGACGGAATGTTCAACAGAGTTAACATGTGGGTCAAAATTTGTGGTCTGACTCAAGTCGATCAGGCGATCGCGATCGCCCGTCTAGGGGCCACTCACCTGGGGTTTATCTGCGTACCCCAGTCGCCTCGCTACATTTCCCCCGAGGCCCTTGCTGCTATCACCCAGGCATTAGGGGATCAGAACCTGTCAGTCAAAACCGTAGGTGTCTTTGCCGACGCGACGCTGGGTGCGATCGGCGCTGTCGCTCGCCAGGCTAACCTGAGTCATATTCAGCTCCATGGTCAAGAACCCCTAGAGTATTGCCAGCAGCTCCAGGGCCAACTACCGGATACCGCCCTGATTAAGGCGATTCGGGTGCGTAGTCGCAACGATTTGGCCACCGCCACCGCCTATGCGCCCTACGTTGATGCTCTCTTGCTGGATGCCTACCATCCCAAACAACTGGGTGGCACCGGGCTCACCCTAGACTGGCATACCCTGACAGCATTTCAGCCTGGCTGTCCCTGGCTGTTGGCCGGAGGCCTAACTCCTGAGAATGTGAATACTGCTCTGCATACCCTTCGGCCTGACGGCATTGATCTCTCCAGCGGTGTTGAGCAAGGCCCCGGCGTTAAAGATCTCGTTTTAGTACAGCGCCTCTTTAAACGCCTCCATGGTTAGGCCAAGCCTCTAACCTATGCCCCGGTGCGGCTCTAGAGGTAGGTTAAAGACCATAATGAGAATTTTTACTTTTCTAAGGGTGTAGTAGGGTTGGAGGTAATGTATCAACGATCTAGCCCGCTCACGATCGGCACACTAGGCGTTGTCTCCAGGCCAGCGACTTAGACATCCCGATAGATTTCTTACAATAGTCATCTACGCTGATGCAGTTTGGTGCCAGTGCTGCCAAAACTTTCTAGCTCGCCACGACGTTACTTCAACACAAGGCTATGAACGACAACCCCAACCAACCCGACGACTGGCAGCGACAACACGAGTTGAGCCAAAAGCGTGACGCCTATCGCTTGCAGCAAGAAACTCAGCGGCTGAAGGTTGCCCAGCGACGGGCTAAGCTGGCCTGGGTACGCAATACCATCGCTCTGCTGGTCGGGTCGCTAGAAATTTTGTTGGGCATTCGGTTTTTTCTGCGAGCGACTGGAGCTAACCCTGATAACCCGTTTGCCCAATTTATTTCTAAAATATCTGAGCCCTTTATGGCGCCGTTCTCAACTCTTTTCATCAGCCCCACCGATGCCACGGCTACCCGAATCTTTGACATCAATTTACTGATTGCCATGGCGGTGTACGCCCTATTGGGGGGCATCGCGATCGCGATCGTCAACTATTTGCAAGGGCAAAACCCCTACGGTCGGTAATCTAGCCTGAGAGCCGTCGTTGATGGTTGAGCAATAGTAATGTTGCTCCATAGTCCTGTTGCTCAACGGCAATGCTCACTTGGGCAAAACGCTGTTCAAAGCCTGAATAGGCCGGTCTTGCGATGCCATCTGAGACACCCAAGAGAGCCGGAGGCAGCAGTCCCCCTTAGGCAGGCAATTGTTTGCAGAGAAAGATTATTAAGTATGAGGGCAAATCACAGTTCGTTGCAGTCTGCGATCGCCCCCCATCTCCCGCAGGACAATAAAACTAAGGGGATCGGTTGCCAAGCACCCGCCCCAACGGCGTCAACCCAGGGCGCGATCGCGCCAGGAGGGTACCCATGCTATTTTTCGCCTTGACTTACCACGATGCACTCTACATCGCGACCCAGCTCGGGGCCTTGGCCTTGGTGCTGGTGATGTGCTGGAAACTCACCCCACCTCGCCCTCACCAGCCTGACTCTTAGCTGACCAACTACCCAGGCAAGCCATCCCGTTTCACGCTCAGGAGAACACCCTATGTATCGCAAACTCTTAGTGGCGTTAGATCACAGCTCAGCCAGCGACGATCTGTTTGCTCAAGCGCTAGAACTCGCCCAAGCGACCCAGGGGCAGCTCTTACTGGTGCATAGCCTCTCCAGCGAAGAAGCCGGTAGCCCGTCGCCCTTCTCAGCCAGATTTGACAATATTTACTGGGCCCCAGGTACCGAGATCGACGTAGAAGCCTGGCGACAGAGCTGGGTGCGCTACGAAACCGAAAGCCGCGATCGCTTGCAGAAATACACCGCCACCGCCAACAGCCTGGGCGTTGCTGCCGAATTTCGACAATTGGTTGGCCCGGTCGCAGCGGCCATCTGCAAAGCAGCCCAAGAGTGGGGTACCGATCTGATCATTGTGGGCAATCGTGGTCGCACCGGGCTAACGGAGCTCGTGCTGGGCAGCGTTAGCAACGCCGTCATGCACCGCGCCCCCTGTGGGGTAATGGTGATAAAAACGGGAAAACTGAGTGATGCAGAGACGCCTGCGATCGCAGGCGTGGCCTAGCCACAACCAACATCCTGCCCAGTCGTAACGATTTGTGATCTTTTCCTTTCATCTCCTTGGGGAAAACAGAGAAAAAGCCGTGGAAAACCCAGAGATTTAAAGGGGATAATCTCTTCCCCTCTGGGGAAGTCGCCTCGTCAGCTTCCATGGGTGTGGAAACCTTCGATCATTCCCCACGGCTTTTCCCCAGAGAGGTTAGCACTACACCCGAGACAGACCAATCGTCTGAGCAGTTTTCCCCAGTTTTCACACCCCCTTCTACTACTACGATCCTTTAAAATTTTCTCTTTCCGGAAGGCCGCCATTTCCCCACAGGGTCAATGTTGATAGGCCCAAACAGGGGTGGTAGGATGTGCATCCAATCAAAAACTCCCCTTTTCTCAAATCTCTTAAAAGCCTGCTCTATAAAGGATCCAGCACTTAAAGTAGCTCAGCTCAGGGCTACTTTTCAGGGATCCTATGGCAAAAATGAGATACTGCTAATACGCAATCAGCCTACAGAATTTTCGTCTGCCTGGGCTGCTGCGTTTGACCCCTGCGTTTCTTTCTCTCTGCTGCCATGAAGTTTATCTGCCCCCAGAGCGAGCTGAGTGCCCAACTGTCGTCGGTCAGCCGTGCGGTCTCGTCGCGCCCGAGTCGGCCTGTGCTGGCCAATATCTTGGTGAAAGCCGATATTGAGAGCCAGTCGGTTACCCTAGTCGGCTTTGATGAAGTGCTCGGCATTGAGAGCCGCTTTAGCGCCCAGGTCGAAGAACCGGGCACACTGACCCTGCCGTCAAAGTTGTGGGGCGACATTGTCTCGCGGCTGGCCAACGAAGACATCACCCTAGAGTCGGAAGGTGACAGCACCACCGTTACCCTCACCTCGTCCTCAGGCCGCTACGAGGTACGCGGCTTGAGTGCCGAAGACTATCCTTCTCTGCCGACGGTCGAGGAGGGCGAAGCCATTTCGCTCTCTGCCGAGGCCCTACTCAACGGCCTGCGCGGCTCGCTCTTTGCCACTAGCAGCGACGAAACCAAGCAGGTACTCACGGGCTTACACCTGCTCTCTGAAACCGATACCCTGGAGTTTGCCGCCACCGACGGCCACCGCCTCTCGGTGGTGCAAACCACCGACGAAGCCGCCGCCACCGCCACCCCGGCGATGGATGTCACGGTGCCCGCCAAGGCCCTGCGCGAGCTAGAGCGCATGATTCAGGGCTACAACTCTAATCAGCCGGTGGCCCTGCGACTCGATGAAACCCAGGTGCTGTTTGACCTGGGTGCCCAGCGTCTGACCACCCGTCTGCTGGAAGGGCAGTACCCCAACTATCGCCAGCTGCTGCCCAAGCAGTTTGCCCGCCAGGTAACGGTCGATCGCAGAGTGTTGATGTCGAGCCTGGAGCGGATTGCGGTGCTGGCCAGCCAAAAGAACGACATTATCAAAATCACCCTCAACAGCGGCGATCAATCCATTGCCCTCTCGGTGGAAGCCCAGGAAGTGGGCAGCGGTCGCGAAGAACTGCCCGCCCAGGTCACTGGCGACGACCTCGATATTGCCTTCAACGTGCGCTATCTACTGGATGGCCTGAAGGCGTTTGACACGACCGAGGTACAAATGCAGTGCAATGCGGCCACCAGCCCGGCGGTGTTTGTGCCCCTGGGGGAAACCAAGATTACCTACCTGGTGATGCCGGTTCAGATTCGGGGTTAGGGTGCCAGAATCAGATTAGAACAGAGTCAGCTCTGGGGAATAGGGCCATGAGTCGCGCGATCGCCAAGATCATCCAAAATGGCCTAGCGTTTGATGTCAAAAACTGGGGTGGCGCAATGGAATTTGGCGACCTACTAGCTGCGATTGAGTCTTTATTTATCACGCTGGAATCTCGCCAAATCAAGTACTTGCTGGTTGGTGGCATTGCAATGCTCAGCTATGTGGAAGGGCGCAACACCCAAGATATTGACTTCATTCTCTCTAGAAAGGCATTAGAAGACTTGCCAGAATTGGTGATTCTTGAAGAGAACCGTGATTTTATTCGAGGAAATTTTGGCTCTCTTCAGGTAGATGTGCTGTTGACCAAAAATAAACTTTTTGATCTGATAAATCAGCAGTATTCAGTGCAAAAGCAGTTCGGCGATCGCTCGATTCGCTGTGTCACAGTTCAGGGGCTAATCATTCTCAAACTCTATGCGCTGCCCTCGCTTTATCGGCAAGGTAACTTCGATCGAGTGAGCCTTTATGAAAATGATGTTACCCAGCTATTGATGAAATACCCGACCGATTTAGAGCCAATTTTTAGGTTATTAGAAACCTATATGCTGGAATCTGATTTACAAGCTGTTCGGGAAACAACTGACGATATTAAATTGAGAATGCAACGCTTTCAGTCTCAACGCCAAAGGTTAGATAACTCGTCTAGTGATGCGCTATGAGTTGTGAGTTTACGCACAGTATCAGGAATGCAGTTTAACCAAGTGCTTCAGCTTGAAAGTCGAAATGTTCTAACTGCTTGAGAACGTGATTCAATTTCAGCGCACTGGGCAAGGCGATCTAGATCAATGCCCTTTACAAACTGGCTTTCGCTGGCTTGCTGATAGCCGCTGGGATGCAATTGATAAACACAAATGCTTCCTGCCTCCCAAAACCAGACTTCCGCAACGCCTAAGGCTGCATAGCGCTGGAGCTTGTCGGGGCCACCGCTCGTGAGAACCACTTCGATCGCCAGGTCTGGAATGGGCTTTCTGGCCCCAAAGCAGTATGACTCATCTGCCTGCACTGAGGCCACTGCCTCCCTTTCCTGAGAGAAAGAGCCCGTGGCAACAAAGTCTACGCCCTGGCTCAACAGATAGGCTTCGATTAGGTAGCCGATATTGCCTTTTACAATCTCGTGCTCTGGGGAGGTAGACAAAATCTCAAGCTCCCCAGCGAAATAAAACAGGCGAATGTTCGGCGAATCTGCAAAGCCTTGCTGAATCGCTTTGAAGTTGTCCCAGCTTACGCCTGTGTGAATGAAGCGCTGCTCGGTAGGTCGATCGATAAGCTGAACCACCGCTACCCTCCTGGGTTTCTCCTCCTATGATGAATCATAGGCTGCTCGGCAGAAAAGGCAACCCATATATGCTACGGCTCAAGGCCACCATTCTTATGGCGAGGCGGTTTTTGTTGGCGTAGGCGGAATGCTGCCGCGATCGCAAGTCCCAAACCCCCCACCGCCAGTGCAACTTTCCAAGGGCGACGATTGGAACCCTGCTCAGTATCAGGTACAGAACTTTGGTCTGTCTCACTCTGCCCAGGGGGGATAGACGGCCTGGTGCTGCCCGCCGCAACAACCGTGGTGTAACTCAGCTCAAAGGGAGAGAATGTCGCATCGGCCCGAGGGCTGCCGGTGAGCACAATACTGTACTCGCCCACCTCAGGAAACGTAATCTCTGCCCCAGGAATGTCTTCAAAGCTTTCTGGCGACATTGCCGTCAGCGTCGGCTGCATAATCGGCGCTTCCCCCGTCTGGCTCACCCTATAAACCGAGAGAGTGCAATCGCACTGGTCTAGGGGAATGAGCTGACCGCCCTGCTGGGTGAGGGCCACCCAGACCCTGGCGGGCTCTCCAGCTTTGGCGCTGTGGTTGGGCTCCAGGTGCCAGGTACCGGCGACATTGCCCGAGATCTCGGTTTTGTGGGCCTGGGCGGGCAGCACAACCAGGGTGCCGATCCAAAGACATGCCAGCAGGCTAATGTTTGACAGGCGCATAGTACTTCTCCAGCGACAGCAGCGACCAAAACCCTTGCCACCGCAGCAGTAGCGCCAGCAGGGAGAGGCCGATGAGGGCGATCGCAGCTAGCCAGTGCTGGGGCGATCGCTCAAACCCCCCCAAAAAACTAGCCCCCAACAGCAGGGTGTGGGCTATCACCAAGACAAAAATCGGCAAGCTCAGCAGATGCAGCCGCCGCCACTGAGAGCCTAAATAGCGCTGGGCCTGGTCAAAACTGGTCATGGCTAGCGGCAGCATCAGGCCAAAGGCAACAATGCCAGCCCAGCCCCCCACCTGCAGGGGCGGCAACAAAAAAGGCAGCGCTAGGGGGTTCCAGCCCATGGTGAGCATGTGGCCAATATGGGCGATCGAGAGCACAAAGGCAGCCACCCCCAGGGCGCGACGGTAGGTCAATAATGGTGCCCAAATCTGGCTAACCGGGCGGGCGATCAGGGTTAGGGCTAGGCAAATCAGCGCGCCATAGCCGGTCAAATCGACACTACCGCTGCCCCTAAACACCGTTAGCAGGCCAATAATCAAGGTAATCCAGCCGCCGAGCCGAAACAACTGTCCCCGGCGATCGGCGCTGACCCACCCAGTTGAAACCCCAACCCCCAGCATCAACGGCAGCGTGCCCAGGCCAAAGGCCAGCATAGTAGCCCCGCCCTGCCAGGGGCTAGTGGTTTCAGCGGCTTTGAGCTGAGCGGCATACAAAAAGCCGCAGGGAATTAGCCCCCAGGCTAGACCCAGCAGTAAAGGTGTCCAGCGCTGCGGATTGAGCGAGAGGGCCTGCATGGCTCGGGTGAGGCGATCGTGCCAGCCAGCCTGCACCATGGGGTTGAGGAACGGCACTTTGGGCACTGCCTTGGGGTTGATTTGCGCTAGCCCAAACCAGATCAGCAGCAGCCCCGTGACGATGGCAACCCCTCGGCGCAGAGGGCTGCCAATGCCCGCCATGGTGCCACTGGCCACCAGCACCGACCCCAGCGACCCAATGAAAAGGCCCACCAGGGCATAGCTGACCAACCGCCCCAAGTTGAGCAGCAGATGAAATCGAAAAGACGGCCAGCGATCGCCCTTCTCACCCCCCTGCGAGAGCGCAAACGCCACCGTAATTGGCCCACACATCCCCAGACAGTGGCCAAAACTGCCTAAAAATCCGAGGCTGGCGATGAGCAGCAGATCTAACATTCCGACGATAAAAGGTCAAAGGGGTATTTTTGAGCGTAACACCTCCGTTGCCCAGCGTCTTTTGACGCCCTGTCGAGTTACCAATAAGAGACAGCTGTCCCTCATCAAAACAGGCTGAGTTCATCTCGGTAGGGCAACGGACGAACCGATAACGCCTTGTAGAAGTTCTACAGCACGAGAGAGAGTATTATGACTGGCCTCTATGAGACAGATTTCTACGCTTGGACTCAGCAGCAGTCGTCCCTGCTGAAGCAAAATGTTTTGGAAAAGTTAGATCTGCCGCACCTAGTAGAGGAACTGGAAGCCTTGGGACACAGCAAAAAACGCCCCAGTTTACCGGGGCGTTTATACCTTCATTCGACCTATTCACAGGCTAGGTGGATGATACATCCACCCGCAAGGTTCACAACCTAGCCGTGGATTGCAGGAGCCAGCAACGCAACGGGGGTGGCCTCACCAGCCGTCGCCAGGTCCAGGGGGAAGTTGTGAGCATTGCGCTCGTGCATCACTTCCATACCCAGGTTGGCCCGGTTGATCACATCCGCCCAGGTGCCAATCACCCGACCCTGAGAGTCAAGGATGGACTGGTTGAAGTTGAACCCGTTCAGGTTGAACGCCATGGTGCTAATGCCCAGGGCGGTGAACCAGATGCCAATCACCGGCCACGCACCCAGGAAGAAGTGCAGACTGCGGCTGTTGTTGAAGCTGGCATATTGGAAGATCAACCGACCGAAGTAGCCGTGGGCCGCCACGATGTTGTAGGTCTCTTCTTCTTGGCCAAACTTGTAGCCGTAGTTCTGAGACTCGGTCTCGGTGGTCTCACGCACCAGAGACGAGGTCACCAATGAACCATGCATGGCGGAGAACAAGCTGCCACCAAACACACCGGCTACACCCAACATGTGGAAGGGGTGCATCAGAATGTTGTGCTCAGCCTGGAACACAATCATGAAGTTGAAGGTACCCGAGATCCCCAGAGGCATGCCGTCTGAGAAAGAGCCCTGACCCAGGGGGTAGATCAAGAACACGGCGGTAGCAGAAGCCAGAGGAGCGCTGTAGGCGACGCAGATCCAGGGGCGCATGCCGAGACGGTAGCTCAGTTCCCACTGCCGACCCATGTAGGCAAAAATGCCGATCAGGAAGTGAAAAACGACCAGCTGGTAAGGGCCACCGTTGTACAGCCACTCATCGAGGGAAGCGGCTTCCCAGATCGGGTAGAAGTGCAGGCCGATGGCGTTAGAGGAGGGCACCACCGCACCGGAGATGATGTTGTTGCCGTACATCAAGGAGCCCGCGACAGGCTCACGGATGCCGTCGATATCTACAGCGGGAGCTGCAATAAAGGCGATGGTGAAGCAGATGGTTGCGGTTAGCAGGGTAGGAATCATCAACACGCCAAACCAGCCCACATACAGGCGGTTCTCGGTGCTGGTAATCCACTGACAAAACCGCTCCCAGGCTCCCGCATTATCGCGGGCGCGAAGAGAAGTAGTCATAGTAAAAGTCCAATGAATAACAAACGAAAAATGGATGATTAGGTGAATAGATGTACTCACCCACATGCAGTGTAAAGTTTCTCTCTACTCTAGAAAATTGTGAGAAAAGAAAGTTTATTCCGTTGTACAAAAATAAATATTGCGGTGCTGGCCAGAACGCTGAGGCCGGAAGCCCCTGCCATTGGCCAACACTGGGGCAGCGCCAAGGGCTATTCAACCCGGTGGCCAGGCTAGGCTGCGACCCCCTAGCAGGTGCAGGTGCAGGTGGAAAACCGTCTGACCGCCGTCGGTTCCGGTATTTATCACCACCCGATATCCGTTCTCGGTTAAGCCGACCTGATCGGCGATCGCCTTAACAGTTAGCAATAAATGGCCTAACAGTTCTTTATCCTCAGGCGCTATGTCTGAAAGCCTAGGAATAGGCTGTTTGGGGATGACCAGAATATGGGTCGGGGCTTTGGGGTCAATGTCGGTAAACGCCAGGCAGAGATCATCCTCATAGATGATGTTGGCTGGAATCTCTTTGCGAATGATTTTGCCAAAGATGGTGTCGCCACTCATGGAAGAAATAGACCTAGACGCCGCCGCTATTGTCGCACGGGCTCGGGGCTATCGCTGGGGCAGGCAGGATTCTTTTTCCAGGCGATTCATGTCGGGGCTTCGCTAGCGAAGCCCCGACACCGTTGAACCTCTATTGATCGGTGCTCAACCGATCAACCACAGGCCTTCTGCTCCAGCGGCTTGACCGCCGGGCCGTGGAGAATATCCCCGTCAGGGCTAAAGCGCGAACCGTGGCAGGGGCAATCCCAGCTGGTTTCGGCATCGTTCCAGGCAACGATACAGCCCAGGTGGGGGCAGACAGCGGAAACCGTATGGAGTTGCCCGGTGTCGTCGCGATAGGCTGCCACTTTGTCGAGGTTGTGGGTAACGAGTTTGCCCTCGCCAGGGGGCACCCCGTCGGGTGAGTCGAACAACCCTTTGAGGCGATCGCCCAACCAGTGTTTGCCCACGTCCAAATTTGCTTGGATGGAGGTCGGCGTCACAAACGGTGTCGGACGGGTGGAGTCGTAGAGGTCGGCCCAGGGGTTTTGAATTCCTAAAATGCTGTCGGCCAGGATCATGGCTGACAGCACAGACTTAGACATGCCCCAGAGGCTAAAGCCAGTCGCAACGTAGGTGTGCTGGTGCGCGGGGGTGAGCTTGCCGATGTAGGGCAGCTTGTCAAAGGAGACAAAGTCTTGACTTGACCAGCGGTAGTCGGCTTCAATCCCAAACTGAGTTTGCATGTAGTCTTCGAGGCGCCGGTAGCGCTCGTCGATGGCGGCATCGGTGCCCACCTTATGCCCTTCGCCGCCGACCAGTAGTAGCATGCCACCGTCGTCAGTGGGCGTGGTGCGAAGGGAGCGATAGCCCTCTCCCACACCGATGTACATGCCCCGAGGCGCCTGGCTAGCCTCAATGCGACCGCCGATCAGATAAGACCGCTGGGGATAGGACTTGGCAAAATACAGGCCGACATCCAAAATTGGCAGGTTGGTTGTCACCACTACGTCCTGGGCAATAACGCTGGGGCCGTTTTGGGTCATGACACGGCAGGGGCCTTCGCCTTCGACAGTGTTGACCCGAGTTTGCTCAAAAACGTGGCTATTGTCGCCGGGGAGAGTAGCGGCGATCGCCAGCATAAACTTGCGCGGATGAAATTCTGCCTGATGGGGCAGCCGAACTGCGCCCATAACATCAAAGGGCAAATCTAGGCTTTCCACCAAGGTGGCGGGTAAACCCACGCGTTGGGCGGCCTCGACCTCGGCCTGCACCTGCTTTAGGCCCGACTCGTCGGTGGCAAAGGTGTAGACATCCCGACGGGCGAAGTCGCAGTCGATGCCGTCAGCGGCAACCATAGTGGCGAGCCGTTCAACAGCCGCCTGGTTAGATTCGCCATAGAGACGGGCCTTCTCGCTACCGTGCTGATCGACCAGATCGGCATAGATCAGCTGGTGCAGGGCCGACACCTTAGCGGTGGTGTGACCCGACACGCCTGCCCCAACATGGTCGGCTTCAATCAGCGCCACGGTTTTGCCTGCCTGTTTGAGCAGCTTAGCGGTAACGACACCAGCTAAACCAGCGCCAACAATGGCCACATCCACGGTGACATCCTGGGTTAGAGCGGGGTAGCTAGAGGGCAGCGTTGAGTCAAGCCAGTAGGAAACATGGCGTCCAGTCAGCGTCATTGGAGAAAACCTGTGAGAAAAGCAATTTGATCTTCTCCGACAGGGTTGCCTGCCTCATCCACCCCTGGGGATAGGCTAGGACATCTATATATGTAGAAATTAATGGAGCAGGAAGGGTCGAAAGCTCCATCCTTGGATATAGCCTGCAACGCTGCGATTTCCGCATGAACGCTGCTTGAGCCCTCTGGGCCGGAGTTTTGGCAAAACCATCGGTCATCGCCCATCGCCTGTACAGTTCTAGCTAGATTTCATCTAACTGAGTGCTGCTGTCGTTCTCGCTTCCGGCCCAAAGTAATGAGGCACAAAGCTGCCGTGGAGGCCGTAGGGCACATGGTGGGGCAGCTTGAGCCGGGCAATAGGGCCAGCGGCAATAGCTTGACCCGCTAAAATTACCAGATCAGAGCACTGGCGCTCGGCGTTGTACATCAATACCAGCACCCAGCCATCATCTAGCTCGGTGGCCTGGGGCCGGGGGACAAACAACGGTTCGCCCATAAACCCCCGGGGGGCCGCACTCCAAATTTGGGTATCCCCAGTGTGGGTGTCGAGCTTGAGTAGAGCCTGCAGCGGCGCATTGCCTGCAGCTCCGTGGGCTGTACCGATAAATAGATGACGGTAGGGTCGTCCCATGGCGTCGGGGTGCAGGGTGGGGAATTCTACGCAGCGGCTCACCAGGGTGTTGACAGTGGCGGTGCCAGCGGTGAGATCGAGGGTAAAGCGCCAGAGTTGCCCGGCCGGAATGCGATCGAAGTCAACCTCTAAAAAGTCGCTGCTGCCGTCTAGGGAGGGGAAGCTGTCGTAACAGACTGAGTCGATGACGACCCGGCCATCTTGCTCAAAGGCGTTGGCATGGTGGAAGACAAAGCAGGGGTCGGTGTCGATCACCTGCATGGGGTCGCCATTGCGAGGAACAACGAGGATTTTAGTCGGCTGCTTGGGGTCAAAGCTGATGCATTCTGCAGCCCCCTTGAGCCCCAATAAGAACGGCAGTGGCCCAAAGCTAACCGGGTTTTGGAAGAAGATGGCGTAGTTAGGGGTGATGGCAAAGTCGTGGATGAAGGCAAAGCCAGGGATGGTATGGCTGTGCTGGCTGAGGGCATTGCCATCAGCATCGAGTTCGTACAGGGTAATGGTGCTGGATAGCCCGGTTTTGACCGAGAACCCGACTAATCGGGGATCGCCGTGGTGCCCCGGATCGATGCGGGGATGGGCTGTAAAGGAACCGCCGGGAGAAATTAGACCATTTAAGTAGTCGAGACCGAGGGTATCTAGGGTTGTCGGATCTAAGCGGTGAGGCGCCGCCGCTTCCCACAGGGCCAGGAGTTTGTCGGCCCAGTAGACGATGTGGGTATTGGCAATATTCTTGAGCTTGAGGTCAAAGGCATTGGCTAGGGGGCCACCGGGTTTTTGGGTGCCAAATACGCCCCGATAGAGGGGCTTTTGGGCCTGTTGTTCGGCCAGGTAGGCCGCCGTGCGCACAAAGCGGTTGCGAAAGTAGGCCTGACCGTTGCGCAGGGCAATGCTGCAAACCAGGCCGTCGCCATCAAAGGGATGTTTGACCGGGTGCCCATGAATATCCAGGAGTCCGGGGCCGTTGCGAAACAGGGTGCCCTCTAGCTCAGTGGGGATGGTGCCCTCAATGTCAGTGACCCAGTAGCTGTATTCGTTGGGCTGGGAACGGTAGCCGCTGCGCCAGTCGTCAACGGAGAAGGAGGCAGCGGTGGGGCGGGGTTGTGTCGTGGTCATGATGCGGCAGGGTAAAGGGTAGGGGGATTTAGACAGGCAAACTCGAAATGTTGGGGCTCGGTGCCGGGCCTATAGTTCAGTCGGGGTCGCCCACCGGCACCGGATGCTCCATGGCGGTGGGCGCAAACAGCGTAGTCGATATGCTGGCTAGCTCTGGCGGTGGTAGAGCGGCTGGAGAGTGAGATTCTGCCCCTTGGGAAGAGGTATTGGGCAGCAAAAACAACAGGGGTAAGGGCAGCAAAGTGGTGAGGTTGGTGATTAAAACCAGTTCCCAGAGGTGGTCGAAGTTGGTTTCGGTGACACCGAGCCAGTGAGTCAGTACTGCGCCTAGCTCATGGGAGATCAGCCCAGCCAGATTTACGATCGACATCAGCAGCGCAAACAGGGTGGCTTCTACGCCAGGTGGGCAGAGTCTGGCCGATAGCACCAGCACCGGCATAAAGGCGATTTCGCCCATGACAGTCAGTACCAGGCTGTCGCCCAGGCTAAACCACTGGTCGCCAATGCCGAGGGTGCGATTGACGTGGGTGACCAGCAGCAGCATGCTCATGCCCAACAGACTAGAGAGCAAAGTAGACCAGGCAAAGATGGTGCGAAAGGGCACGGTGCGCAAAAATCGCTGAAAGACCCAAATGCCTAAGAGCGCGGCCAGGCTAGTGACCAGCCGCACTCGACCCAAAAACTCGGGTTGAAACCCCAAGTCGTTAGTGGTGAAGAAAAAGAAGGCGGCGTCAGCGGTGGGGGTGGCCTGCCAGAGAAAGAGAAACAGGGCTGGCATCCAGATGGCGCGCTGACGAACGGCCTGCCAGAGCTGTTTGACCTGGGTGCCGACTACGGTCCAGCTGGGGGCATCGACTGGGTCTTCGGCAATGAGTACCGCAACCAGAGAAACCACCAGAGGAAAGGTCGCGGTGATGCCAAAGACGGCGCGAGTGCTGATGTGTTGTAACAGGGCTCCGCCCAGGTAGGCGGTAAGAATGCCGCCTACGGCGGAAGTACCCCAGGCCAGAGACTGTAGCGTGCCAGCCTGGCCTAAGGACTCGCCTCGGGCCCGCTCGACCACCAGCGAATCGACGATGACATCGCCGACGGCGACGGAGAGGGAACTGAGGGTAATGGCGGCGATCGCGGCCCAGCCCGTCTGCACTATCGTTGCCAGGGCCAGCCAGGCGCCTGCTCCCAACAACCCTGAGAGGATGAGATAGGGTCGCCGTCGGTAGCCAAACAGGGGCAAGCCGTCCGAGAGCAGACCAAAGAGGGGCTTAATAGTCCAGGGCAGGGTGGCGATGCCAGTGAGCGCTGCGACCTCGGCGGGGGTGAGGCCCAGATCATCCTTGAGAAAGAAGCTGACCGCCAGTCGCGCCAGCCCCAAAATGCCCTGGACAAAGTACACCAGCAGAATTGCTGCCAGCTCTGAGGTCAAGGGCTGGCCCAGGAGAATACGAGTCTCCACGAAACCTTTGATGCCGCTAGATGGGTGAGAAGAAGCCGTCATGTAGGAGTGATTCTCGATGGGCAAGGGATCTGGGAATTGTTAAGAAATGTCAATAACTTGTCCCATGATAGCTTGCTGGCGAAATGAAGGTAGGCCCGTGTCTTTTGGGTAGGAAGTGAGGCCTTGATCAGGGTCAGAGCCGATTTGCCGGCTTGGTGCCTGGGGGCGGCAAGGGATGGTGGTGTGCGCCTTGTTCCAGGGCAGTGGTCAGTGGCATGGTCAGTGGCGATGGTGATGGCAGATTACCCAGGTAAAATCAGTCAAACACGGCCAAAAAGATCGAGTATTTGCCCATTTATCGCTAAATATCGGCAATCAGGCTGGATAGATCCCCGGTTTTGATGCGGCTAGAGGTATTTCAGGATGTCTTGTAATAGGGCATTTTTGCCAAAATTCTGGCATTTAAGGGCAGCATTGCCCTATTTTATGCCTAGAATTTTGCCATTGACTCCCCTGCCGAATGCTGCAATAGTTGACCGTAATTCTTGGGCACACACCCAAAATTCGGGTTAATTCAGAGGCTTTGCAAAATAGCATATTCCTGTTTTATCAATGAACCTGGTATATTTACCTCGCCTTCCGTTCTTTGCCCTCCCCTGACAAACGATGCAGTATTCAGTCAAGCTTCTTGTTGCCGCACTGTTTGCCCTCAGCCCGGCAGCCCACCCTGGGCTGAGAACCGTTGCTCTAGCTCAGGGTGCTCCGGCGTTTTCATTGCCTGAAACGGTGCCTTCTGGAACAACACTGTCGATTCAGAGTTCCCCAAATTTGGGAGTGGCTGCCCAAGCTCTGAAGCAGGAGTTTGAAGCTGCCTATGATGGCACAGAAGTTGGCGTAGAGGTAACGAGTAGCGACGATGCGATCGCCGCCTTGATCGACGGCAAAATTGACCTGGCTGCTATTGGTCGTCCCCTGACGCAGGCCGAGCAGAATGAAGGCCTGGTCACGGTACCCCTAGAACGAGCCAAGATTGCCATCATTATTGGCTCCGATAATCCTTTTTTTGGCAATCTCACCTTCGAACAGTTTGCCGCGATGTTTCGGGGCGAAATCACCGATTGGTCACAGGTCGGTGGGGAGCCTGGTGCCATTCGGTTTGTCGATCGGCCGGAAAGCAACGATACCCGTCGATCGCTCAGCCAGTATGAGGTGTTTCGCTCAGCTCCCTTTGAGGCTGGGGCGACTGCCGACCCGGTTGCTGAAGACGATACCGCCGCGGCGATTCGGGCTTTAGGTAATGACGGCATTAGCTATGCGATCGCACCCCTCGTGCTCGACCAACCGGGGGTCAAGATCGTGCCCATGCACCAAACCTTGCCCGATGACCCCCGTTATCCCTATTCTCAACCGCGATATTTTGTCTATAAAGATCAGCCTAGCCCGGCTGTAGCTGCCTTTGTCGGCTATGCCACTGCGCCGGCAGGGCTCGCCGCGATCGCCGCCGCCCAAGGTGCGGAAGCCGATGTAATTGCGGGTGCGATCGCCGATCCCGCTGCGGGGGCTACGTCACCATCGGACCCATCCTCAGCGGTAACGTCAGCTCCGGTGACTACCGAACCGGAGCCCGAAGCCGAAGCGCTTGAGGGGGCAGCTCCGGCTGATGCCGATCCCATCGCTACAGCTCCGGCTAATGATAATGATGGTGGCTTTGCCTGGTGGTGGCTGCTACCCCTGGCGGCGCTGTTAGGTGGCCTGGGCTGGTTGTTAACCCGGGGTAGAGGAGCGGCCCCAGTGGCTGATGCCGCGACAACAGTTCCTCCAGTTGCGCCTCCTCCAGCGGTACCGCCCGTCAGTGGTAGCGGGGCAGTGGCCGCAGCGGTGCCCGAGCCTGCGATCGTCCCTTCGGCTCCAGCCCCCGGGGTGGTTCCTCCAGCTCCAGAGCCTGAAGTAGTTCCTCCAGCTCCAGTTCTAGAATCTGAAGTAGTTCCTCCAGCTCCAGAACCTGAGGTGGTTCCTCCAGCCCCAGTGCCCGAAGTGGCTACTGTAGATGAAGCGCCCCCCGCACCGGCTGAGGCACCGCCGTCGCCAGAGCCGGTTGAGGTGTCCTCGGCGATGCCTATGGCTATGGGGGCGGCCGGTCTGGCGGTAGGCGCGGCCGGTCTGGCGGCTGGGGCAGCGGCTTCCTTAGCCAGCACCGAAGACCAATCGAAGGTAGAGGCCAAAAAATTTGACGTGGTGGGCCATCCGGCTGATGGCGAGCTAGACCTATCGACGATTGATGATGGCTTGCCCCCCCTGCCCGATGGCTATGGCGAAAGCCGCATTGTGCTGATGCCCCGCGATCCCCAGTGGGCATACGCCTATTGGGATACGCCCCACACCCATAAAGAAGAGCTGCGCCGCCAAGGGGGAGAGCAGCTGGCGCTGCGGCTGTACGATGTGACCGGCATCAACCTCGACGATCGGGCTCCCCATAATCTGCAGCAGGTGAGCTGCGATGAGCTGGCCCGCGAGTGGTATATGCAGATTCCGGTGAGCGATCGCGACTACCAGGCCGAGATCGGGTACCTGACTGGCGATGGCCGCTGGCTGGTGCTAGCCCGCTCCAACACTATTCGTGTCCCTCCCGTTTACCCTTCCGACTGGACAGAGGAGCACTTTCTCACCGTTACCTGGGATGAAACCCTGCGCGGCAAGACGATCATGACCCTGGTCGATCCCCGCCTTCAGGGGGCTGAGGCCAGTCTACATGAGCAGCTTTATGCGTTGGCCCAGGGGGGTGAAGCGCTGCGCATTGACGGTTCTTTATTTGGCTCGATGCAGCACGTTGCTGGGTCGATGGCACCTCCCCTCAGTTCGTTTATTTTTCCGTCGGGGGCTGGCCTAGGGGCTGCTGATATGGTGCCAGGGCCGACCATGTCAGGGGTATCAGGGTTGACTATGTCAGGTTTCCCCGGCCTAACGATGTCGGGTATTGGCATGGGTGCTTCGATGCCACCAATTCGCCCCCGCAAGTTTTGGCTGGTGGCCGATGCCGAGCTGATTGTCTACGGCGCGACCGAACCCGATGCCACCGTGACCATTACGGGCCAGCCGATTCAGCTTGCCGAAGACGGCACCTTCCGGTTCCAAATGTCTTTCCAGGATGGCACGATTGAGTACCCGATCATGGCGGTGGCGGCTGATGGTGAACAGAGCCGCAATATCCACATGACTTTTGAGCGGCAAACCCCTGCTCGTCGTACCAACACCAAAGACGAAGCCCAGGACGAATGGCCGGGGGCATAGGCAAGGTTTGACCTCTAGTCTGAAACCCCAGCCCAACCTATAGAAGGCTGGGCTGGGGCAAAACGATACTGGCAGAATGGGTGGCAGCCGTACCCACGAGACCCGAGTGACAATGATCCGGCGGTTTCCTGAACCTATCTGATCGGTTTATCGCCCCCGCCCCCCAACCTGGAGTCGGTCTTGATGACGCTGCTGAATGAGCTGGCTGCGGTTGAAGCGGAGTTTGTCCTGGTTTTGGATGACTACCATGCGATCGCAACCCAGGCCATTCATGACAAGATTGGCTTTTTGCTCAGCCATTTACCGTTGAATGATTGCAGGCGATTTACACTTAGGTAGTTGCTGGGAAACTTTCTTCCGAGTGGTGGGTACTGCCTATCCTACAGCGGCTGATGAAGCTGTTTGCATACCTGGATCGCGACTGATAGCCTGAACGAGATCTGTTTTGTTTACCTTCCTGGTGATTAGATAAGACCTCAATTTACCGAGCCCCTGTTACTCAGCCCAATTTAGGCGTAGTTCAGCAATATATCTCTTGCCGTTTAACGCAGTGCGTCATACGCTAGGAATGTGGTGTAGCACTGTTGCGGATGATCCGAGGCTTTAAAGATAAAGAGACGCAAAAAGTCTTTGAACGTCAGCGTTCTCGCAAATTACCATCGGACATTCAGCAAGTGGCATTGCGGAAACTTCGGATGCTGAATCGAGCAGAAACCCTTCAGGATCTTCGCGTCCCGCCAGCTAATCGACTGGAGCGTCTCGTTGGTGATAGAGAAGGTCAATATAGTATTCGGATTAACGATCAATGGCGAATTTGCTTTTTATGGCAAGACGGTGATGCTTTAGACCTGGAGATCGTTGATTATCATTGAGGTGAAAGTATGAATGAAGATAAGCTGATGCCAGTGCATCCTGGTGAGGTGCTTTTAGAAGAATTTCTAAAGCCAATGAATCTCAGTCAAAATCAGATGGCTCTGGCACTTCGAGTTCCTGCACGACGTATTAACGAAATCATTCATGGAAAGCGACGTATTACGGCAGATACGGCTCTTCGTTTAGCTCGTTACTTCAATATGTCGCCACGATTTTGGCTGGGATTGCAAATGGATTATGACTTAGATGTGGCTGAAGATGAAGTGGGGGAGCAATTGAATAAGGAAGTGGTTGTCTTAGTGAGTGAAGGAGGATAAAGTCTTCTCATGCAATACTTGCCTGGGCAAAGCTTGCCAAACAAGGCTTGCAGCGGATGGCCGAAACACACTGCTAGCGACTCACAAACCCTTGCCACCGATGAAGCCCAAGCCGTTAATCTAGACGCACTTTCTGCTGTGAGTATGATTTACCGAGTCTGGCCCCGAAATCGCCCGTGAACTGGTCGTGGCCTTGAGTACCGTGCGCACCCATACCAAGCGAATTTACGGCAAACTCAATGTCACTAACCGTCGGGCTGCGGTGAAACGAGCCACAGAGCTAGAGCTGATTTAGGCGTTTATCCCCGCAAGACCCCTCCATAAATCCCCACATCTAATCCCCACATGTGAGGACAACGGCTCCCCACGTCCGTGTGTATTTTTGAGTTGTTAAGGCCAGTCGTGATTAGGGCAGGCAATTGCAACTCCCATGAGTCAACTACGCAGTTCAGCCAACGATCATCCCCCACTTGCCCAATACGAAATCTGTGTCAAGGGACATCTTGATCATCGTTGGAGTGATTGGTTTGAAGGATTTGCGATCGCGCTAAAAGACAACGGTGAAACGCTGTTGTCTGGCCCGGTGATTGATCAGGCTGCGCTCTATGGCCTGCTGATTAAGGTGCGTGATTTGGGGCTGCCGCTGGTCTCGGTCATGCTGGCCCAAACAGAAAATTTGGACAAAGGAGAACAGACATGAATTTGCAGAAACAAGTGCTGGCAATGGAAATGAAAGCGAAGCTATCGACTCTGTGGATGTTTTATCTCTTCAACACGATATTTCGGGATATCCACGAATTTATTGAGCCTGGATTCATTGAACAAGTGATGACCGGGACATTCAATGGGACTCAAATAACAGAACAACTACTGCTGTTTGGTGGTTTCGTGGCCGAAGTGCCGATCTCCATGGTGCTTCTCTCTCGATTGCTGCCCTATGGCACAAACCGCTGGGCGAATATTATCGCCGCTGTGATTACCCTCGCGTTTGAAATCAACAATGGCACCACCGATCTGGACGATACCTTTCACATGGTCATAGAAATGGCTGCTTTATCCTTCATCATTTGGTCGGCTTGGCGGTGGCGGAACCCAATATCTCAGAGTTACTCAACCGCTCAGAAAGCATGATTTTTACCGACGGGCCTCAGATACGAGAAAAAAGCAACCGTTTAATAATATTAAGGAGGATGCGATGAACGCTTCAGCTAAATTTTGGAACAAAGTCGCCGAAGGTTACTCAAGACAACCGATCGCCGATGAAGCCGCTTACCAGAAAAAACTACAGGTCACGCGGGAGTATTTTCAACACAGTATGAACGTGCTGGAGGTTGGTTGCGGCACCGGATCAACGGCGATTGCCCATGCCCCTTACGTGAAACATATCCGAGCGATTGATTTCTCATCCAACATGATTGAGGGGGGATTACCAATCGCCTATTGGTAACGCAAAAATCGTATTCATCGTGGCGAAGAAGCCCGAGCAGCGTTAAGGGAGGAATTCCCATCGCGCCCAGATATCGAGCAGTTCTTTCAAACGGTAGCAGCCGAGTTCTAGCCATAAGTGCTGGGGCAGTCGCCAAGGAATATGGCAGACAGCCCTGTTCAACCATCATTTTTGGAAACTAGCCATGAAGATCTTTATTGCAGGTGCCTCAGGCACCATCGGTCAGGTGTTGATTCCTCAATTAGTCAAGGCTGGCTATGCGGTTACGGCGTTATCTC
>NZ_JADEWX010000324.1 GCF_015207395.1 Nodosilinea sp. LEGE 07088
GAGAGTGTTCAAGTTTTTGTGTAAGCCTTGAATTTTAGATTTTGAAGCGTTCTGGGAACAGGATAGCAAAATGTGAAAGCGCAGCTCTCCAGTTTTTGATGGGCCTTGTCCATCGTTTGGCAATATTGTTCATGGCTAAATACATCAGTTTGAAGACGGACTCTTCATCGGGGAAGACGGCCTTGGTTTTAATGACCTTGCGCAGCGATCGGTTGAGAGACTCAATGGCATTGGTGGTATAGATCGCCTTGCGAATGTCCATGGGGTAATCAAAGATAGGGATGATGTTGTCCCAGTGGCGAAGCCAGATCTGGCTAATGGCAGGGTACTGCTCATCCCACTTGGCCGCGAAGGTATCGAGGGCCACTTCAGCCTCGGCTAGCGTCGCGGCTTGGTAGATGGGCTTGAGGTCAACGACCACGGCTCGGCTGTCTTTCCAAGGGACATAGCGCAAGCAGTTGCGAATTAGGTGAACGATGCACAACTGGACCTGGGTGTCGGGATAGACCGCCTCAATGGCCTGGGGGAAGCCTGTGAGGCCATCCACACAGGCAATCAGGATATCCTTGAGCCCTCGGTTCTTGAGGTCAATGGACTAATCACAAATGACAAATTTTGCTTTGTGCGTGATATCCATCTCAGCTTGAGTCGGAGTCGGGTTCCGTTGAACCGTCGAACGTAGGATGACCTGAACGATGCTCTGAGGACAATTGTGTCTCGGAGTAGCTCAGATGAAACGAAAGTGGAGCCTCAAGCGGCAGTTCATTGAGCAGGACGATGGTCAGCGACGCTGGGACAACGCCTATCAACTGCTGCTGCCCATGGCAGTGGTGCCCAAGGAGAACACTGCCAGGATTCAATCTGAAGTTGTGTCTGACGTGAAATCATTTGGAGTATCCCTATGAGTACAGCCATGTATGTTCGAGTCTCCACTCAGCAGCAGAGCCAAACGCAGACCATTGAGCAGCAACTGGAACGTTTACAGCACTACGCCAAGACTCAGAATTGGGAGATCCAGCCTGAGCAGATTTTTCGAGATGACGGCTACAGCGGCGCTCGCTTGAAGCGACCTGGCTTGGATCAACTCCGAGACGAAGTGGCCATGGCCAAGGTCGAGCGAATTTTATTGACCGCGCCAGATCGCTTATCCCGAAATTTCGTCCATCAAACGCTGCTGATTGAAGAATTTCAATCCCATGGTGTACGAGTGGAGTTTTTGGATCGCCCCATGAGCGAGGATCCACACGACCAACTCTTGCTACAGATTCGGGGGGCTGTAGCAGAGTATGAGCGGACATTAATCGCTGAGCGGATGCGACGGGGCCGGCTTCGGAAACTGCAAGCTGGGACGCTCCTACCATGGAGCCATCCTCCTTATGGCTACAGCAGTAGCCTGGATCATCCCCGGGATGCGGCTGGCATCAGCGTCAATCCGGTTGAAGCCGCTGTCGTGGGTGAGATTTTTAACCGCTATACTCAACCAGGCATGAGTTTGGCACAACTCAGTAAACATCTCTATGACCTGGGTATTTGCTCGCCGCGTGGCAAGCGGGCTTGGACCAGTGGCACCTTACGGCTGATTCTGACCAATCCGGTGTATATCGGGAAAGTATTTGCGAATCGTGAGCAAAGTGCTCCTGCTCAACAACGGCGCTCCCCACTCCAACCGGTAGGCGAACGAGGGAGTGTACGGCTTAGAGATGCTTCGGAGTGGATTTTAGTGACGCAGATTGAGGCTATCGTTAGTCCAGAGTTGTTTGAAACGGTGCAAATCAAGTTGCAACATAATCGGCAAACAGCAAAGCGTAACAACAAAACGCACAACTACCTGCTGCGGTCGTTAGTCAGTTGCGGTTGCTGCCAGACCGCTTGCACAGGAGTGACCCGAAATCAAAAATATCGATACTATCGGTGCAGACAAAAAAGTGAAGTCAAACGACTCAAGGAAGGGAAAAGTTGTTCTGCAAGATATACTCCGGCACAACAGTTAGAAGCCTTAGTATGGCAGGATTTATGTCATGTTCTAAAACACCCAGAAACTATTGCTCATGCCATGGAACGGTTACAAGATGGGCAATGGCTACCCCAAGAATTGCAAGCCCGCTGCGCAACGCTACACAAGGCTCAAAAGAGCTTACAACAGCAGATTGAACGCCTGACTCAGGCTTATCTCGCTGAGGTCATTGCGCTAGAGGAGTACCGGCGACGGCGGGCCGACCTTGAAACCCAACTTCAAGCTTTGACAACTCAGGAGCGACAATTGACGGCTCAATCTCACCAACACATAGAAATGACGCAACTGGCTCAAGGTGCCGAGGCATTTTGTCATCGGATCCAGCAGGGATTGGAACAAGCCACCTTTGAGCAGAAGCGGCAACTGGTTGAATTGTTGATTGACCGGGTGGTGGTCACCCAGGAACAGGTGGAGATTCGCTACGTCATTCCCACCAGTCTTAGAGGGGAACAGTCCCGGTTTTGTCATTTGCGTATAGACTATTTCGGTGAGCACCTTAAGCCAGAACTTAGCGCCTTCGGCTTCCGCCTCCCCAATCCAGAGACCGAGTAGGGTTTTGTTGCCCTCCACGGTGAGCCCCAAGACGACGTAGACGGCCCGTTTACTGACTCGCCCCGACACCTTGATATTGACGTAGAGGGCATCGAGATAGACGATAGGGTACACCTCATCGAGGGGACGACACTGCCAGGCTTTGACATCGTCACTGACAGCATCAGTAACCTCACTGATAAGCGAGGCGGCGACTTTCGCGCCATACAGTTCTTCCAGTTGAGCGCTGATGTCTCGGGTGCTGGTGCCTCGGGCATACATCGCCAGAATCTTCTCATCGAGTCCCGACAGGCGGCGCTGATGCTTCGGCACCAAGATTGGGTCAAACTCACCGTTGCGATCTCGCGGAATCGCCAACTCTAGCTCGCCTTGGGTTGATTGCACCGTCTTTTTCGAGTAGCCGTTGCGGCTATTAGGGCGTGCTGAGTTGGCCTCATCGTCAGCCTCAGCCTGGCTCAGGTG
>NZ_JADEWX010000325.1 GCF_015207395.1 Nodosilinea sp. LEGE 07088
GGGGGGCAGATAGGCGTACAGCCCAAAGGTCAAAAACAAGAACCCACTGGCAACGGTGCCATAGTCGTCGGCCAGGGTGCCAAACAGCAAACAGCCATTGACCTGCGACACCTTAAACAGGGCATTGGTCAGGGCCAGGGCAAACTGCTCGGGCACAATTGGGTCTTGGTTATTCAGCCGGGCGCTGTCTTGAATCAGATTGTCATCAAACAGGTAGATCAGTTTCTGGCTGGCGCTGGCGGCCAAAATCAGCACCGAGTTGAGCGATCGCACTGGCGGCGGTTCACCATTGACCTTCACCGGGCGATCGATCTGAAAATCGGCATTGGTCAACGCCGAAACCAGCTCGTTGCCGTTGGCGTTGGCACCATAGAACAGCGGCGTCGGCGTCGGGAAGGTCAGATTGACCGTGGTACCAAAGGGGTTGATCTCATCCTGCCAAAGGTTTAGCGACTGACGGGCATGGGGATTAGTCGCACCCAGATCGGCCAGAAAAATCTGCCCCGGACTGACCAAAAATGCGGGGTGGCTCAACCGTAAGCCACCCCCGGCCATCCCCTGCCATCGATCGACCAGCCCGGCTCCAGTTTCGACCAGCATGGCCCCAATGCCCTCTGCCTCCGGCGGTTGATTGCTGTTGATGGTGGCAACCGATAGGGTCCAGGCACTTCTAGAAATCGGGGCCGCGTTTTGAACAGTATTCAGCTCAGACGCCACAGGCCCGATCTCAAGCCGCTGCTCCGAAGCCGTAAAGGGAATTACAATCCGCTGCAAACCCGGGTCGTAGGTGGTTTGCCCCTGACGATTCCAGACAAAATCCAGGGATTGACCGTACAGTTGCCAACTCGCCTCCCCTACGGCCTCGATTTGCCTGCCCTGGCTCGAAAACTGAAAGGCCAGGCTGGAGGGTAATCGCAGCCGCAGATTGCGAGCATCCTGGCCCCAGGAGGTTGTGGTATCGGCACCGACCACCTCGGGCTGTTGGAGCGCCAGCCGAACCTGAATGACGGTATTAGCTGGCACTGTCAGCTGATTGTTGGCATTGGCCGGGCGATTACTGAGTTGGATCGTTCCGCTTTGAACGGTGAGACCGGTATAGGTACCCGCCGGAGCATTGGCGGCCAGGTATCGCGCCTTGACCCAGAGGCTGCCCGGGGCCAGGTTGAAGGTAGTTAACCGCCTGGTGATGGGGGGAAGAGATGGGGCCAGAGTCGAGCTCTCAAACAACAGGGCTGGCTCACTATCCCCCTGAATATACAGAGCAATTAATTGCTTAATGGGGAAAAAATCGTACCAAAATTGTCGTCCGTCTTGATTGGTGAATGGGCCAATAGAATGGCTCACTTTAGCCCCGGCGGCCCAGGTTGGCACCGAACCATAAATCAATGTCTCCCGCAGGGGAACCTCGCGCACAAACAGTCGAAATACGGGCTCTGAATCGGGCAAATCCTGGTTTCTAGCTAGCTGATCGAGTGTCTCCCGGCGCGCCTTAGGAATAGTCTCGTGAAAGAACAAATCGGACTGCTCGAAGGAAAAATTGCTGGTAATAAGCTGCGTTTTTTCAGGCGGGAGAACGGTTCGAGCTAAGGATCGACGCAGCAATTCAAAATTGCGCTGCTGGGCTTCGGAGTCAATTGCCAGGTGCCCAGCTACCCGCAACAATGCTGCACTTCGTGATTGCTGTGTCATGGCGTAGTGTGACCTCAAAAAATGTCAACTTAACCTTGCTCTCCACAGCTCGACTCTACAGCGCTGAATCGAAAAAGTCCTGCACGTTTTTGCGCCTATTGCACAATTTTGCGCCGACTAAAGTAACGTTTTATGATTTAAGAAATACCTTGGGCGTGACTCCAGTTAGGCGCTTAAAGTGCCGATGCAGGTGGCTTTGGTGATTAAATCCGCAGGCGATCGCCACTGCCCCAATACTCATGTCGCCGCTGTGCAACAGGGTTTTAGCCCTCTCAATGCGCTGGCAGATGAGATATCGATGAGGGCTGACCCCAACGACCTGCTTAAAGGCACGACAAAAGTGAAATTGGCTCAGCTGGGCGATCGCAGCCAACTCCTTGAGCCTGAGGTCTTGCTCCAGATTGTCGTTGATATAATCGACTACTTGTTTCATCTTTGGCTGCGAAAAGCTATAACCACCGGGAGCATCACTTTCGCTGGCTGAGTAATATCGCAACAGATGAACGGCTAGGGCAGTAGCCATGGTTTCAGCATACCAATGACTGCCAAAGCCTGGCGCTCGTAGTTCGGCCAGCAGAGCCAGCCCAATCTGATAAATGAGCTGATCTTGAACGCCAAACCTAGGTACCAGCTTCACACCTGTTGACCCCAATATTTCAGCCGCATTGAGACTTAACACCTCCGATGCTAAGCTTAAAAAAATGATTTCCAGGGGGCTATCCCAATATAGAAAATAGCGGGCATGTAGCGGGCAAATCGTGCTTGCACCGGGCAAAAAGGTTGTTGTCTGGGTTTTACCCTCAATCACTTGACCAATCTGAACGGCCTGCCCAATATTGAGGGCAACCACGGGGTGTTCAAGACGGCATTCAGAGGTTTTACCCGGTGACAGACAAAAGGCTTCCAAATTGATGCTGCTCCATCCCAGTGCGAGGCCCGTCATCGTGGGTGCAACTGCAAAGATATCTGGTAGACAAGGGCCGGCAGGGCAGTCCAGTTCCAGTCGTTCTGGGTTCGACATAAGTTCACCTGATACAGATCCGAAGCTCTGAGATTTAGGTGAGATGCACAGCTTTTTGGGGCTAGGGTAGAGCACTACAGAGCATTAGCATTATGTGCAATTGATCACTAGATCTACTATTACCCGCGAGGGTAGGTTTGGGGTCATGGGTCTGGCTGTGGGCCAGGCTGATCGTCGGTGGGATTAACCCCGCTGCTGCCCATGGGATCGCCCTGGCAGACAGCCCCAGACCCAACATAGCCACACCCGGTATAGCCCGGTAGGATACCTGTAGTCTCCATAGGATTTATTCCCATGTCCCCCGACCC
>NZ_JADEWX010000062.1 GCF_015207395.1 Nodosilinea sp. LEGE 07088
AGTTATGGACCGACTGGGCACTCCAACTGATAGCGCTCAAACCCCATAAACATCGCTATTTTCAGCGTGGTCTCTATGCTCTATCCCTGATGCAGCAAGCTCTTTAGGTACGTTGTCACCCGTTAAGCTTCATCTACGGGGCGATCGCTAATTCGACCGGCAAAGGGGGCCGTAATCACCGCCTTCGACAGGTCTACATCCACCGCCCGCAGGCTGGCCTCTAGCTGGTTCACCCGCGCCGCCTGGGCCGCAATCTGCTCGGGCCGAGTCCCGGCTAGCAGCTCGTCTAGCTCGCTCTGGGCCTGGGCCAAACGGTTCTCCAGGGCACCGGCCCCAAAGGTCTGCTGGTCGAGTTCTTCGCGGGAAATTGCGCCCCGGGCGTAGAGGTCGGCGCGGCGATCGCGCTGGGTTTTCGCCAGCGCCAGCTGCTGCTCCAGATCGCCCACCGCCGCCTGGGCCGCCGCGATCGACTGCTGGCGGGGGCCATTCTGCAGTTCGTTGAGCGTGGCCACGGCCTGGTCTCGCTGGGCCACCAGCTGCTGGCGCTGGGTTTCCAGGCTGCGGGTGTCAAGACGGGCCAGGGGCTGTCCGGCAGAGACGCGATCGCCCTCATCTACCAGCAGCGCCACCACCGTACCCCCCTGCTCAAACCCCAGGGCGCTGCTGCGCTGGGCCACCAGCTCCCCCGTGTACTGGCGCTCCACGGTATACGACTCTACGGGCGTCAGCGAGACCACCTCTACGGGCAGCGGGGGAGTCGCAAAGGGGGCTTCAGGCTGGCTAAACTGGCGCAGACCAACCCCCACCGCCAGGGGCACCGTGGCCAGGGGCACCAGCCACCAGCGCCGAAACCGCCGCCGCCAGCGGCGGGGCTTAGGGACAGAGCCATCGGGGTTGGCCGTGGGGCGCGGCGGAGTAGCAATCAAATCGGTCGGAGCGGGAGCGTCGGTCATGACGGCACCTTTAGCGAACGGAACAGACAGTCAGCGGCCCGGCCAAAAGCAGGGTCGGTGTGCTCTGCACAACCCAGCACTATGCAACCAGTAGGTATTCAACAAGTAGATATTCAAAATGTTGTGTACCCTGCCCAAAGGGTATACTCAAATTGTTGAGTATGTCAATGGTTTAAAAAACCTACCTATGGCTCTGTCCCACACAATTTTGGCGGTGCTCTCCCGCGAGCCCCTCAGCGGCTACGACATCGGCAAACGCTTTGAAGAGAGCGTCAGCTGCTACTGGCAAGCCAGCCAGCAGCAGATCTACCGTGAGCTGGGTAAGATGGAGCACCAGGGATGGGTTACCTATAAAACCTTGCCCCAGGCGGGCAAGCCTGACAAAAAAATCTACAGCATCACCGATGCTGGCAAGGCCGAGCTGACCCGCTGGTACGCCGAGCCCACCGAGCCCACCCCTATTCGCGAAGATTTGCTGGTCAAGGTGCTGGCGGCACCCTACGTATCGGTAGATATCTTGATTCAAGAACTACAGCGTCGCCGCCAGGTGCACCAGTCGAAATTGATCGACTATCAGGCCATGGCAGCGGTTCACCAAACCATGGCCAATCCACCTAAGGCCGAGCAGTTCCGCTATCTCACCCTGCGCCGAGGCATACGCTATGAGCAAGACTGGATCGACTGGTGCGACGAAGTCCTAGATGTTTTGAAACCCACCTAAACCCATACCCAACCTGCCACAAACCTGGGACAACAGCCAGTTCAACCCGGCCATGGGCGACTTTGCGGTGATGATGGCAAAAAAAGGCTGGATTGACGCCCAGCCGACTCCCAACCGAGCCACCGGCGCCTACTGCACCAGCTTTGCAGACCCCAAAGAGCCGCGCATTTTTATGACCTTTGAGGGCAGCATGAACAACGTGTTAACCCTGGCCCACGAGTTGGGCCACGCCTGGCACAACTGGGTGATGCAAGATCTGCCGCGCTACAAACTTTTTACCCCATGACCCTGGCCGAGACCGCCAGCATCTTTGGCGAAACCCTGGTGCGCGACGCCCTGTTTGAGCAGGCCAGCACCCCCGAGCAAACGCTCAAAATTGCCTGGGAAGAGGGGGCCGCCGCCGCCACCTTTTTGCTCAACATTCCCGCTCGGTTTACCTTTGAGCAAAAGCTAGTCGAGGCTCGCAAGCACGGCTTTATCATTGCCGACCGGCTCAAAACCATGATGCGCGACAGTTGGCAGCACTGATATGAAGACAGCCTGACCAGCTACGACGAGATGTTTTGGGCCAGCAAGCTCCACTTCTCGATCGCCCAGCTGGGGTTTTACAACTATCCCTACCTGTTTGGCTATTTATTTAGCCTCGGCATCTATGCCCAAAAAGACCGCTACGGCAGCGCGTTTAACGACCGCTATACCAATCTACTGCGCGATACCGGCAGCATGACCGCCGAGGAGGTGGTGCAGCACCACCTGCAGCAAGATATTTGCCAACCCGCATTTTGGCAGGCCAGTTTGGATATTGTCGATCGCGCCGTCAGCCGCTTAGAGAGTTTAGCTCTCTAGTGCTTGACCAAGTCAATAAGGGAACTGGCAGGGTAGCTCAACGTTTCTTTTACCCGGCAGTCCTGGCCTTCTTGCTCCTACTAATGGGGGGATACAACCAAGATTCAGCATTAATCCCAGAACCCTGTATGAAGTTTGACAATTTCGGCTTCAACCTCAGCAATCGGGCCCCAGACTTTAATATGCTTCTGGCTATGGTCAAACACATAGCGGCAGGGAATATCAAGGGTGGGGTTTTTGTCGCTACTCCCGGTGAGTTCCAGGAGGCGTTTTTCTGAAATGCCGTAGACCAATCTGCCAATGTTGGCCCAATATTGAGTGCCAGCGCACATCACACAGGGCTCAGCGGTTGTGTAGAGGGTACAACTCCATAGATATTCAGGCGTAAAGTTGGTAGTCGCCACCCGCGCCAAGGTAGCTTCGGCATGGTTCACAGGGTCGATATTGCCCTGCTCCAGCAGTATCGTTTCGTTATCGGGGGCGACTAAAAGGGCTCCAAACGGGTGGTTGCCGAGAGCAGTGGCCCGCTGTGCGATCGCGTTTGCCCGACGCAAATGCTTGACCATTTGCACTTTAGTTGGATCCACACCACCAGGGGTAGGTCGATCATCTGCCGTTGGATATGTCATGCCGAAACGTCATGTTGTTTACAGTTGTTTCCTATGTCTAGGGAAGGTGGCGGTCTAGGCATAACCCCAGGCCCACCGCCAATTGTCCCTTAATAATGGATCTGCCATGACGACCTTTCCCCGCACTCCACTTAGTGTGCCGCCGATGGAAAATGGCGATGCTCCAACTAAATACCTATCCGGTGTCCCTCCGCGACCGCCCAGTGGGCCGAGTTCGCGTTCCTGCTCGGGATATTTTTTTAGGTGGAATACGCTTAGTCTTCAGCGTCAAACCATCGCTCATCGAGCATATTGAAAAACCCCGCCTGTTGCAGGGCCAGAATATCTCGATTGATTTCCTCTAGCAGCGCCGCCTGACCCTCGCGCACGGCGATACCGTAGTCTTCCCGGTTGAGGCGATCGCCTGTGATCAAGATCTGGCGATTGCGCGCCACCTCATACTTCGCCGTCGGATAGTCGATCACGGCGGCGACAAAGTGGCGCTCTTCCAAACCCGCAAAGATCTCGTCGTAGGTGGTGAGTTCCACCAGGGTGACCGGCTTACCCCGCAGCAGGTCTGCCGCCGTGCTGCCGGTAATGGCTGCCACTGAGCGGCCATAGACATCGTCCAAACCCCGAATCGGCGAATTGGCCTGATAGGCACTACTCATGGAAGTAATAAAGTCGGCCAGGATAAAAAAACTGGCCCCCATCCAGATCACAGCAATGACGCGGCTCCAGAGTTTAGTCGGTGTCACATCGCCGTAGCCAAAGGTGCCCAAGGTCGCCAGGGCAAACCAAACCCCCTGGCCAATACCTGGGATGGGGCCATGTTTGAAGGAGGGGTTATGGCGGCGCTCGACCAGCCAAATCAAGCTGCCCACCACCAGGCAACCCATTAAAACACGGGCGATCGCAATCACGGTATAGATGTTGGCAAAATAGTTGGCATAGCGCAGCACCGGCAGCGCCGCGCGATCGAGGGTCACAATCTGCACGCCAGCCTGATAGACCGGGTAGGAAAAGTCGAGCCCGCTAGCTTCGCGCTCATTGGTAATTGAAATCCCGGCGATCGCCACATCCACCTCTTGCTGCCGCACCGCCTCCAGCAAATCGGGGGTGGTTTCATACAGGGTGTACTCGGTTCCGACCCCCATTCGCTCTGCGATCGCCTCCCACAAATCAACGCTGTAGCCATAGGGCATGGGCGAATCTTCCACAAAGATAAACGGGGTAATGGGCTTGACCCCGACCGTTAAGGTTTCTCCCTCCCCAAAGGGAATAGGGGCGTCAGGCGCGTCAGGGAGAGGGGTCGCCTCCGAGGCTTGGGCCATAGCCCTGGGCGAGTCAGGTACACCAATAGTGGTGACGACAGGTAGGGGAGATGCGATCGCCGCCAGGGTGGTTCCTACCACGAGCCCTGTGCCCAAGCGGCCGCTATATCGACTCAACCGGGTGAGGAGGAAATGTCCTGACATGGGTTTTCCTTACAGTTGCCAACACAATCCACCCGACTCATAGAGCCGTTATCAATGGCCCAATCGCTGTTCAATTTCAGCTTTTACCGCATCGGCATTGGCGGGTAGGTAAACAGCGGGGTTGGCGTACTGGCTGGTGACGTCTGCTAGCCTCGACTCGTGGTACCCAACCTTAAAGTCGGTGAATTTCAACCCATGGGCCGTGCTAATCACCACCGTCCGGTCGCTCGATTTGATCACGCCTCGCTTGAGCAGTTTGGTCAGCACGGCCAGCGCCACCCCGGTATGCGGGCAGGTGAACATGCCGGTCAAATCAGCGTGAGCTGCCGCCGCCGCCAATTCGTTTTCGGTGGCCTGCTCGACAATGCCGTCGGTGGCCACGATGGCTTTGATGGCTTTCTCGTAGCTGACCGGATTACCAATGCGGATGGCATTGGCTAAGGTGTCTTGGGCCCTGACGTTGATTTTTTCTTTGAACCCGGTCTTGAAGGATTCATAAAACGGGTTGGCCTTGGCCGCCTGGGCCGCGACTAGCCTGGGCATACGAGAAATCAACCCCAGATCCAGCATCAGCTGGAAACCTTTGTAGAGCGCACTGATATTGCCAAGGTTGCCAACGGGGATCACGATCCAGTCGGGCACTTGCCAATCAAACTGTTTCACGATTTCGATGCCGACGGTCTTTTGACCTTCGATCCGCAGACTGTTCATTGAATTAGCCAGGTAGATCGAATTGTCCTGGGTTACTTCTTTAACAATTTTCATGCAGCCATCAAAGTCGGTATCGAGGGCCAGCACATGGGCCCCGTTGGCCACCGGTTGAATCAGCTGCGCCGTACTGACTTTGCCCGCCGGCAAAAAGATGACCGCCGGAATGCCAGCATAGGCCGCATAGGCTGCCAGGGCGGCGCTGGTGTCACCAGTACTGGCACAGGCCACCGCTTTAACCGAGCTGCCCTGGGCCATCATTTGCTTGACCACGCTGACCAACACGGTCATGCCGAGGTCTTTGAAGCTGCCGGTGTGGCTGTTGCCGCAGAGTTTGAGCCACAAATCGGGAATGCCCAGCTGCTGCCCTAAGCGCTCGGCCCAAAACAGGTTGGTGTTGCCTTCAAACATGCTGACGATATTTTCGTCAGCCAGCGCTGGAATCACCCACTCGCGCATTCCCCATACGCCGCTACCGTAGGGCCATTTGGTGGTGCCGATGCGTGAGTCGAACAGCTGCTTCCATGCCGTCGCGCTGCGCTTTTTGAGCGGTTCGCGATCGTGGTGCACTTCCAACAGGCTGCCGCAGGAGGGGCAGGTGTAGATCACGTCAAAGAGCGAGTGCTTGGCGGAGCAGCCCGCAATGCAGCGAAAATAAACGGTCTGATGAGCGGTATGCCGTTCGGGCTCGATAGCTGACAACATGAGTGATTCTGGGTGGTAAGCTTTCTGACTATTATGCCGTTCAGGGCAAGTCAAAAGAAACTTTCTGCCTATACTTTAGGCGAGAAGCCAGGGGTGCTCATAGCGTAAATTCAATGGGCACGGTGATGTTCAGGCTGCCGATTGAGGTGGTGGGGACAGGTATACTGACAGGTCTGCGAAGGCGCGATCGCTCGTCCAATCCCGCCTGTCCCGCCAACCTATCGCTGCAACATCGCCCACACAAATCCCGCCCCGCGCCCCTGCCCTCGGGCCATTTTAATCCACAACAACGTCATGTGCTCCAGGTGCAGGGCCATATCCAGGTTGCCGGTATCGATAGGTTCCCAGCCGAGCTGCTGGCACAGGTCTGCCACCGTTGCTTTGGCGGCGGCATCGTTGCCTGCAATCAGCATGGCGGGTTTAAGGTTGCCATAGCCGGGGTAATGGCTGTCTTCAAAATTCTCGAAGCCATAGATGGTAAACGCTTTGACCACCTGGGTCTCGGGCACCAGAGCCTGAATCGTTTCGCTGCCGGAGGTCTGGCTCTGCAACCCGTGGGATAGGTTGGGGCCGACCGGGTTGGTGCAATCGACCAGCACCTTCCCAGCCAGGGCTGTTTTGAGCGGGGACAAGGCGGCGGCGATCGCCGCCAACGGCGTGGCCAAAAACACCACCTCAGCGGCGGCTACTGCCGGTAATGGTGCTTGTACCGCCAGGCTGGGGTTCCGCTCTAGCGCGGCCTGAACGGTTTGCGACTGAGGATCACGGGCGGCAATGGTGACGCTATGGCCGAGCTTTTGCAGCTGATCGGCTAGGGGGGCGCCGACATTGCCAACGCCAATAAAGGTCAGGTTCATTGATTAGTTCTCTACACCCAGGGCTTTGAGAACAAGCTTGGCGGTCTCGGCTCCAGAGTGTTGCTGTTGCCCGGTAATCAGATTGCCGTCTTCCACCGCAAAGGCGGTGAAGGGTGCCCCGGTGACAAAGTTGGCCCCCAGCTTTTTGGCCTCCTCTTCGATGCGAAAGGGCATGATTTTTTGCCCGACGGCCTGGTCGGCGTAGTCTTCTTCGCTGTTGGCAAAGCCGGTAATGGTTTTGCCTGCAATCAGATCGTCGCCATTCTCAAGTTTGGTTTCAAGCAGCAGGCAGGTGCCGTGGCAGAGGGCGGCGGTTGGCCGACCAGACTGGTAGAAGGTCATGAACAAGTCGGCCAACGCGGGGTCTTGACGAAAGGTAAACATCGGCCCCTGGCCACCGCAAACCACGATCGCATCAAACGCGGCGGGGTCGAGAGCGGCGATCGCAGGGGTATTTTCGAGCAGCGCCATAAACTCGGGCTGCTGAATATATTGCAGCGATAGGGTGTCATCTTTGGAATAGCCCGAGGCATCGCGGGGGTCGCTGAGGGCGTCAAACTCCACCTTGCCGCCCTTGGGGCTGGCGATGGTGACCTCGCAGCCAGCGTTGATAAAGGCATCGTAGGGATGAATCAGCTCTGCTGCCCAAAAGCCCACGGGCCAGCCCAGGGTAGTCGAAATGGCAGGGTTGGAGACAATCATCAAAATTGGTTGGGCCACGGTCATATCCTCATGGGTGACAAGGGGTGTCGGGCTGGCTAGCCGCTTCCCATCATAGGGGTGCTCAAGTATTCTTGGAATTGATAGTTTATATATGAATTATTCATTTCATGAATCTTGCTGGCTGGGATCTCAATCTGCTGGTGGTATTTGACGCGCTCATGGCCGAGCGCCACGTCACCCGCGCGGGCGATCGCATTGGGCTCAGCCAACCGGCAACCAGCAATGCCCTGGCCCGGCTGCGCAAGCTCACCAAAGACGAGCTGTTCATTCGCGCTGGGGGGGCTTTGCAGCCGACCCCGGTGGCGATCGCCCTGGCCCAGCAGATTCAGCCCGCGCTGCAGCAGATTGACCAAGCGCTGATGGCAGAACCGCCCTTTGACCCCGCCCAAAGCGATCGCGTCTTTGCGGTGGGTATGAGCGACTACACGTCGTTTGTGTTGCTGCCGCGACTGCTGCAGGCGATCGCCGTTGAAGCGCCTCAGGTTGCCATTCAGGTCAGGTCGGGGGAGCGGGCCAAACTATTAGGGCTGCTGGATGCGGGCGAGGTCGATGTGGTCTGCGGCGTATTCCCCAACCATGTGCCCTGGCACCATTGCCAACAGCTGTTTGCCGAACGGTTTGTGTGCGTGTGCCGCCAGGGTCATCCGTTTATGGGTGGCCAGGTGTCGCTGCAAGACTATGTGCGAGCCAGCCATCTGCTGGTTTCCATCGCCGAAGACCGGGTTGGGCGCATCGACCATCTGCTCAAGCAGCAAAAGCTCTCTCGCCACGTGGCGCTGTCGGTACCGCACATATTGGTGGCCCCCTTTGTGCTGGCCCAAACCGATTTAATTGCCACCCTTTCGGAACGGGTGGCCCGACGTTTTGCCCACACCCAGGCCCTCCAGATCCTACCGCTGCCGCTGCCGCTTAAGGGGTTTTCGGTCGTGATGAAATGGCACCAGAGCAGCCACGAGCAGGCCGATCAGGTATGGCTGCGATCGCGCCTTCAGGCCATCAGCGAAGCGTTATAGCGCAGGCTAATTTTTACCCACCCCGCCCTCCGGGCACCCCTCCCAAAAGGGGATATGGCCGACTTTTCTGCTGCATGGGATGCCATCGAACTGACGTTCTTACAGCTTTCCTAGCAGCGAACCCTGCGCCGCCCACTACTCTTGCACCACAACGGCTGTGCCCAGATCGGCCCAATTAAAGAACCACTCGGCATGGTCAACCGCCACATTCACACAGCCATGGCTCACGGGCGTACCAAAATTGTGGTGCCAGTAAGCGCCATGAATGGCGTACCCCCGGTAAAAATACATCGTCCAGGGCACATCGGGCACGTCGTAATCTGCGCCCCGCATTCTGGCCGTGCGATGCATGGACTGAATCTCAAACACCCCCATCACCGTGGGTGTGGAGGGTTTACCCGTCGAGACAATCACCGCATAGACCGGGGTATTGCCTTCCCAGGCGGTCAGCCGCTGGCTCGACAAATCGATCTGGAACCAGCGTTGATTCGACTGGCGTAAACTTGCCACCCGCGCCGCGATTTCTGCATTTGTCAGGGCCATGGCAGGCTCTATCGCTGGCGAGAAAAATAGCCCTGTACCGCTGATCAGCAAACTCAAAAAAGCACCTGCTCCAAAGCGTTTGAGCCAATGCTGTTGAGGGCTACGCATCACTCCACCTCAACTCTCTAGATACTAATGGCTTCAGTTCCTCTCGGCTCAAATCCCGATGGTGGTAATTATTCTTAAGGCTTGCAAAATGTTCTGGGGGAGGTTCCGTTGCTCAGGGCAGGTGTTGCGCAACGTTAACCAAAGGGGTGGTTTGGCAAACGCGCTGATTATCATGAAGCCCGGCGATTAGGGTGCCCCACCATGCCCAGCAACCAGTCCGGCTACTACCGCTCCTACCATTCATTGGTTTGAAGATGTGAGCTGCCATCCCACTCCCCTGGCTCCCAATAGCCGCTAAACTTACGCCGCAGTCTACCAGGTATCAGCTGCAGCCTTCTATGAATCCAATTTCAGATTAGGCATTTTGAGTTTCGAGCAGGGTCTTCTGCTTCGAGTAAATACCTTTCATATGCTTTTTAACCGTATTTGGAGTGATACAAAGCGCTACCGCGATCTGTTTATAGGTATAGTTAGCCCGATGGAGCAGCCAAATTTCTTTTTCGCGAGATGTCAACCCATACCTCTCAGACTCTTCGCTAACAATGTCTTTAATATATCGACACTGATCTCGAATATTTAATAACAGGCAAGATTGTTCTCTATCTTTTAATTTGAGCCAACGAGCCCGAATATGAAACACGACAGAAGTACCGGCGATAACTTTAGATTCGATTAGCCAATACTGATTAGGAAATAGCTGACGGCTGTCGATTAAGGTTTGACAAATATGCCACACCTCTTCCGGTATTTGATTGGCCGGTGACTGATCTTGGTTGAGCTGACGCAGAACGCGACGGGCACAATGATTGGCATAGATTAACTCCCTTGTGTCAGTCAGAAGCAACACGCCATCGATCAGGTCTTCAATAACTTCTTCAGGCAATGTCGTTTGTTCGCAGGTTTCTTGAAGAGCATGATGCTGAAGCGTTATGCGCGCGTTTCGTATTTTAAGAAAATCAGTTGTATTATCTATGGCTTGAACTGAAGTGATCATTAACCCATCTCCGAGGTGACAATCTCTAGCTTGAGCTATCTCAATTTATTTAGATTTAACCCAATCTATTTAAGTTTTGACTAAATCATTTTCTGCCGTCTTATTTCCGCCAACAAGTTCCGCTGGCAGGTTAGAAGTCTTAATTTTTGTGGGATATGTCGATACCTGAAAACGAACGCAGACAGGGTTTGCACTGAAACCATATACAGACTATACAGCGTCGTTTATGGCGATTCCGGTATTGGGCGATAAGCGAGGCCGGATAGATAGCGGTTCTGGGATGGATGAGGCACGTAAGTTCACGGCCACGCAAGCGTTACAGGGTGACACGCCGTACTTCACTCAGCTAAGAACTGATGTAAACCTGGCAAGAAATTTAGTCGGTGGAAAGAAGACAAAGTGTAATCATGCTACATGATTCCAACCGCAAACCCAGTAGAGCGCGTTTACTAACGCCCCCTACTGAATACCTATTTCATTGGAGCTCCATAACTGGGCACTTAAATCACCATCGCCAAAAGCCTCCAGATGTTGAGCAGCAGATGAATTTACAGAGATTTACAAAGCCTAGAAGGCCTGTATTTCATGGATTCGAAGCCTGTTCAAGGCAAATCTTTATAGAGCCTAATAGTAAGTTTTGTTTCGAAGGTAAGGTGAAGATCCTACGGGAACACGGGGGTACAATATCGAGGCTCAATCTAAATCCTATAGGGGAATAGGAGTGAGTAGCAGGTCTTGTTATAGAAATTCAACCTTGTGCCGAGTCAACATCCTCCCTCAGCCAGCGTTAATGGCTTAAGGGCATGGAAATTTAAACTTTAGATTAGTTAAACCACTACAGGGGCAAAAAGAGTACACAAATCGGGTACTGCACAACCAGCTTTCAGAACCCTCATTCAGTCAGCGTTAATGGCTTGAGGGCATGGAAATTCCAATTGCAGATTGGTTAAGCCCCTTACAGGGGCAAAAAGAGTACACAAGTCGGGTACTGCACAGTGAGTTTTTGCAGTGCAATACTGAATTTGGTTGAGGAGCCAAGCATGAATCAGCTAAAGCCAAAAGCTAATTTAGGCTTAGCCTGAACCAATCTCAAATCAAACTCAAGAACCCCCAATTAAGGATACTAGTGTTATGTCTAACGAAATGGATGCAATGGCTGCGATCGCTAAGCAGGGTTTTCGCCCAGGAAATGTTCCTGCGGGGCAAACTGCGGAAGTTAAGGACACCGAAACTCGCAGTCGTTCAATTGTCGGTCAAGTTACCTTCGATCTGACTGACTTAGAGGTTCGAGGTCTCGGCAGCAATCCCGCCGATCCGTCTAACTCCCCCTTCATCGTCGCCGAAGATGAAGAATATGAGCTCTCGGTGAACGTTACGTTTAATCGTTCTCCCCTGACCGAACTGTTGATGTGTTTGGGCACCCGCATCATCATTGACTTCGGGCTGGAAGGCTATGGCCGGAAAGCTCCAGAGGTTGATGTTCAGGCCACTCTTGTCACCCGAAAAGGACAATATGACTATCATTTAGTCCACCGAGCAGTCGCTCGACGGGATGGCTTGAAGCCTGGACTTTATGAGATCGGCGCTGTGGCTACAGTTGGGCCGGTTGAGAATGAATGCACGACCAAGATTTGGGGCCATGGCTACATCAAAGAAGTCCTGCTAGAGGTCTATCCTGCTAATCAGGACTAGGATTTAGCCGTGCCAAATTCAGTGTAGTGCTGAGCGTAGCGATCGCCTGGTGCCCTTCAGGTGGTCAGAGACCTGGTAGGACTTTGCGCCTACCAGGTTACTATTCAAAACGAGGAGCCAGGATGATGGGATCACCCACCCATGAACCAAATGATCATCACAATAACCTCAGCGATTTAACCCAGATTCGCGGGATTGGCGTTGTCAGAAAGCGTTGGCTGAATTCGCTGGGTATTCATACGATCACCGATCTGGCCCAGGCGTCAGCCAGTGGCATTGAGGCCCAGGCCAAGCTGGATGGGCGCACCATGTCCCCCGACGAGCTGAAAGACTGGATCGCTCAAGCCCAAGTTCGCCATGCTGAGGCGTCCCTAGAACAACCAGAATCGTCCCGGGGGAACGACGCGATCGCCTCCGTCAGCGATTTGCCCCAGCGGGTTCAAGAGCGAACAGATGCGGCGGATATCTCAGATTTGAGCCCTTGGGAGTCATTCGCGTCATTCAAAGTGGACTGCCAGATCCGTCGAGTGAACGGGCAAACGGAAAAACGATTCGTCGCCCATCACCTGGAAACCGATGAAACTGAGAGCTGGGATAGCGCTGAAACTGGCCTAATGCAGCAGTGGCTGCGCGATCGCATAGAGGCAGCGCTGTCGTCGTTACCAGCGGCAGATCCGGCCATGTCAACCCCAATTGAGGCCGAAATCACCCGGCTCCGGGTGTTGCAGCCTGACCACATGAGCCTGCCTCTAGTGGCTGACAAAAACATCCCCATCTTCTCAGAGGCACTGCACACGACCGATCCGTTTGCCCTGGAAGTGTCAATGCAGTTTCCTGGTCTAGCCGAGGCCTATCCAGGCAAACAGGTGGCTTATCACGTGCAGTGTTTCGCGCGCAATCTGGCGACAGGAATAACAGACAGTCTGGGGGAGGTGACCGCCCAGGTTTGCGCCTCCAACGACTCTGTCTATAACGTTCTACTGCCGTCACTACGACTACTACAGGCCGGTTCCTACCGCCTGAAGGTCTTAGCCACCCTGCAACAGGCCCCCGCAGCATCAGGCCGGTTCAAGGTGCCATTGCTCCAAGTTATCTAAGGCTTACAGTCATGAGCAGCTTCAACTGGGAGAGGTTCCTGAAACGATGGAGTCAGGAAATTATCGACGCGATCGGCCCCGATTCGGCAGACTTGCCCCCTGGGGTCCTGAAATCCGGCTGGTTGGGTTATGCGGGGGCAACCGAGAAGCAGCTTTCTCGCGCTGAAGCCCGCCTGGAGCGGTCTTTGCCGCCCTCCTATCGAGCGTTCTTAAAAGTCACCAATGGCTGGCGGCAGACGCCTCTTTTCAGCAACACACTGTGGTCGATTGAAGACGTTGAGTGGTTTGCGGTCAGACATCAGGCCTGGATTAATGCCTTTTTGGAACAAGCCGAGCCGCATTCTCCCGTGACGGCTAACGCCAAAGCGCCGACGCCATCCGTGTCGGATGCGGACTACTTCATCTACGGCGATGCACAGGATTGCAGCCAACTCCGCCTTGACTATCTACAAACCACTTTAGAGATTAGTCAGCCCAGCGATGGCGCGATTTATCTGCTCAATCCCCAGGTTGTCACACCGGATGGCGAGTGGGAAGCCTGGTTTTTCGGGGACTGGCTGCCAGGGGCCGATCGCTACCCTTCGTTCCAAATCATGATGCAGGCAGAATACGAAAACTTTCTAGAGCTGAGAGACACCCCCGATGGCCCAGCTTTCTCAGCCATCACCCCAGAGCCCGTCACCCCAGAACCAGAAGAAACCAACCCTTCGCCCACGGTAATAGAAGCCACCGCATCCCTATCGGTTGTCTCACCCGAGCCAGATGAGTTAGATGAGTTAGCGATCGACGGGAGTTCCGCCTTGATGCCGCCCCTGATACCGCCCTTAACCGAAGCATGGCATGACTGGGCCTCCTTCACCGTTGAGTTCCAGGCTTGCCGTGACCAACAGCGCAGCACGGCGCACCATCGAGAAACCGGTGCCGCTGAAACCTGGTCAGATATCGACCCTGGAGCCGTTCAAGCTTGGATGTTCCAGCAGCTGAAAGCAACCCCTGACCAATCTACGTCAGAAACACCAGTCGCGTTAGACATCACCCAGCTTCGGGTGCTGCGCTCTCGGCCAGTCGATTCCCCCATGGTCGCCGATCGAGCCCAGCCCCTCTTCCCAGGCACGATTCAGAGCGGGGAGCCATTCATCCTGGAAGTCTCTATGAATGTAGTAGGCGAAGCCAGGGCTAGCCTGGCAGAACAACAGCTTGTCTATCGAGCCCAGTGCGTTGCCCACCATCTGTCGACTCAATTAGATACCAAGCTGGGAGACATCACCCTACACATGGCGGGGCGCAACGACCCGCCGTATACAGCCCAATTCCCTGAGGCCCGGTTACTACAGCCGGGTCTGTATCGCCTCAAGGTATGGGTCACTCTGCAGAATGTTTCTGCTTCACCAGGCTACTTCAAAGTGCCCGTGCTTCAAGTCGTTTAGCGTTAATCATCATGCATCTCTGTCACCATCCACTTTGCTGCTTTGTTCCGCCCTATATGGCCGAAACGTTGCAAACCTCTGAGGACCCAGCGGCGCGCCAGGTTGCCTTGGCATCCCTGGGGAATGAATATCGGACCGCTCGGCGGCTGCTGAGCCAGCAGTTTATGGCTCCAGCCACTATCAGTGAGATAGCTGGGGAGCAGATGGCTAGGGCCCCGATCGCAGGCAAAACCCGCTACATATTTGATATGAGGGGCGTCAGCGATCCGCTGCCTGGCAATTTGGTCCGTCAGGAGGGCGATCGCGCCATAGACGACGAAGCGGTCAATGAAGCCTATGACCACTCCGGGGATGTCTATGACTTCTATCAGGCCGTCTTCGAGCGGGACTCATTAGACGATGCGGGGTTGCCCCTCCGTTCGAGCGTTCACGTGGGAGATACCTTCAATGGCCCTATGTCCAATGCTTTTTTCAACGGCAAGCAGATGGCCTACGGGGATGGCGACGGGAATTTGTTTACCCGATTTACCAGGTCGCTGGATGTGGTGGGCCACGAGCTGACCCACGGGGTCTTGAATTTTACCAGCAAGCTAGACTACTTCGGCGAGTCTGGTGCCCTGAATGAAAGCTTTGCTGACATCATGGGCGCTTTGATCGGCCAGTGGAAGTCTAACCAGACCGTTGACCAGGCCGACTGGTATATCGGCAAAGAAGTCCTGGGTCCGGGGGCAGGCATTCGAGGGGTGCGAACCTTTAAAGCAGAAAAAGCCTTTGAGAATGATGCCAATTTTGGCACCGATCCCCAACCCAAGCACTACCGCGATCGCTACCGGGGAAGCCGCGATCGCGGCGGCGTTCACATCAACTCCGGTATTCCCAACCATGCGTTTTATCTGGCGGCAAAAGCGATTGGCGGCTACGGCTGGGAAAAAGCCGGAAAAATTTGGTATGTCGCGATGAAGAGCGGGCTCGAAAGCGACGCCACCTTCGGCGAGGCGGCCCGGGCGACGATCGCGATCGCGGGATACTACGGCAATGGCAGTGACGAACAGAACGCCGTCCGCAGCGCCTGGCAGCAGGTCGGCGTGATTTAGCCCCTCAATCACGGGTTCAAAAAATGCAGATCACAGTCGAACGCAGCGGTGGTTACACCGGCATACCGCTCACCCTCCAGGTCGATACCGCTACTCTGCCCTCCGATCAAGCCGCGCAGCTGCGTCAGTTAGTAGAAGCAGCCGACTTTTTCCATCTGACAGCGCCCCCGTCTATCTCTGCTCAACCCGATCGATTTGAGTATGAGATCACCGTTCGAGAGGGCGATCGGCAGCACAGGGTTACCGTTGGAGACATGGCCATGCCGGAGCCGTTAAAACCGCTCTTGGGCTGGTTAATGACCATGGCCTCGCAGCAATGAGGGGCGTTAACCCTGGCGCAGCGGCTTGAACAACCGAATAGGTTGAAACTATCAAGTCGTCGTTATTCTGCCTCATTGAAGGGCGAGCACCAAGATTCTTCTCCGAAGAACCAAGGGCGAGCTATGGGCAGATAAGTTCACCTTCCCAGCCAATTTTTGGGCAGAATGTAGCTCAAGTGAATTGGATTCAACGACAAAATATGGGTATACTGCACGACATCGTTATGCAGTACCCCTTTTCATGGAATTAGTCAATCGTCATCGTCCCCATCGGTCAGTTATTCGCTGCAAGGCTAAAATGCAGTTATTGGAAACGAATGATGACTGCTTGGGTTGGCGTGAACCGCTGGATGACGCTTTATTAAAAGAGCTCGCGGTAGGGCTCTTCCAGGCTGCGCCGTATCGAATCTTTTTCGAAAAAGGCCATTCCAAAGCCGAAGTCAAAGCAGTAGAAGCTCAGCTTGCCCAGGAACTTGCAGAGACCTATCGGAGCATCTCGAAACGTTGTCAAGATCCGCTGGTTCAGAGTCTTAACGCATTGCTTTGACCATCTTACTGCCGATGGTAGCGTCCTCAAGTACCATTCATTTTTTGGCGTTGCTGAATAACGGTATGAATTTGGGTAAGGGCAAATGGCCATTCGCCCCTACAGGGAATATCTGATTTTTGATTCATACCTGCACCCAGCAATCCCCATTTTTTAATGATGCAACGCCAGGAATTGTTTGCAGGCAACTCCAAGAATGCGTAACTTTGAGAGCCAAAAAGCGGCCCATCCACCTTGCGCCTGGGCACTGCTCTATTACCATGTAAGGGCTTGTCAATGTGGCTTCAGCTTCAACGCCTAGGGGCCAGCTGCAGCGGCGATACAATTTCCCTTGTTTCTGACTAATATGCCTGCCCCGTTATACATTCTGGAGTTGCTTGGGGATATCGGCGCTCCAGCGGACATCTCCACCCCCTTCTCAATTTCGGCCCAGATTATCGCGATCGCATTTGCCCTACTGGCGACCCTGGGCGGCGGCATTTTTGTGATGCGGCGATGGCTCAATGCCTTGCCCGACCAGATCAAAGCCGTCACAGACAACGTTCTGCCCGACAAGGCCAAGTCGATCTATGCCCAGGTGGTGCGCCCCCACCAAAACTGGTTGGGCATCACGCTGCTGCTGATTTTGGGCGATCTGCCGCTGCTGGTTTTACAGCGGCAAGCGGTTTGGCTAGATGCCCTGGAGCTGATCGTCGGCATTGCGATCGCCATCAACATGGTGCTGCTGGGGTTCAGCATTTTTGATCGCTACTTTGGGGTCTACATGCTAGATCTGGCGATTCGCAGCAAAAACAAGGTCAACAGTGAAATTTTGCTGCTCTACAAGTATTTGACCTATGGGGCGATCATCCTGGTGGTGTTCTTTGCCTTTGCCCAGGCCCACCAGGTCAACCTGATTGGCTTAGTCGCCAGCTTAGGCATTGGCGGCGTGGCGATCGCCCTGGCCGCCCAAAAAATTCTGGAGCAGGTGCTGTGGAGCATCATGATCTACCTCGATCGCCCCTTCACCCCCGATGACTACATCCACCTTAACGATGGCACCTTTGGGCGGGTCGAATCGATTGGCTGGCGCTCAACCAAAATCAGGCTCTCCGGCAAAAGCACGCTGGTGATCATTCCCAACAGCATTTTGGCCCAGATGGCGATCGAAAATCTTTCGGGGGCTCAGAAAGTGATTTCGCTGATCAACGTGGCCTTCAAGCGCGCCATTCCCGACGAAGAGAGAGCCTTGATTCGTCAGATCATTTTAAGCAGCACCAAAGATATCTACGGCCTCGACCACCGATTAACCGAAGTTGTTTTCCACGACCTTGCGAAAGATGACTCCGCCGATGATAACCAGGGGGCAGTGCAGGCACAGATTACCTTTTTTATCCTGGGTTCAGGCGAGGTTTCCATGGAGCTGCGAGGGCAGCTCTTAGAGGCAGCCCGTCAAAACGTGATGCAGCAGCTCAAGGGCTATGGTCTGGCATTTGATATCGAAGAAACCGCCACCAACATCACGTCGCCCATGAACATTTAATGGATATTGCCGCCCTACTGGAAAGATTTCAGTTCGATGACCAGGCCCGGCAGGCCCTGATTATTTTTGCGGCGCGGTTTGGCCTGTTAATTGTTTTGGTGGGGGCGGCGATCGGCGTTGGTCGCCTCATTCCCTGGCTGTTGCGCGCCATCATCACCCGCGCCCTGCCACCTAAGCAGGGCAACATCTACACCGCCATCATGGGTGACTTGGGCCGAGCTCTCGCCACCGCCACGAGCCTAATGCTGATCTCGGCCAGCCTCAATATTCTGCGCAGCTACGGGGGCTTTTACCGTCTATTGGCATTTTTGGTCGATCTGGCGATGACCCTGAGCCTGGCCTGGCTGCTGTCTCGCATCTCCAAACAGGTTATTCGTCTCTACGGCATTAACCTGGTCAAACGCATCAGCGATGAGATCAACGACATCGTCCTGATTTTTGAAACCATTGTGGATGTGTTGATTGGCTTTTTTGCCATCACCATCTTTGCCCAGACTCGCAACTTCAACTTCTTAGCTCTGCTGACAGGTTTAGGCATTGTCGCTACCGGCGTCGCCTTCGCGGCCCAAGAAGCCCTAGGGCAAGTCATTGGCACCATTGTGCTTTACCTCGATCGGCCCTACACCCCGGGGGAATACGTTCGCATCAACTTCAACATTCACGCCGAGGATGTCTACGGGCGGATCGAATCCATTGGCATTCGGTCGACCAAAATTCGCGTGGCGGTTTCTAACACCCTGCTGATCGTCCCCAATTCCATCATGGCCCGCAAGGATATCGAAAATGTGTCTCGCGGCACCAAGGTCATGGTGCTGATCTATATTGATTTTTCCCGATTGCTGACCGATAGCGAGAGCGCCCTGGTGACGCAAATTGTCGAGGCCAGTATCAACAACCTGTTTGGCATCGACCCGGGCAGCACCCGCATTCATCTGTTTCAGCTAGACGAAGGCAGCGGCAGCCGCGCCAGGGTCAGCTTTTTTGTCATGGGCACCAGTGAATCATCGCTCAAGTTGCGCAAGCAGCTTTTGCGGTTGGCGAACGAATCTATCAGCCAAGAACTCAAGCAGAGAAACCTGGCGTTCACCATCCAAGAACCGACGGTTTATGTTGACTCACCGGTAACGCTTTAACCCTGCCCATGGCTATTCAGGACATTATTCGCGAGGTCTTTTTAGTCGATGCTGCCGTGCAGCAACGGCTGCTGGAGTTTGGGCAACAAATCGCTATTTTCATGGCGCTGATCGTCATATCCTTATTGGTTGGGCGATTAATTCCACTCATCATTCAGCTCGCGATTCATTCCTTAGCCCCGGCTGATATAGCCGCAGGCTACCGACAAATTATTGGGCCCTATCGACGATCGTTGGCGAATACGATCGCGTTGGTTCTAATTGCCCTCAATTTAAAGGTGTTGGAAGATTTTCCGGGCTTGTTGAGCTTGTTCAACTTTTTGGTCTACCTCGCTCTAGCCCTAAACGCTGGCTGGCTGCTATCGCGCCTCTTGTACCAGATTATTCGTCTGTATGGGGTCAAAATTGTGCAGCGTTTTAACCATGATGCCGACGATTTTATCTTGGTGGTCGAAAGTCTAATTAACGCCACTATCATATTTTTTGGCATGATCTTTTTTGCCCAAAGCCAAAATCTGAACCTGATTAGCGTTTTGGCGGGTTTGGGAGTCGTGGGTCTGGCCGTATCGTTTGCCGCCCGAGAGACCATCGCCCAGGTCATTGGGTCAATTGTGCTCTATCTCGATCGCCCCTACCTACCTGGAGAATACGTGCGGGTCAGCTTTAACCCTAAGGATGAAGATGTCTATGGCCGGGTCGAGTCGATTGGCATTCGCTCGACCAAGATTCGAGTCGCGGGCAAAAATACCCTGGTCATTGCCCCTAATTCTCTGATGGTGGCCAAAGATATCGAGAATATTTCTAGGGGCAGTAAAGTGATGGCGTTATTGTATTTAGACTTTCCCCAGCCCCTGCGGGATCAAGAGCGGGCTTTGGCCCGGGAAGTGATTGAGGCCAGCATTACCGGCATTTATGGTGTAGAACCCCTCAGCGCTAAGGTGGCCCTATACGACCCGGAAGGGGAACCGGGAAGCCGGGCCAGGGTGAGCTTTTTCTTACTTAGCTCTGGCCAAAATTCATTGAGTTTACGCAAGCGCCTGGTCGACGTGGCTAAAGAAGACATTACCCAGCGACTGGCAGCCTACAGTTTGCAGTTCGTTATGCAAGAGCCCATGCTCTACGTCAACTCGCCGGTAACCCGATAGCCAGAATAGGGAACCTATAGGTCGCCCATGGCACCCAATCTCGTCGCCTAAGCGAGAAGTTCAACCTTGGCTCCACACCGCACCGTGCCGGAGTCCATGGTTTTCAGCGCGACTCCCGCCCGCCCTTCGTTGATTTTCAGAATCATCTGGATCACGTTGGTGTCCCGCGGCAGATCCCCTTGAGCTAACGCGACCATAATGCAGCGCCGGGTGTCGTCGTATACCTGACACCTTAAAGCGCCAAGGGTCAAATTTTTGTTCACCCAGTCATTTTCAATAAAGCCAATTTCGCTTGTTTCGATCAGAAAATTGGGGCGAAATCGGGCCCGATGGACGATTGAATCGGGCAGTCGTTGCTGTAGCTTAGCTAGAGTTGCAGACGTTAGCAGCTGCAACGGCGCACAATCAAAAAATGCTTCAGTTTTCGGCTCGTATAGGAAGGGTTCGCCTTCGCCCTTCGTAACTGCTGTAGGAAACTCGTGTTGGATCGTTTCGGTAGCGTCGGCTGATCGGGTAGTCACCCGTCGTCCGAGGAGATCGGAAAGGCCTGACGCTACTTCAGCGGAATCAACTAAGTATTCACCCCCGTCCGGGAGGCTGATCATCACCTCGCTATCCCTCGTCCAGGCTCGACAGCGTAGTAGGTCGGGGTATCGTTTTGCGCTCAACGATACGCCAGACTCGGCGTCTACGACCGCCCATCGCCGGTCTCCTTCAATACCGCCGGGACCGATGTTGGCTTGTTCTAACGACTCCCCCAGCATGGACTTAACCGGGTACCGCCAGATTTCAGTTAATTCCATGTCTACCACTGGTTGTGATGAGCAGTTGTTCGAGTGACCGATTGGGGTCAACAGCAGCCATAGCTAGAGCCTTGCCTATGGGACTCAATCTAGTGCTTTTGATGTCGAGATTCCTGGAGTTCCTGGGGAATCTCCATATTCAGCCAGCTGAGAAAACTGTCATTAACCGACTCTACGGCGAGTGCAGCGACGCAATTTGTATAGTCGATATGCTCTTGGATCACGGCCTCAATCGCCTGTCTGTAGGACGGTTGGGTCTTAATGATCAAGACAACTTCTGGTTCCTCCACCACCTTCCCTTCCCAGCGATAGGCACAGGTAATAGGGAACCAGTTGGTGCAGAGCGCCAGCTTATTCTCAAGCAGGCTATGGCTTATTTGACGGGCTTCTTCTGAGTTGTTGAGGGTCACATAAAAGAACTGCATGACGTTTATTCCATTAGTGAACTTGTGCTCTCAGCACCGCATGGGTGGCTTCGTCGGCGGCAAAAATATGCTCTACCCGTAATGAGGCCAGCGTAATATCCTGGGGCGTACCGAAGGTAGTAAACATGCTAAAAAAGGCCAGTTCCCCATACTGAGTACGGTAGCGAGTGGTCAGCACCGGGGCAGTGGGCTGGGGCTCGATTTTGTGGAGGTTTTGTTCGCCTATGCGATCGCGCAGCAGAGCGGCAAAGGCCTCTACTTTGGGGGCGATCGCAGGCTGTATCGCCGCCTCATGGCGCAGGTGGGCCAGAAACGCTGGCCCCATCTCCGGTAGATTGACAATCGGTTTAGTAAATCCTTCGGGGTGGGCCAAGAGATCTAGCACATTGACGGGTTCAGTGGCGGCGAGCTCAGCCGCCCAGGGCATCAGCGTCGCCGCCAGCCATTGCCCACCCCGGTTCAGGCGCAGCACATTCCAGTGGGCGTCGATCACCAGGGCGGGCATGGGGTCGTGGGCGGTCAGCAGCTGTCCCAGCGCCTCGTCAATCTGGGCCAGGGCCGGATCGCCCAGGGGCGTGGCGCTGTAGACCGGGGCATAGCCCGCCTTCAGCATGACCTCGTTGCGCACCACCAGCGGTGCGTCGAGTTCTTGCAGCCAGGCCATCAGCAATTCGCGGCTGGGGTTGGCCCGGCCACTCTCGACAAAGCTGACATGGCGCTGGGACACGCCCAGGCGCAGCGATAGCTCGAGCTGGCTGAGCCGACTGGCTTTACGCACCTGGCGCAGGGTGGTAGGTAGCGGATGGGTCGTCATAGGATGCGCGAAGATTGGCCCGTTGCGATCGGCCCGATATAGCCTTGGCCATTGCGCCTGGGACATCGGTTGTGACCAATGGCCAAACCTGGGGCAGCGCACTGGCGATATTACCTCTGAGGTAATTGATTCTATAACGTGGGCGCTCAATACTGAACCTATCACAACCTAAGAGGTGACCCCATGCAACGCAGCCTACTTGCAATTACCCTGATCTTGTTTGGCGCCCTCACCGCCGCCGCGCTCTGGTACCACGGCTACTGGGGCATTCTCGCGCCCCACTTTAAGAGCTTTGGGGCCACCCAAGTCTTGGTCGACCTGGCGATCGCGCTCACTCTAGTGCTGGTGTGGCTGTGGCAAGACGCCAAAGCGATCGGGCGCAACCCCTGGCCCTGGATTTTGATTACCCTGGTGGCGGGGTCCTTTGGGCCACTGATTTATCTGCTCACCCGCAAGCCAGAGGCCGCGGCGGTAGGTACAGCGGTCAACCTGTCGCAGCCCACCGCGATGAATTAGTGAAACTGCTGGCCCTCAGACTGCTGACACGATGCCACTCCGCTAAGCGGTCTTTGCGGGTCTGCCTGGTCACGGTTGCCATACTGCCTGCCACAGCCCTAAAAGCGAGGAGTGATGCGGGGCTGAAACACATCCTCCACCCCCCACTGAAAGATCGTGTGGGTGTCCATGTCCAACATCGAGGGGGGCGTACCCAGACTGTTCTGGCGCACCTCGATGGAGTCAAATTGGGCAATTGTTTCAAAGCCATCTATGGGTCCCTGGTCCACCGAACACAAAATATGGCTGAAGTAGTTTGCCAGGTCAATCAGTTCAATGGTGGCCAAATGCTCCGGCAGAAACACTGGTACATTGCGATGTAGGTGGTAGTAGCCCCCGGTGTCATACCAGTGGCCATAAAGATTCAGCACCGAGACTAAAGCCGGTTGGTCATGCAGAAAAAGCAGCGCCTGCACCCCATCCTGGCGAGATAAATAATGGGTATTGACCATCAGTCCCCAGGTTGAGCCAGCCAGCACCAGCGCCGTGGCCGTAATTCCCCAGGGCCATGACCGCTGGCCCAGCCATCGGCCCAGATCGCTGAGGGCGATCGCACTCAGCACCAGGCAAAACGGCACGATGGCAAAAATAAACCGATACTCCTTGTGGGCAATCAGGCTATGGGGAAGCAACAGACTTACCACCAGGGCCACCATCAGCCAGGGCTTGCGGCCAGGGCGGAGCACGCCGTAAATTATGGCCACTAAAAATAGCCCCCCCGACTGCTGGGCCAGATGCTGCAGATAAAACCAGGGCGATTGGGCTCCCCAGATGCTGCTGCTGAGGCCATAAACCTTGTTGTACAGGTAGTTGTGGTAGAACGAGACGAAGGACACCCCCCAGGTAAACCCATCCACCAACCCGGCGGACAGCAGCATGGCCACCCCGCCCCCCGCCGCCATTACCACCAGTCGCCGGGGCCAGAAAAAAGAAGTCGCCACCGCCACTATGGCCACCGCCGGGGCGTACTGTAACCGCAATACCATCGCCCCGGTGCCGCAGATCCCGGTCAAGAGGGCGGTTTTTGCCCTGGGTTGACCCACCAGCAGCGCTGCGGCCCCCACAAGCAAGTAAGCCCCCAGTACTTCTGGCGTCAGCTTCTGGGCCATGATGATGAGCTCATGCCACCCAGCTGTTAAAACACAGGCCAGACGGCCCACCTCTTCTGAAACCAGCCCCCGCCCGATGCGGTAGGTCCCATAGACCAGGCTGAGGGATAGCAAACAGCCCAGACTTTCCAGCAGCGCCATGTAGAACTGGGGCTGATCCAACCCCAGATAGCCACACAGGCTTAGCACCCCACCAATTAGCCCCGGCAAGATCCAACTGCGCAGGCCGAACCGATATTCCCAGGGCACTGCCCCATAGCCAAAGGCGAGGCGGTGACCCTGTTCCAAGTATTGAAAGACTTCGTCAGGGTGATAGATCTGCTCTGAGACCAAGGCCACCCCTAGCCGCAGCACCAGAGCGATAGCCAACACCCAGGGCAGCCCCCGCCAGGGTTTTGACACCCTTAAAGGAACATTGGTCCGTTTTATCGCCCTGTTGATTTGCTTCATCCCAACACCGCTCAGAAAGCTAGCTTATTCTCATACCAGGTCCAGCTCGAAATATTGATCTACCTGCTCACCCGCAAGCCAGAAACCGAGGCGGAAGGGGCAGCGATCAACCTGTCGTAGCCCACCGCGATGAATCAGTGAAACCGTTGGCCCCAGGTGTCTAACACCAGCTGGTTCAGGCGTCTGGGAGTCAATATCACGCTATGCACCTCTCAGGGGATGGCGTCACCTACTTTCTAGATGCCGTGGTTCAGGCGTTTGGGAGTCAATATTACGCTATGCACCCCCAGGATTGGAAATAGGTACAAATGATCTAAGATGAGCGCAGTATCCCCCTACAAGGTGGAGGGCAATCGGAATGATCGATCGCACCATGTATGTCTTAGCCGTCCTTGACCTGGAGGCGTCTGCCGCCTTCTATCGGGATGTGCTCGAGTTTGAAATCCACGACATTGGCGACCCGGGCTGGCGCATGTTTGTGCGCGATAACTGCCGCATTATGGCCGGGCACTGCCCCGATGCCACCCCGCCCCGCGACCTGGGCGACCATTCCTACTTTGGCTATTTTGTGGTGGATGACGTGGATGACTACTACGCCAGCGTCGCCGCTAAGGGCGTAGAACTGATTAAACCCCTGCGCGATGAACCCTGGGGCATGCGTGAATTTGGCCTCAGAACCCTGGATGGCCACCGGATTATGATCGGCCAGGACCTAGATTAACCTCAGTTCGGGATAATACTTTCCCTTCCTGGGAGGGGTGCCCGGAGGGCGGGGTGGGTCAAAACGCTGACATCAAGGCTGCTGTGTTCTACGGATAAGTCGGGCAATGGCTAAGACCAACCCACCCCTAGCCCCTCCACGGAGGGGAAGATTGGCCTGGTTCTAAACGAGGAAGACTTAACCCGAATTCAGGTTAGATTAAGCGGTACTCGTTGCCAGCTACTTGCCTGGAAATGCCCTCAAAGTGTCTCTGTCACCTGCTTTCAGAAGGCAGAACTACGAACGAGTTTTGCAGCCAAAGCTAAACCCCTTTTGTCTCAGACAGTTGACCGAGACAAAAGGGGTGCGGGTAGCAACGATTTTTAGGAATTCCAATTAGCTAAGCGGCCTTCATCTGCCGAGGCTTTGGTTTTTTGCGATCGCTCTTGCGAGTGCCGCCCGCCATCTCATATTCAGAGCTATCTTTGCCGTACTTGGCCGCAACAGCTATCAACATTAGCTCCGACAAGTCCCGCAGTTTTTTCTCCCCGGCCTGCACACCATTGGAGGCATTGTCTACCTGAGATAGAGCCTCGTTGTAGGCGTCAATGCTGGCTTGTACAGCATCAATAGCCTGGTTATATTCGGCCAGGGTCAGGCCATTGCCCAGATCTAACTTAGTGTTAATAGATCGCATGCCCGCCGCACGTTTCTGTGCCTGTTCTACTACTTTTGAACCTCTTTTTGCTCTGCCCATTGGTAGAATGCCCCATAGTGGTTTGCCCTTTGACTATGGCAAATGGGTCTACCCTGTGCACCCCCAAATAATACGGAATCTGAGCAGCATAATCAAAGGAGGTTTTGCGTATTTTTAAGCAATAGAACAAGCGATAGGCGTCTAAAGGTCAGCGGGCTTTCATACTCGCGTCGATCGTGAATATGAAAGCATGTCATGTTGCGAATACCCTGAGTGGCCCTCATCTCCCAGCCCCTTCTCCCAAGGGGACATGAGGTTCAAAGTCTCTCTCCCAAGCTTATGAGAACGTCAGTTCGAGAGAACGCCGTCCCCTCCAGGGAGGGGTGCCCAAAGGGCGGGGTGGGTCGAACCGGTGACATTAAACCGACCGTTTCCTGCGGATAACCTGGTTAATGGCCCGGACAAACCCACCCCTAGCCCCTCCAGGGAGGGGACAGCAAGCTTGTTTCCCACAAGTCGAAGCTTGTAACGAACTCAAGTTTATGAGAGGGATTTCGGGTGAGGGCTTAGATGTGACATACTCCCGTTGAGTATTCTGTTTACTTGTGCAACTCCTGCGAGGGGATGGGCGGTTGGCGCTCGATCGCATGGGCAAAACTAGGGAGCGCATCGAGTAACCCCGGCACAATACTCGATTACGGAGCTACGTTACTCGATAACGACAGGCGATGGATAAGTAACGTTCGTAGAAAACTCGATTCTCTGACAAGGTTACTTATCTATGCGATGCCATAGTTAAGTAACGCCTAAGCAAAACTTGATTTCTTCATAGCGTTACTTATGAATGGGGCTTTGTAATCAAGTAACGCCCGACTGAAACTTGATTCCCTCAGTTTTCGGTTCCTCGTTTCCAGGTTCTACCTGGAAATGCCCTCAAAGTGGCTCTGCCACACGCTTTTAGAAGGCAGAGCCTGCCGCTATCCATGCCAAGGCGAAGCTTGGAAGTTGGGTCAGTCAAGCAAGAACCCCTAGAGAGTAAATCTCTAGGGGTTCTTGCGTTCGCTAGTCTGCTGCGGGGGCGTAGCGTCGGGTGTGTATCGAGATATACTCGCCTTCTCTGCCGGTGGGCATCAGCTTGGTCCACCGATCGAGGTCAGCGTAGCCAATCGCCCCGAGCTGATGAATCGTGTCTCGTACCGCTGCGTAGTCGCCCAGGGCAATCAGGCGCACTACTTCTTGCTGCCGCACGGGCAGTTTGAACTCATAGGTCATGCTGTTCACCTTTTATGGTCAGGAAAACGGGGAACTTACCTAGCACTCCGTAAAGGTGCGAAACCGATGGGCTAGATCTCTTAAAATGAGTCCAGTCATTTCGGCTTAGCGTGGTTAAGTCGGAATGATTAGGGGTTTGGGAGAGCCACTAACTCTCTCATTCCCCGCCTAGCTCATTCCCCGCGTTACATAGAATACTTGATGCGATCGGTGATTTCAACCGTATGCCCCAACCGCATGCAACCCTATTACAGCCGTAGGGTGGGCATTGCCCACCACCCAACTAGTCACCCACCACCAACTCCCTCCCTCAAACTCAACCGCTGTCTCTTTCTTTTGAACACGGAATAACGCAAACAATGAAAAAGCGACAAGATTTCCAGACATTAACCGAAGTCGAATACAACGGAATAAAATTCACAATCCATCACTTAATCATAGCTAAATCTTTGAATTACCAGTCTGATCTGCTTAGTGACTTGGAGGAAAAACTTAACAAGCTTAATATTCACACCCTCTCTTATAACAAGATAAGCTTTGAACCAGAAAACCTCAAGCTATCTGCCGAAGACCAAAATCTTATTGATCTGATAGCAAAGCATACACCTGACTGGGTGCCTTCAGAAGTTGATTCTGCGGTGATAACCGTAAAGCACAAAAAAGCAATAGAGCTTTCTGATCAGCTAAATTCTATATTTGTCAACGCAGCGGTTTTAACGACAGCTTTATTAGAAGCTTTGATAAACTTGTATTTGTCAATTAAATGCATAGAGTCTGGCCGAAAAGATGTTTTTAGTATAATCGAGCCTGCTGATCTCAAGAAGAAGTGGCAAGTTGTTCCATGCATTTTTCTTGAAGAATACAAATTGCCTTTTGATTCTTCTCCAGGTCAGGAATTGAAAGAAGTGATTGATATTAGAAACAGCATAGTCCACTACAAGCCAAAAGTTACTGCCACAAATGGAGAGGAATTAAGTGGCTCAAGAATGGAAAGGGTTCATATTGAAAAGTATGTAGAAAGAGTGAGAAAAATCAAAGCTTTTCTAGAGCTTCCTAAAAAGCTGTTGGACAATCTTGATAGGTATCATGAGGCACCTGAATTGGTTGGTCTGTTGGGTAACTCTATTGGCCTATCTGCTGAAGATGAAGAAGAAATGCTGAGCTGAAATAACTTATCCATGTAGTGTTTTACATAGTAAGACGCACCAAACTTACTCATCCCCGAACTCAACATCTTCCAAAGGCACCTCATCCCTACCGCCCCAATCCGATGGATACATGTTCTCCTGAACCAAACGACGCAAGCTTGAAAACGTCAAGTTCTGTGGTATTTCACAGAACTCATGTTACACAGAGCACTACCCACCAGCACCCCCCCTCACAAACTCAGCTGCTGTCTCTTCTTTTTCGCTTGCATCCTAATCTCCTGTAGCCAATCAAAGACATTTTGTTGTCGGTTTCTGCGAAGATTGGTCTGCTGTTGAAGGTAACCAGGACAAGAAAATCTGCCCCACCAGGAGTGTAGGTGCGTCGATAATCGGATATTTGGAGGTTTTGGAAGATGCTCTAAGTCAATATTCCTGATGGACTGGTGATAGCTGGGTGGTAAGGTGGGCAGTGATCACCCTACAATTACTTAAATTACGGATTCTCATCAGGAATTTCGAACCCAAACCGTCTTGGTTGTCTATTCTCCGAAGAAGAAACACGAAGTGGAATGAATAAAACACTTATTTGTGTCACATGCTGAATCAACTTTGCCTTTTGATCATCATTGATAAGGCCCTCTAGAATAATGAAGTATGGATCCCTGTAGCCAATCTTCTCTACACGAAGACATCTACCATCAGCTGAAGAGGCCAAATAAACTCCAATTTCCTCATTATTATCCAATCCATCCTCAAACTTCCTTACCTGGTCGAGAAATAGACGATGTAGAACCTTAACGGGTGACAAGGGTACTCAACGTCATGCGGTACAGGGCTTTGAGACAATAAAGGGGACAAAAAATAGGGAGCCTCAGTGCAGCTCCCCTAAACCAATATGTTTCCTGCATCCTACCAAACCA